>CAZXZR010000007.1:0-31849 GCA_964645545.1 uncultured Gammaproteobacteria bacterium | reverse complement strand
CCTCGGACTCTTAGAACTTAGTTCCAAACTAAGCTCTCGGAATCCGGGGGATTTTAAAATAGAGACGCCGTCCAACCCGCGTTGGCGCAAACCAACACGATCAGCAATGTCATGACGACCAATCTTACCAACACGAGCGCAACGATAAGCTGGACCAGCAATCCGGTTTCAGCCGTATCCTATAGCTTCACGACCTTGGCGTCGCCGTCCGGCAACGCGGGCACGGTCATGCTTCTCGTCAACACCGTCGGTTCCGGGCAAGGCACGATTACGGGCGGTTCTTCCGGCCGGCCGAAAATGACGGGAACGATTAATAGTTTTCCGCGCTTGCTTTTGTTCCCGATAAAAACCGTCGGGCGCGGCCCGGCGGTTTTTTAATTTGAATTTTTCCTGATATAATGAAAGCATGCCGGCAAAGATAAAAAAATTGATTCCGCAGGGGCTTTTCCGCTTTTTCCAGCCCGCCTACCATTTCCTCCTGGCTTATTTAACCAACGTTTTTTATGCTTTTCCGGCCGAGCGCCTGATCGTCATTGGCGTCACCGGCACGGCCGGCAAAACCTCCACGGTTTATTTAATCGCAAAAATGTTTAGCGCCACCGGCTTTAAGACGGGTTTCAGTTCCACGGCGGTTTTTTCCGACGGCGACCGGGAATGGCTGAACGACAAGAAGATGACTATGCCTGGCCGCGGCTTTTTGCCGCGTCTTCTTCGGCGCATGCTTAAAAACGGCTGCCGTTATGCCGTCATTGAAACGACTTCCGAAGGCATCAAGCAATTTCGTCATCGTTTTATTAACTACGACGTCCTGGTTTTTACCGGTTTGTATCCCGAACATATTGAAGCGCATGGCGGCTTTGAGAATTATCGGGCGGCCAAGGGAAAATTGTTCGCGCATTTAAAACGCGGTCGGTCCAAATATGTTAATGAGCAAAAAATTGTTTGCCGGCCGGCGAGCGGTTTAAAAAAAATAGACTTAAATCGTGTGGTCAAAACCATCATCGTCAACGGTGACGGCGGCGAGGCCGAGTATTTTCTGGATTTTTGGAGCGAAGCCAAGCTCGTCTATACTCTTAATCCCGTGGCTACGGCCGACCAGTTCCTGAAAAACCTGCCGCGGGAAAGCGCCGCCGCCGATTTCACCTTGCTCGTCGGTTCCCAAGTGAACGCCAGCGCCAACGGCACCAGCTTCAGCGTCAATGGCCAAGAAATCAATTTGGCGCTCCTGGGGGAATTTAATGCCGTTAACGCCTTGGCCGCTTACGCCGTCGGCCTTAACCAAAGACTGAGCCCGGAAAAGATTAGGGCCGGCCTGGCCAGCGTCCCGGCTCTGGCCGGGAAAATGGAAATCATCCGCGCCGGGCAGGATTTCATCGCCCTGGTCGATTATGCTTTCGAGCCGCGCGCTCTGGAAAAACTGTACGCCACTGTCAAGCTACTGCCGCACCGCCACCTCATTCATGTCCTGGGTTCGGCCGGCGGCGGCCGCGACCGGGCTCGGCGGCCCATTCTGGGCCGCTTGGCCGGAGAAAACGCGGATATCGTCATTGTCACTAATGAAGACCCCTACGACGAAGACCCGGAAGCGATCATTGCCCAGGTGGCGGCCGGAGCGGAAAAAGCCGGCAAAAAGCCTGGGGAAAAACTGTTCAAAATTACCGATCGCCGCGAGGCTATAAGGAAAGCACTAACTTTAGCCGAAAAAGATGATATGGTTTTGTTCACCGGCAAAGGCGCTGAGCAGTATATTTGCGCTTCTAATGGCCGAAAAATACCATGGGACGAAAGGGAAGTGGTCAGGCAGGAAATCGGCCGATTCGGCCTCTTGACAGAATAGCTATAAGGGAATATTATAAAAATTACCTAACACTTTTTTGTTTAAAAAAGTGATAAATAAAGAAGGTAATTAATTTAATATTAAATAAACTCAAACCAATTGGGATTGGGATTTTTTTTGTTATGAGCATACAGCCTGCGTCTAAACGCAAATTATTCTCAGAGTTTCATGAGGTTATGCCCATGCCCGATCTGATAGAGATCCAAACGGACTCATATAATTGGTTCATTAAGGAAGGCCTGACCGAACTCTTCGACGAGATCAACCCCGTAACCGACTTCATCGGCCGCGACCTGGAATTGTATTTAGAAGACTATTATTTGGATGAGCCGAAATTTTCCGAAGTGGAGAGCCGAGAAAAAAACATTACCTACGAAGCGCCTTTGCGGGTCAAGGCGCGTCTTCTCAATAAAAAAACGAACAAAGCCGTTAACCAAGAAGTTTTTCTCGGCGATTTTCCTTTAATGACGGAAAAGGGCACCTTTGTCATTAACGGTATTGAGAGAGTGGTCGTTTCTCAGCTTATTCGTTCCGCCGGCGTGATGTTCACGGCCGAGTTTATTAAAGGCAAAAAATGCTATGGCGCCAAGATTATTCCCAACCGCGGCGCCTGGCTGGAAATTGAGACCGACGCCAATAAGGTTATTTGGGTGAGGATAGACCGGAAAAGAAAAGTGGCTGTGACCTCGCTTTTACGGGCCTTCGGTTACGCCACGGACGAAGAGCTATTACAACTCTTCGCGGACGTAGACGTGGTTAAGGACGGGGAGGAAGCAAGTTACATTGCCGCGACGCTTGGAAAAGACGTCGCCAAGAACGAAGCCGAAGGCCTGCAGGAAGTCTACCGCCGCATCCGTCCGGGCGATTTGGCTTCGGTGGATAACGCTCGCCAGCTCATTTATTCCATGTTTTTCCGTTTTGACCGCTATGATTTCGGCCGCGTCGGTCGCTATAAGTTAAATCGCCGTTTCGCTTTGAATTTAGCCGCCAACAAGAAGGAAAACCGTATTTTACGCAAGGAAGATTTAGTTTTAATTGTTAAAGAAGTTATTCGTTTAAATATTACCAAGGAACCGGAAGACGACATTGACCATTTGGGCAATCGCCGCGTGCGGGCCGTTGGCGGCCTGATTCAAAACCGTTTCCGCGTCGGTTTGGCGAGAATGGAACGCATCATCAAAGACCGCATGTCCACCTCCGACATCGCTTCCTTGACCCCGAGCAAATTAATTAACGCCCGGCCGATTATCGGCGTGGTCCGGGAGTTTTTCATGTCTTCACAACTGTCGCAATTCATGGACCAGACTAATCCCCTGGCCGAACTGGAGCATAAGCGCCGCTTGTCGGCCATGGGTCCGGGCGGCCTGACGCGCGAGCGCGCCGGTTTTGACGTGCGCGACGTCCACGCCACTCACTATGGCCGCATCTGCCCCATCGCCACGCCCGAAGGCCCGAACATCGGTTTAGTCGGCCACTTGGCCGCCTACGCCCGCTTAAATAGCTACGGTTTTTTGGAAACGCCTTATCGCAAAGTCGTTTCAGATAAAAAAGGTCGGCGCGTGACGGATGAAGTTGTTTATTTAGACGCCTTTGAAGAAGAAAAATACATTACCGCCGACGCCACCATTTCTTTGGATAAGGACGGCTATTTTTTGGTCAGTAAATATGAAGTTAGAAAATACGGCGCCCCGGGCGTGGAAGAAGCCAATAAAATTGATTTCGTCGCTGTGGCCGCCAACCAGATAATTTCCATCGCCACTAGCCTTATTCCTTTTATGGAACATAACGACGGCCAGCGTTCCTTAATGGGCACGAATATGCAGCGCCAGGCCGTGCCTTTAATTAAAAGCGAAGCGCCTATTGTCGGCACCGGCGTGGAAGAGAGGGCCGCCAGAGACAGCGGTCATCTGGTTATCGCCAAAGAAGACGGCCTGATAACCCGCGTGGAAGCGTCTTTAATAGAATTGCAAAATAAAAAGGGTCAGACCACCACTTATTATTTAAATAAATTTTTGCGTTCTAATTCTTCTACTTGCATTAATCAGCATCCGGTAGTGGCCGTGGGTGACAAAGTGAAGAAAGGACAAATACTTTCCGACGGGCCGGCCATAGACGACGGCGAACTTTCTTTGGGGCGAAACATTCTTGTCGCTTTTATGACTTGGGAAGGTTTTAATTACGAGGACGCGGTTATTATTTCCGAACGTTTAGTCAAAGACGACGTTTATTCTTCCATTCATATTGAAAATTACACTATTGACGTGCGCGACACCAAACTCGGGCCGGAAGTCATCACTAATGATATTCCCAATATCTCGGAAGAGAAGCTGAAGAATTTGGACGAAGACGGTATTATTAGAATCGGCGCCGAAGTTTCCTCGGGCGACATTTTGGTCGGTAAAATCACGCCTAAGGGAGAAACGACTTTGTCGGCTGAAGAAAAATTATTGCGCGCCATTTTCGGCGAGAAAGCCAAAGATGTGCGCGACTCCTCCTTATATTTGGAACATGGTGAACACGGCAAGGTCGTGGACGTGAAGGTTTTTTCGCGCGAAGAAGGCGACAAATTGGCCGCCGGCGTTTTGAAATCTATTCAAGTGGCCGTGGCTAATTTGCGCAAGATCCAAGTCGGCGACAAAATGTCTGGCCGGCATGGCAATAA
Organism: uncultured Gammaproteobacteria bacterium; assembly: GCA_964645545.1. Classification (GTDB taxonomy): domain Bacteria; phylum Patescibacteriota; class Patescibacteriia; order Patescibacteriales; family UBA12465; genus UBA12465. The sequence goes on along the minus strand of CAZXZR010000007.1, from coordinate 27,350 downwards.
AGGCGTTATTTCCCAAGTCGTGCCCGCTGAAGACATGCCCTACATGGCCGACGGCACGCCCATTGATGTCATCTTATCGCCTTTGGGCATTATTTCGCGCATGAACCTGGGCCAGCTGTTGGAAACGCATTTAGGTTTTGCCGCCAAAAAATTGGGTTACCGCGTCGTCTCCCCGGCTTTAAACGGCATTAGCGCCGAACAAATTAAAGGCGAATTACGGGCCGCTGGTTTGCCGGAAGACGGCAAAGTCGTTCTCTATGACGGCAAAACCGGCCAAGCCTATGACCATAAAGTCACGGTCGGCCACAAATATATGCTTAAACTCAACCACATGGTTGAGGATAAAATTCATCAGCGCTCCATCGGCCCCTATTCCTTAATTACCCAGCAGCCCTTGGGCGGCAAAGCCCAGTTTGGCGGCCAGCGTTTCGGGGAAATGGAAGTTTGGGCTTTAGAAGGCTATGGTGCCGCTCATACCTTGCAGGAAATTTTAACGATTAAGTCCGACGACGTTCCCGGCCGCAGCAAGGCCTACGAGTCCATTATTAAAGGCGAGGAAATTGAAAAGTTGAACGTGCCCGAGTCGTTTAACGTTCTTATCCGCGAATTAAAAGGTCTAGGTTTGAACGTGGAACTTTTAGGCGGTCACAGCGGCCAGCCAGCCTCGGAAGTGGAAACCGAGTTGGACGCGGAAGAAAAAACGGAAGAAAAAAAGGATGATAAATTTGATTACGACAAACCGGAAATTATCGTCAGTCTGGGTTCGGGCAAGAGAGAAGAAAAAGAGGAGGAATAATAAATTTAGAGATGATTTAATAATATATGCTTAATCCCATAAAAACCAGTGATTTTGACGCCGTCCGCTTGAAGCTGGCCAGTCCGGAGGAAATTTTGAGCTGGTCGCACGGCGAAGTTACCCGTCCGGAAACGATCAATTATCGTACCCAGAAACCGGAGAAGGACGGTTTGTTCGGGGAGCAGATTTTTGGCCCGACCAAGGATTGGGAATGCGCCTGCGGCAAATATAAGAAAATCCGCTACAAGGGCATCGTTTGCGACAAGTGCGGGGTGGAAGTAACGCGGAGCGTCGTCCGCCGCGAACGCCTGGGCCACATTAGCCTGCAGGTGCCTTGTTCGCATATTTGGTTTTTGCGCGGGCTGTCTTCCAAAATCGGCTTGCTTTTGAATTTAGGCATTCAATCCTTGGAAAAAGTCATTTATTACGCCAGTTTCATCGTTATTGATGTGGATGAAAATTTGCAAGAAGCGACGATTGAGCAGGTTAAACAGGAATATAAGAGCAAGTTGAAGGCGATTGAAAATGAATACAGCACCCGCAGCAAAAAGTCCAAGGAAGATAAAAAGGAAGATAAAAGCGCGGCCGCCGCCAATAGTGAGGAAACGGCCAAAGAAGCGAATAAAGCTAAAGCGGAAAGAGTGGCGCGCTTAGAGGAAGATTATGAGCAAACGCAAAGAGAACTTAAGGAACTTAAGCCGCTTTTAATTTTGTCCGAACAGCAATATCAAAACTTAAGCTTGAAGTTCGGCCATATTTTTGAAGCCGGTATCGGTGCCGAAGCCATTCGTAAATTATTGGAGAAAATTGATTTAGAGAAAAGCATTAAAAATTTAGAGGGAAAATTAGTGACGGCCATTGATTCCAAGAAGGAAAAATTGGTCAAGCGTTTGAAATTATTAAAGAGTTTTCGCAATAATAAATTGCGGCCGGAATGGATGATTTTGACCGTCTTGCCGGTGGTGCCGCCGGATTTAAGACCGATGGTGGCTTTGGACGGCGGCCGCTTCGCCGCTTCCGATTTGAACGATCTTTATCGGCGCGTCATCAACCGCAACAATCGCCTTAAGCAATTATTGGATTTAAACGCGCCCGAAGTCATTTGCCGCAATGAAAAAAGGATGCTGCAGGAAGCCGTGGACGCTTTGGTGGACAACAGCGCCCGCCACACCAAAACCGTGACCGCCTCCACCGGTCAGAAGCGGCAACTAAAATCCTTGGCCGATACTTTAAAAGGCAAACAGGGCCGTTTCCGCCAAAATCTTCTGGGCAAGCGCGTAGATTATTCCGGCCGTTCGGTTATCGTCGTCAATCCAAAATTAAATTTGGATCAATGCGGCTTGCCGAAAATTATGGCCTTGGAGTTATTTAAGCCTTTTATTATTTCCCAGCTCATCAAACGGGAAATCGTCCATAACGTCAGAAGCGCTTCGCGCTACATTGAAGCCGGCCACGACGAAGTTTGGGATATTTTGGAAGAAATCGTCCGTGGTTCTTACGTACTTTTAAACCGGGCGCCGACCTTGCACCGTTTAGGTATCCAAGCTTTTCACCCGGTTTTAATTGAAGGTAAGGCGATTCAAATTCATCCTTTGGTCTGCACGGCTTTTAACGCCGACTTTGACGGCGATCAGATGGCCGTCCATGTGCCTTTGACTAAGGAGGCGCGTAACGAGGCCGCCGAGATTATGCTTTCCATCCATAATCTTTTAAAGCCGGCCACGGGCGAACCGATTGTCGCTCCGGCCCAGGATATCGTTTGGGGAACTTATTACATTACCTTGGCGGATAAGGATTACAAAACCAAAGCCGAGGAAGAATTGCCTTGTTTTTACGGCGAGGACGAAGCCCGCTTAGCTTATGAAATGGGCGATGTTGGTCTGCATGAACCGGTGCGCGTGAAATATGACGGCCGTTTAATAAAAACCACGGTCGGCCGTTTGATTTTTAATTCTCTGCTGCCGGAAAAATTGCGTTTTCGCAACGAAGTCGTGGACAAAAGCAAATTAAAGGATTTGATTCGCGAAGCTTTGCGCCTCTACAGCGAAGAGGAAACGGTTAGATTTATTGACGCTTTGAAGAACGGCAGTTTTTCCTTCATTACTAAATCCGGCCTGTCTTGGGGCTTCGGCGATTTGCCCGATCTGCCCGACAAAGATCGTTTAATAGAAGCGGCCAATAAAAATGTAGAGCTTATTCAAGAACAATACGAAGACGGGCTGTTAACCGAAAGTGAACGTTACGCCAAAGTCATTGAAGAATGGACTAACGCCAAGGACAAGATCGCCGATATTTGCAAACAAAATTTGGTGGATATTTTGCCGGTTTATTCCATGATTGATTCCGGGGCGCGCGGTTCTTGGGCGCAGCCGGTGCAAATTTTAGGCATGAAAGGCTTGGTGACTTCGCCTTCGGGCGCCATTATTGAATTGCCGGTCAAAGGCAATTTTAAGGAAGGGTTCGGAGTTTTGGAGTATTTTATCGCCACCCATGGCGTCAGAAAAGGCTTGTCCGATACGGCTTTAAGAACGGCCAACGCCGGCTATCTGACGCGCCGCCTGGTGGACGTTTCCCAAGACGTCGTTATCGCCGAAGAAGATTGCGGCGATAAGGAGGGTTTGCTCTTAAACCGCGCCGAGACGGAGAGAAACGGCGAGGATTTTTTCAAAAAAATCACCGGCCGCTATTTAGCGCGCGAAGTTTTAGACAAAAAAGGCAAAGTCATTTTGGCCGCCGCCGAAATTTTAAGCGAAGAGAATGTCAAACTCTTGAAAGACAAAGACGTTAATGAGTTATATCTGCGTTCCATCTTGAATTGTCAATTGCATAAGGGTGTTTGCGCCAAATGCTACGGCTGGGATTTGGCTTATAACCAACCGGTAAAATTAGGGGCGACCGTCGGCATTATCGCAGCGCAATCCATCGGCGAACCAGGTACGCAGTTGACCATGCGCACCTTCCATACCGGCGGCGTCGCCAGCCAGGAAGACATCACCCAGGGTTTGCCGCGCGTGGAAGAAATTTTTGAAGCTCGCAGTCCCAAAAAGAAAGCCCTCATCGCCGACGTCAGCGGACGCGTGAAAATAGAATTCGCCCAAAAAGTTATTAAAGACCAACAGGGCAAAGAAATTTTTGTTAATAATCCGCAGGCGAAGATTTTAAGTCTTCGTTATCAGGGCAAAGAGCAGGAAAAATATTATTTTTCCGAAAAGATCAACGAACTGAAATTGGCCGGCGGATTGACCGCCAAAGATAAAAAGAAGCTGGAAGTCAAAGTTCTGGTTAAAAGCGGGGAAGAGGTGGTTTTAAACGCGTCCTTATTCAAGGTTGGCGGAGAAACGGTTAACGCCAAAGCCGGCGGCACGGTAACGGTCAGTGAGAAGTATATTGCCATCGCCAAAGACGTGGAAAAAGTCAAGGAATTCTCAATTTTAAAAGGGACGATGCTTTTGGTTAAAGACGGCGATCAAGTGGCCAAGGGGACGCAATTAACCGAAGGCAGTCTGGATTTGCGCGAACTCTATAAATTAAAAGGCCGTTTGGAAACCCAGAAATACATTATTCGGGAAATCCAATATGTCTATTCTTCCCAAGGTCAGCCTTTAAACGACAAACACGTGGAGATTATCGCTCGGCAGATGTTTTCTCGTTATTTAGTTAAGGACGCCGGCGAAACGCCGCTTCTGCCCGGGGAAACCGTGGAAGAAGAAGTTTTGGAGCAAGCCAATAAAGCGGTTAAGAAAGGGGCTAAGGCGGAAAGATTGTTATTGGGTATTACCAAATCCTCTTTGACGACCGATAGTTTTCTGTCCGCCGCTTCCTTCCAAGAGACCTCGCGCGTTTTAATTGACGCCGCCGTTAACGGCAAGATTGATTACTTAGAAGGCTTAAAGGAAAATGTTATTATCGGTTGTTTGATTCCGGCTGGCACAGGTTATAAAGGCCGGAAAAAAAGGACGGATTATAGTAAATAAGATAAGATAAAAGGCGTTCCGGTGAGTGCCTTTTTTTATTAGACAAAATAACGTAAAATATAAGTAGTCTATGTTTTCCGCCTTTTTGACAAAACGGCCATTTTTGTTTAAACTGCGCTTATTTTTCTTTAGTCTCATCTTGGTTTTCGTCCTGGCTTTTTTATATTTAAAAATCGTACCCTTCGGGCGGATAACCTATGAACGCCATTGGCCGTCAGGTCTAAAATCCGGTCAAGGCTTTATTTATGATTTCAGCCCGGCCGAGCGTTTGGCCAAGGACGAGCTTTATCCGCGATTGATTGGCGACCCGGTTTATTTTTCCTTATTCACACCCCGCCCCTTCAATAGCGCCGTCGTCACCATCGTTTATCGTGATCACTTATCTTCTTCTACGCCCTTAGTTGAACTTGGGCTTTTAAGAGATAAAGTGACGCGCCGTTACGAACTCAAACCCCTGGATAATAAAATTTTAGATACTTTAATGGCCGCTGGCGGTTGGCGACGAGAAGGAGAAACTATTTTTTGGCAGGCGAATGGCGCTTATGCTGATTTAAACGCTTTTCAAGCTGACCTAGACGCCGGTCAGCTAAAAGATTGTTCTTCGGGGCCGAACGCTTGCCTAGCCGTTTATAATTATGCCTTGACTTTCCCTTATAATTTGCCCAAGGAAACAACTGTTAGTCCTCTTGAGCTTAAACAGCCCCTAAGAGGCGCGGAAGATTTCTATGTTTATGTGTCTAATAATCAATTGCGTCTGGATTTCAATTTCGTTGACCTTAATCAAGATAAGGCGCCGGATCCGATTACCGTTAATTTATATCGCGGCGGCGAGTTAGTGAACAGTCAATTTTTGCCGGATGATAACCCGCGGCCCGCTAGCGGTATTAGTGAAAATAAATCTTTGTCTTTAAAGGAAACGAATTTAAGCCCGGGAGTCTATAAAGTGGAAGTTAAAATCACCGACGACGTCGTTATTAAAAATTTAAAAAGCTCGGTCGGCAAATTAGCTTTTATCAATAAAGTCTGGCCAGTATCAACTAACGGTGATTTGAAACTATTCACCGACGCCAATTATCTTCAAGCCAAAGCTTTCACGCCGGCCAGCTTGCAGACTTTGTTTTTTGCCGGCCAAGATTTTTCCCTATCCGTTCCTTACGAGCAATTTACCTTCACTAGCGCCAGCCCAGCGCCGGTGAAAGAAATAAAATTAACTAAAGACGACGTTATTTTAGAAAATAACGGCGTTTTCAGTTGGAGCGCCATTAGCCTTTTTGACCCCACTTTAAAAAAAGTGGATAGCCATTTTGTTCTGACACCGGCGATAAAATATATCGTTGCCGCCTATCAGCCGCCGAGCGAAAATGAGGGCTGGAAAACGGCGCAAACAGAATTTGATCTGGTTGGCGCCTATCGGGAAAACGGCCGTTACGGTTTCCTTATTTCCATACCCGGTTTAAGGGCTGAAGACGGAACCGGAGATTATTTGGAGATAAAAGAAATAAAAGTGGAATTGACTGGTCGGACCTTGTGGCAAAAAATCAAAGCGCTTTTGTAATTTTATGCGTCGAGCTCAACTAATCGCCAGAGAAATTTTTTATTTTTTTACTCTTTTGACTATTGTTAGCCTAATTTTAGAAATAATTTGGCCCCACATCATTCTCGCTCATTTTAATTTAAATTGGCTTTTTAGCCTTTGGCTTCTTAGTGCTTTGTTTTTATTAAGTAAAAAATAAATCTATGTCTTTAAAATACTTCTTCCAACCCGAGGCAGTGGCGGTGGTCGGCGCTTCCCGAAACCGGCGCAAATTAGGTTGGCAAATTCTGGACAATATTTTTAAAGGCGGGTTTAAAGGGGCGGTTTTCCCCATAAATTTGCGGGCCCGACGTGTCGCCGGCCGGCCGGCTTTTTCGGATTTGGCGGCCTTGCCTTTAAAGCGCCGCGAACGGGAGCGCTTATTGGTTGTTTTTGCCATTCCCGCGCCCTTGCTTTTAAGGGAAGTAGAAAAATGCGCCGTTTTAGGCATTAAAAACCTGATTATTATCAGCGCCGGGTTTAAGGAAGTTGGCGGCCGCGGTCGGAAAAGAGAAGAAGCGCTTGTCCAACTCGCTCGGAAGCACCAACTTAATATTCTCGGCCCGAATTGTTTAGGTTTAATTAATACCTTTAACGCTTTGAACGCGACTTTCGCCGCCGCCGACAAAAAAACGGGGGCAATCGCTTTTCTCTCTCAATCCGGAGCCATCGGGGCGGCTGTTTTAGACTGGTTAAAAACTAAAAATTTTAGTCTGGGCTATTTTATTAGTTTGGGCAACAAAGCCGTTTTAGACGAAAATGACGTCTTGGTTTACTTGGCTCGCGACCGGCGGGTGGAATTGATCGTCGCTTATTTAGAAGAGATAAAAGACGGGCAAAAATTTATGGCCTTGGTTTCGCGCCTTTCAAAACATAAGCCAGTGGCTGTTTTGCAGGCTGGCCAATCGGCGGCGGGCGGTCAATTGGCGCGTTCACATACGGGCGCTTTAACCAGTTCTTTGGCGGCCGTTAAAGCCGGCCTGAAGCGGGCCGGCGCTATTTGGCTGGAAAATTTAGAAGAACTGTTCAATTTATTGTCCTTGTTTCGTAAAGAGTTTTGGCGGAATCGCGGCCGCGAAGATTTATATCTAATTACCAATGCCGGCGGCTCGGGCGTTTTAACCGTGGATGAAATCAGCCGGCAAAATTTAAAATTGGGGCGAAGCTGGGACATTTTAGGCGATGCCGACGCCCAGCGCTACCGAAAGGCTTTGCGAAAATTATTGGCGGATAAAAAAGTTAATAATCTTTTGGTTCTTTTGACGCCGCAGACCATGAGCGAACCTTTACTGACAGCCCGCTTTATCGCCGCCGCCGCCAAGAAATACCCGCATAAATTAATTATGGCCAGTTTTTTGGGCGGGAAGGCCGTGGCCAGCGCTCGCGCCTATTTAGAAAAACAACAGGTGCCGGTTTTTGATTTTTCCGAGGAAGCGGTGGCTACCTTTAAGAAATTATTGACTTATAAGCATAGCGCCCTCAATTTAAGTCCCTATCGCCCGCCGGCGGTGAGAATAAAAAAACCGGTGCGCGCCGACGATTATTTGCGCGCCTTGGCGCTTTTGAAAAAATACTGTTTGCGCACGGTCAAGAGCTTTAGATATAAAGCACAGCCTCGGCTTAGTTTTAAAAGGCCTTTGGTTTTAAAACTGGTGGGGCCGGATTTTAACCATAAATCCGAGCAGGGCGCGGTTGTCGTCGGTCTAAAAACCCGGGCACAATTGCGGTCGGCGGTTAAAACTTTAAGTTTAAAAAATAAAAGCCTTTTAGCTGACGGTCGTAATTATTTCCTTATCCAGCCACAAGTTAATAAAGCTCAGGAATTGATTTTAGGTTTTAAACGCGATCCGGCTTTCGGTCCTTTGCTTTTAATCGGCCGCGGCGGCATTTATACGGAGATTTTTAATGACGTCGCTTGGGAAATTGCTGATCTTGATTACCAGCGCGCCTTAAAACTTATCGCCAGTTTGAAAATTTATCCGATTTTAAACGGCGCCCGCGGCCAAAAGAAATACGCCATCGCCGCGGCCGCTCACGCCTTAGTCAATCTCGCTCGTCTGGCCAACGAACATCCGGAAATCAAGGAATTGGATATTAACCCTCTCTTTTTGACGCGGGATTCAGCCTTAGCGGCCGACATTCGTTTAGTGCTTAGCTAGCTCGCCCCTAAGTGTGGTTTTATGCTTAAAAGTTGGCGTCCTTATTTTATTATTTTTGTTCTTGGCTTTTTGCTTTACAGCCAAACGCTGGTTTTTAATTTTACTTATTTGGACGACAATACTTTGATTTTAGACAATTATCCCCTTATCAGCCAAGCGAAGAATATCGGCCGCCTGTTTACGGATGACGCTTTCTTTTCCAACTCTAACTTTTATTACCGTCCTCTTTTAAACCTATCCTTGATGGGGGACGCGCATTGGGGCGGGCAGGAACTCTTCTTTTATCATTTAACCAATATTCTTCTGCATTGTTTGGCCGCTTGTCTTTTATTCCTTTTTTTGTCAGCCTTAACCATTCGCCGGCCCTTAGCTTTTGGCTTATCTTTGTTTTTTTTGGTGGCGCCGGTGGCCACCATGGCGGTGGCCTGGATTCCCGGCCGCAACGACTCTCTATTAACGATTTTTATTTTGGCCGCTTTTTTGGTTTTTTTGCGTTTTTTGGAAAGCCCGAAGCTGCGTTTCTATTTGGCCTATTTGGCTTTTTTCTTTCTGGCCCTCTTAAGCAAAGAAACGGCGGTTTTTTTGCCCTTTTTATTGATTATTTATTGGTCGCTTTTGGCTCGCGGCCGGCTTTTGGCCCGCGATAAATTTTTGTTTATTTTCGGTTCTCTTGGCATTCTCGGCGTCTGGTTTTTTCTGCGCGCCTTTGCCCTGGAAAATACGGCCTGGGCGCTGGGGCCGGCCTTAAAGCAGATAATCATTGACTCACCCGCGCTTTTATTGGCTTTGGGCAAAATGGTTCTGCCGATTAATTTGTCGGTTTATCCGATCGCCGCCGATTCCTCTTGGCTTTATGGTCTATTTATCTTGATTTTAATAATTATCGCCCTGGTTTTTTCCCGACGGCGCCGGAGCGCTTATCTAATTTTCGGCGCCGCTTGGTTCCTTATTTTTTTCTTGCCTTCGCTTTTAAGTTTAAATCCGCCCGGCGACTTTTTGGAACATCGTCTGTATTTGCCCTTCGCCGGCCTATTAATTATTTTGGGGGAAATTGATTGGCTTAAGGGCTTGGATTTTAAAAAGCGAGCGGTAAAAGCCGGCGCTGTTTTAGTAATAATCGTTTTCGCCTTAGTGACTTGGCGCTATAGTCTGAATTTTAAGGACGGCCTGACTTTCTGGCGACAAGCCACGGCCAGCTCGCCGCATTCGCTTTTGGCCCAGCGCAATTTGGGCGTTATGGACTATTTCCATAATGATTTTTCGGGCGCCAGCAGCCATTACCGACAGGCCTTAGCCTTAAATCCGACCGAACCCATGGCCCATAATAATTTAGGCGTTATCGCTTTAGAAGAAAAAAATTTTTCGGTGGCGGAAACGGAATTTAAACAAGAATTGCTTGTTAACCCCGATTATGCGACCACTTACTTTAATCTTGGCGACCTTTATTACCAAGAGCATCATTTAGAAGAAGCCGCCGCTTATTGGCGGCAAACTTTAATTCTTAATCCCGATTACGCCCCGGCTTATGAGCGCTTGCTTATTTTTCAAAACCAGTTAAGATAGGAATATGCTGAAAAACATTTTTAAACGTCAAATCAATAGTATCACCGTGGCCGCCGCCTTAGTCGCCTTATCGTCTTTAGCCTCGCGTTTTTTAGGCGTTATCCGCGATCGTATTTTAGCCGGACATTTCGGTGCCGGTCAGACTTTGGATATTTATTACGCCGCTTTTCGAGTGCCGGACTTGATTTTTAACTTAGTTGTTTTAGGCGCGCTTTCTGCTGGTTTTATTCCGATTTTCACTGGTTTAATAAAAGACCTGCCTTGTGAATGGAGAGCTGCCAGCAATTTGTTTAGTCGTAATCGTGAGGCTTGGAATTTAGCTAATAATATGTTAAATATTATTTGCTTAGGCTTGATTTTTTTGGCTCTTTTGGGTATTATTTTCGCGCCCGGATGGGTGCGTTTAATTACTCCTGGTTTTTCTCCGGAAGCGCAGAAGCTGACCGCCGCTTTAACTCGGATTATGTTTTTGTCGCCTTTATTTTTAGGCATCTCCGGTATTTTGGGCGGCATCCTGCAATCTTTTAAGCGTTTTTTGGTTTATTCTCTGGCGCCGATTTTTTACAATCTCGGTATTATTGTCGGCGCTTTGTATTTTGTTCGCCTTTGGGGCATTTATGGTTTGGCCGCCGGCGTTATTTTAGGTGCTTTCTTGCACATGGCCATTCAAATTCCCGCCGTTTATCATCTTGGTTTCCGCTACCGGTGGCTGTTAAAATGGCGCGACCAAGCGACAAGAAAAATCGCCCGTATGATGGTGCCGCGCACTTTAACTTTAGCCATTTCCCAACTTAACTTAGTGGTAATGACAATAATCGCTTCTGGTTTAGCTAGTGGTTCCTTGACCATTTTTAATTTTGCCAATAATTTGCAATCCTTTCCGATCGGCATCTTCGGTGTGTCTTTCGCCATTGCCGCTTTTCCGGCCTTATCCGCGGTCGCTTTTAATAAGGAAAAATTGACGGTCAATTTTTCCCAAACCATGCGTCAGATTTTATTCTTTATCATTCCGGCCACGGTTTTAATCATCGTTTTGCGCGCCCAAATCATTCGCGTCGTTTTGGGCACGGGTAAATTCAATTGGCAGGATACGATTTTAACCATGAATACCTTAGGCTTTTTTGCCTTGAGCCTGTTCGCGCAGGCGACCATTCCTCTTCTTATTCGCGTTTTTTACGCCCGCCATAACTCCGCTACGCCCTTCTATTTAGGTTTATCAACAGTCGCTCTTAATGTTGTTTTATCTTTTTGCTTAGGAGCGAAAATGGGCGTCGCCGGTTTGGCTTTGGCCTTTTCTCTGGCCAATATTTTTAATTTTCTTTTGCTTTGGCTATGGTTGCATTTTGTCGTCGGCGCCTTGGATTTGGTCCGGATTATCGTGGCCACTTTAAAATTCACGGTGGCCGCTTTGGCCAGCGGCATCGCCGCCCAATTAATGAAAGCGGCCGTTTGGCCGTTTATAGACATGAGCCGTTTTTCCGGCGTCTTTATCCAATTGGTCGCGGCCGCTTTTATCGGCCTTTTGGTTTACGCTTTTTTTTGCTACTTATTCAAGAGCGAAGAACTATTTGGGTTTTTGGCGGCCTTGCGTCAGCGTTGGCCTTTTAAGAAAGTGAAAGTCGGCGACCAAGGCGAGGCGCGGGGAGTTTAACAGCGGCGCTTATGGGAGAGATAAATAAAATCAGAAATTTTTGCGTGATTGCCCATATTGATCACGGCAAATCCACTTTAGCCGACCGCATGTTGGAAATTACCCGGACAGTGGAAGCGCGCAAGATGAAGAATCAAATTTTAGACGCCATGGACATTGAGCGGGAGCGGGGCATTACCATTAAATTACAGCCAGTAGCCATGAATTACGAAGGCTACGAATTGAACTTGATTGATACGCCCGGGCACGTGGATTTTTCTTATGAGGTCTCGCGTTCCTTGGCCGCCGTGGAAACGGCGATTTTGTTGGTGGACGCCAGCCAAGGCATTCAAGCGCAAACTTTAGCCAATTTATATTTGGCCCGGGAGCAGAACCTAACTATTATTCCCGTGATTAATAAAATTGATTTGCCGGCCGCCGACGTTGATAAAACCAAGAGGGAATTAGCGGCGCTTTTGGGTGTCAAGGCAGAAGAAATAATTTCCGCCTCCGCTAAGACCGGCCAAGGGGTCAAAGAAATTTTAGCGGCCGTTATTAGTCGCGGCCGGCCGCCCCGTCAGCCGACGGATGACAATGAAAAGGTTTTTCGCGCCCTGATTTTTGATTCCAAGTATGATGTTTATCGCGGCGTGGTCGCTTACGTCAGAGTTTTCGCCGGTCAGATTAAAAAGGGCGAGAGAATCAGATTAATGGCTTCGCAAGCGGAGAGTGAAGTTTTAGACGCGGGCATTTTTCGCCCCGATTATTTTTCCACCGGCGAATTAAAAGCCGGCGCGATTGGTTATTTGGTTACCGGTTTTAAAGAACTTGGTGATTGCCGCGTCGGCGATACGGTCACAGTCGCTGGCTCTTTACCGAGCTCGGTCAAAGCCCTGCCGGGTTATAAGGAAGTGCGACCGATGGTTTTCGCCGGTATTTTTCCGGGCGCGGGCGATGATTTTAAAGATTTGCGCGTCGCCATGGAAAAATTAAAATTAAACGACGCCGCTTTAACTTACGAAGCCGAACGTTCCGAAGCTCTCGGTTTCGGTTTTCGCTGCGGTTTTTTAGGCCTTTTGCATTTGGAAGTTTTTCAGGAAAGGTTGCGGCGCGAATATCACTTGAATTTACTGGTTACCGTGCCCAGCGTCGCTTATAAAATTAGTTCGGCCGACGGTCAGAGCTTGATTATCAGAACGCCGCAAAAAATGCCGGCGCCTTCGCCCGGTCTAATAATAGAAGAACCTTGGGTGAAATTGGACATTATTACCCCCAAAGCTTATTTGGGCAAAATCATGGAACTGACCCAGGAAAAACGGGGAATTTATAAAAACACGGAATACATCGCCGCCGCTTTAGACGATAGCCGGGCGATTTTACATTATGAAATTCCCTTGGCCGCGATTTTAACCGATTTTTATGATAAAATAAAAAGTGTTTCCGCCGGCTACGCCTCCCTTAATTACGATTATTTGGTTTATCGTCCGGCCGATGTGGTTAAGCTTGACATTTTAATCGCCGAGGAAGCGGTGGAAGCTTTGGCCATGATCGTTTATCGCGACGACGCCTACCGCCAAGCCCGGGGAATAGTGGCGATTTTAAAAAATAATTTGCCGCGGCAGATGTTCGTCGTTAAAATTCAGGCGGCCGTGGGCGGGAAAATCATTGCCGCCGAACGCCTGTCCGCTTTACGCAAAGACGTGACCGCCAAACTTTACGGCGGCGATGTTAGCCGCAAACGCAAATTATTAGAGAAGCAAAAGAAAGGCAAGAAGAAGATGCTCGCCGCCGGCCGCGGTCGCGTGGACATTCCGCCGGAGACTTTCGTCAGATTATTAAAGCGCTAAAAGCTATGAAAAGACGTAAACTGATAAAACTTATTTGGATTATTTTATCCTTTTTCGTCGTCCTGTCCATGGTCGCCTGGACGATGCTGTTTTAAAACTGTTTAAAAAAGAAAAATTTTTATATCGCCTATCGCCATGAAAAAATGGCAATTTTATCTTAAAATAAGCAAAAAATTTCGTAAGTCCTGTCCGGAAGTAAACCCGGTCGTTTTACAGTTGCTTTTTAATCGCGGTTTGACCGAGGCTTTAGCCGTCCGCTCCTTTTTAAGCGACGCTTTGCCCTCGGCTTTGTCTCTAGCTATTGGGGCTAAGGCGGCGGATTTTTACGACCCCTTTTTATTTAAAAATATGGCCGCGGCGGTTGATTTGATTATTGAACATATTAAGAGCGGTCGCCGCCTGGTCGTTTACGGCGATTACGACGCTGACGGCGTGACGGCCAGCGTTATTTTATCGGAAACCCTGAAAATTTTACACGCTGAAGTTGACGTTTATTTGCCGGATCGCGTCAGTGAGGGTTATGGTTTAAATAAAGCGGCCATTGAGCAAATTGTTAGTCGGGGCGGCAAACTCCTTATTACCGTTGACAATGGCATCAGAAACAAAGAAGAAGTAATTTACGCGCAAAGTTTAGGTTTAGAAGTTATTATTACCGACCATCATGTCTTGCCGGAAGTAAAGGAGGATTTGCCGCCCTGCCTTTACATTGATCCGGCCGATCCGGAAGAAAAATATCCTTGGCCCTATTTGGCCGGCGTCGGCGTGGCTTTCAAATTGGTCAGCGCCTTATTACTTAAAGCCGATTTGCCGGACCGGCAAAAAGAATTGATTAGCGAGAAGTGCTTGGATTTGGTGGCCGTAGGCACGATCGCCGATTTGGTCAGCGTTTTGGGCGAGAACCGGATTTTAATTAAGCGTGGTTTAGCCGTTCTTAACCGCGGTCGGCGGCTGGGCCTGGAGGAATTAATTAAAGCCGCCAAAATTAATAACGGCCGCCCCTTGGCGGCTTGGAACGTCAGCTGGCAAATCGGGCCGCGTTTAAACGCCGCCAGTCGTTTAGGCCATGCCAACAGCGCCTTCGCTCTTTTAACCACGACGAATGCCGAGGCCGCTAAGAGTTTGGCGCAAGAACTTAACCAGCGCAATTTGAGCCGCCAACAAATTACCGAAGAAATTACCGCGCAAATGGAAGCACAAATTGATCCCGAGCATTTGCCCCTGCTTATCATCGGCGTGGCCGGCGAAGACCAATTTTGGAACGAAGGTGTTATTGGTTTGGTGGCCGGCCGGGTGGCGGAAAAATATTACCGGCCGACTTTAATTATCACCCGTTTGATTGAGGAGGCGGAGCTTGATCCGCTTAGTAAAAAACTGGTGCCGAAAAAAGTGATTTTTAAAGGTTCGGGTCGATCTATACCCGAATTTAATCTGATCGCCGCCTTGGAAGACAACGCCGAATTTTTGGATAAATACGGCGGCCATTTCATGGCGGTCGGTTTTTCTATCAAAGAGGAAACGCAGTTAGACAAATTTAAGGCGCACTTTTTAGAATTAGCCGAAAAATCTCTGGCCGGCGCCGACTTGAGGCCGAAATTAAAAATTGAGGCGGAATTGAAATGGGCCGATCTTAATTTAGAATTGGCTGAAGCCGTGAACGCTTTGGCGCCCTTCGGGCAAAACAATCCCGTCCCGCGCTTCGCTTCTTTTAATTTGCGTCTAGACGACATCGTCACCATGGGTTTTGACAATCAACATATCAAGTTTCGCTTGTCTAACGCCGAGGGAAATGGCGGCGCTTCTTTTTGGGCCTTGGCTTTCGGCGCCGCCGAGCAATATCGCGCCTTTAAAATCGGCGACCATATTGATCTGGCCTATAATTTGGAAATCAACGAGTATAACGGCCGCCGCGAAGTGCAATTAAAAATCGTGGATGTTAAGTTGAGGGAATAAAAAATCGCCTGACGTTATTGCGCCCGGCGTTTAAGCTTATGGCTAAATTAATTATTTACACCGACGGTGGGGCGCGCGGCAATCCGGGCCCGGCCGGTTTGGGCGTCGTTATTTACGACGCTAGCGGCCGCCGATTAGTCGCTTTTTCCCGTTATTTGGGTCTTAGCACCAATAATCAAGCCGAATATCAAGCCATTATTGCCGCTTTAGAGAAAGCTAGGGAATTGAGCGGGGAAGAACTGGCTTTTTATTTAGACAGCGAATTGGCCGTCAAGCAGTTGAACCATGAATATAAAGTAAAAAACAAAGACTTGGCGCCTTTGTTTTTAAAAATTCATAATCTTTCCCTAAATTTCAAGAAAGTCTCTTATACCCACGTGACGCGCGAGCACAATCAAGAAGCGGATACTTTGGCTAACGAGGCTATGGACAGAGGAGAGTAAGCTTATTTTTCTCTCACATAAATGATTCCGTTGCTGTGCCTGGTGGCGGAATCTTTTATTTGTTCCAAATTATAGATGCCGATGGCGTTGCCCGCCTGTTTACCCGTTCCACCGTGGCAATCGCCGAATTGGCCGTTGCCCATATAAATTAAGACATGGCCGTCTTTATTGCCGGGCGGCCAGCCGACCAGATCACCGGGCGCCAAGGAGTTAAGGTTGCCGTCAAATTCTTGCCGATCGCTGAATATACTGCCGGTCCAAGCGGGGACGTCTTTATTTCCGGCGCATTCAGCCACGTAGCTAGCGTAACTGGAGCAATCAAAATATAAAGTGTTATCAGGGCCGCTTTGGCCGCGGTTAGAGGTGCTGTAAGTTATTTTTCCCTTTGATTTGTTAATTATCGCCGCCACGGAATCTTGTCCGCAATTTACGCCCAAAAAGTTGCTGACGGTTTGAAAATCCAGGTTTAGGGGCAGACTAGAATCTCCTTCTATTTGCAGACCCTTGACCGTGCCGATGGTGATGACGCGGAACTTTACCAAATCGGGATTGACTTGGATCAAGAGGACGTAAGAGCTGATTAAGATGATCAGCCCGACGACGCTGCCAATCATCAATTCTTTGGCGCGCGTTATTCTGGTGGCGTTGCCGCCGGAAATGAGCCAGAGCAGGCCGCCGGCCATAAGCATTATCGCCGCCAGGATGCCGGCGATTTCCAGGCCGTAGTTATAGAGGGCGATGACGTATTCGCCCAGCCAGGGGACTTGGCAGGCGGAAGTGCCATCCTCATTGGCCGTACATTTGACATCGCTGAAAGCCCTCAAGGTCGGCAGCTCTATTTGCAGTTGCGGCGGGGTGAATTTCGCGCTTTGGCTTTCGCCTGCATTCGCGGCCGAACCCAGGTTAAGGGGGTTGCCGGCCGGCGAACAGCAACAGACGGCTTGCGTGCTAATACCGCAATCAAGAGGCTGTTTCGGGCAGAGGTTCAGGCTGCCGTCACCCGTTTGCGCAGCGGTCAGAGCCATCTTTTGGCAGTATTCCTCCGGCGTCACGTTGGGCATGTCCTTGCAGAAATAGGTGCAACCGTCGGCGCGGCTCGCGCGGGGAAAAGCCAAAAGCGCGGCGCTTGTAAGCGTCCCGAGCAGAATGATGAGAAGGAAGGATTTTTTCATAGCCTAAAGGCGATATTTTTTCCGGTTGGCGGCGGCCAGTTTTTGGATGAATGCCAAGTCTCTTCCTTTAAGCGTTTGGAAACGCCCTTGCGCTTTCAGGTAACGGCTGACGGGCAGAAGCTTGGCGTTGCCGAAGGAAGAGGCGGTTAATTTTCCGTCCGTATATTCCAAAAGCGGATAAAGTCCGGTTTGCGCGGCCAAGCGGCCCATTTCTACCGCCTGGTCGCTGTTTATTTTCCAGCCCGGCACGCAGGGGGAGAGGATTTGCAGGTAGCTCGGACCATTTATTCTCAGCGCTTTTTTGACTTTGGCGGTGATGTCGTCGGGATAGCCGGCCGTGCTCTGGGCGGCGTATTTGACCCCGTGGGCCAAGGCGATGGCCAAAAGGTCTTTTTTCCTTTGCGTCGAACCGCCTGAATGCCGGCCGGCCGGCGTCGTCGTGGTCGTGGCGCCGTAAGGCGTGGCGCCGGAAGCCTGGACGCCGGTATTGGAATAGGCTTCGGTGTCGTAGCAGATATAGAGGATGTTTTCTTCCCGTTCCCACATGCCGCTTATCAGGCCCAGGCCGATGTCATAAGTGCCGCCGTCGCCGGCCTGGACGACGACCTTGGTCCGGAAGTCTTTTTTTTTGTTTAAAGCCGCCCGCAGGCCGGAAGCGACCGCCGCCGCGTTTTCAAACAAGGAATGGATCCAGGGGAGGCCCCAAGCGCTCTGGGGATGGGCGGTCGTCGTCACTTCCAGGCAGCCGGTGGCGTTGGCGATAATAGTATTCTTGTCCAGGCCGCGCATCACCGCCTGGACAGCGACCATCTGGCCGCAGCCGGCGCAGGCGTTGTGGCCGGGGAAGAGGAATTTGTCTTTTAATCGTTTATTCCAAGTTTCGGGCATAATTTTACGGTTGCGTGTTGCAGCATTCTAAGCCGGAACCGCAGACCCGGCCGCTCCTTACAATGTCCGGGTTCAAAAATCCCCATTCCACATACTTTATGCCGCTGGCGTCATGGTGCAAGCCGATATCGTCGCAATTGTTGACGGCGTAACAGATGCTGCCGCCGCGGTTGCCGCAAGGCTCCTTAAGCTTGGCGTCGCCCAGCCAAGCCTGGTCATAATAACAGGTGCAGTGGGTCAGATAAGTGCCGTTGGGATTGTAGCATAAGCTTCCGTCCTTGTTTTCCCGGCAGTCAACCACGTGGACATTGATGCTTATGGCCTTAGTGCTAAGGTAGTCCGTGCAAGTCACGTGCGGATGGAAGACGGCGGTTTGGCTGTCCGGGTGCGCGCACGCGCTGGCAAGCGCGTCTAAGTAGTATGACCCGTCCGAAAATGTAAGTTCGCAGCAGCCAAGCGGTTGGCAGGTGTTAGTAGCGTAGTCGGGCAGACTGTCTTCATAAAATTGCGCCGGCATGGCGCAGTCCCGATTGGCGACCATGGCGACTTCTTCCGAAGACTGGCAGCAACCGTAAACGACCTTTTCCACGGAAGGAATGGCGGTCGTCCGGAAATTGACCAATTCCGGGTTGATGGTATTCAGGATCACCCAGGAAACGACGAGGATCAGGAGGCCGACGATACTGCCTAGCATCAGTTCTTTGGCTTGACCGACTTTACTGGAGCTGCCGCCGGAGGTCAGCCAAATAAGGCCGCCGGCCATAAGGATTATGGCCGCCAAAATGCCGACGATGGCCAGACCGTAGTTAAAAATGGCGATGATGTATTCGCCCAAAGGTTTCAGGCTCGGCTCCTTCATCGTATAAGTGACGCCGGCCTGGAACTGGCTGTTGGGGACGGAGACTTGGGGAACGAAATTGACATCGTTAAGGGTCGCCGCTTTAGTCGGGCCGGCGAGGGCGAAAGCGAGAAGCAGGGCGCCAAGGGCGCCAATGATGGCTTTTTTGGTTTTCATATTTGCCCGTAGAATTTTAAAATTTCATTTTGGCGGCCGGCGTCGTCGATGATGGCGGCGATGATTTCTTCCGTGACGTCGCGGCCGCCCAAACCGACGATGTAATTTTTCAGGTTCAGGCTGTTTTTGCCCAGGGCGGCTTTAAGGTCGCCGTAAAGCGGGCCGCCTTCGCCCAGGCTTATCGCCTTTTCCAGGACAGCCACGTTGTCGGCGCGCCGGATTATTTTTCCTATGGTTTCGCCCGGGAAGGGACGGTAGACTTTTATCGCCAGGACGCCGATGTGGGGCCGGCGCCTGGCCGTTTCCCGCATCGTTCCGACCATGGAACCCAGGCCGATTAGGATGGTTTCCGGATTTTTCGGGCCGTAATAGGCAACCAGGCCGTCGTCAAAGCCGGCGACCGGGGAAGGCGTTTTTAAGGTTTGCCGCAGAAGCCGATATTCTTTTTCAATGATTTTTTGGGCGCTCACTAAGTCATCGTGCAGGCGCGCCCTGGTTTCCATATAGCTTGCCGGCCCGAAGAAAGCGCCCCGGGTCAGGGGCCGGTCCGGGTCTAGGTAAGTGCCGGCCGCCGGCCGGTAATCGGGCAGGTATTGCTTGACCAGCTTTTTTTCGGGAAGCATGACCGGGCCGAGAGCGTGGGTCAGGATATAGCCGTCCACGTTGACCATGGCCGGCAGGCTCAATTTTTCCGCGACTTTATAGGCGAGCAAATGTTGGTCGACGGCTTCTTGTTGGTCGGTGGCGAAAAACTGCAGCCAGCCGGCGTCCCTTATGGCCATGACGTCGGCATGGTCGTTCCAAATGTTTATCGGTGCGGATATGGCCCGGTTGGCACAGGTGATGACGGCCGGCAGGCGCAGGCCGGCGATATTAAACAGGACCTCGGTCATCAGAAGGAGGCCTTGCGAGCTGGTGGCGCTATAGACGCGCTGGCCGGCCGCCGCGGCGCCCAAGATTATGGACGCGGCCGCGAATTCGCTTTCCGCGCGCACGTACTCATAGTCGGCTCCGCCGTCCACCTTGAATTTAGCCAGCTTTTCCACGATATGGGTTTGGGGAGTAATCGGGTAAGCGGAAACCACGGCCGGAGAAACGGTCTTGATTATTTCGGCGATCGCCGCCGAACCTTCCAAAATTCGCAGTTTTTTCCGCTTCGCTGGCTTTTTGGCCATAAACAATTTAATAATCCTTGACCATTTTTATCGCTTTGGCCGGGCATTCGGCGGCGCACAAGCCGCAGCCTTTGCAATAGGCGTAATCCGTTACCGGCCGCGCTTTGGCCGGAGTTTTTCCCGTCCGGCTTTTCGCGGCCGCCATTATAATACAGCCTTCGGGACAGATTTTGGCGCATAAGCCGCAGGCAAGGCAGGCCCGGTAATCGGTCTTGGGCCGGGCCGTGCGCCAGGTGCCGGTCCGGTTTTTCAGACTGCTCCCCGGCGCGGTCAAATTGAGTTTTTTATTATTTTCATGGCGGCTATTCCTTGGCATAAGAGTTAATAGACATAGGCTTTTTTGACGGCCCGGAGATTTTTTTCTACCAGGGCCGCGCTTTTATCCGCGAATTGTCCGCGGATGGCTTGCAAGAGGGAAGCGAGGCTGACGCTTCGGCTGTATTTTGCCCAGGCCGCCACGATGATGGCGCTGACGATGTTCTTGCCGAAAATTTCCAGGGCGATTTCCGTCGCCGGCGAGAAATATAGTTTTTTGCTCGGCCATTTTAAATCCGGCCAGCGATTACTTTCCGCGTTGACGATGATTTTTGTTTTCCGGCCGGCGCCGTTAAAGACCTCGGTCGTTGCCAATAAGGTCGGGTCGGCGATTATCAGAGTCGTCGGTCGATAAATCTGCTGGCGGGTGATTATCTCCCGGTCGCTTAAACGGGCGTAAGCCTGGACGGGCGCGCCCGTCCTTTCTACGCCGAAATTGGGAAAGGCCTGGACTTGCCAGCCTTCCCGCCAGGCGGCGCGGGCGATGAGTTCGGCGGCGGTGACGACGCCTTGGCCGCCGCGTCCGTGGAGGCGTATTTCTTCAAGCATAGTCGGAAGTTAAGACGGCTTTTCCGTTAGCGGCCGCTTATTTGATCAAGCCGTCGACCAGGGCCCGGAACTGCTCGGCGGGAATATAGCCGGTCAGGCGGTAATTATTTATAAACCAAGTCGGCGTGCCGTTCAATTCCAAGGTCTTGGCATCATGGAAATCTTGGGCGACGGCGCTTAAGTATTTTTGCTCGCTTAAGCAAGCGGAAAATTGGGCGGCGTCAAGCTTCAGGCTCGCGGCCAAGTCGGTCAGGCGCGCGTTCAAATCGTCTCCGGCCGCGCTCAAATCGCTTTGGCCGCTGAACAGGCGGTCGGACATCTCCCAGAATTTTCCCTGTTCGCCGGCGCAACGGGCCGCCAACGCCAAAGTAATGGAATTCTCGTGCAGGGGGTAGTCGCGGTAAACCAGTTTCACGCTTTCGGGGTAAGCGGCGGCTATAGCCCTGATTTCCGGGGCCGCTTCTTGGCAGAAAGGGCAGGCGAAGTCGGAAAATTCCACGATAGTCACTTGCGGCGTGGACGTGCCGAGCGCGTAACCGTTCCCCTCGCCGTTTATGGCCGCCAAATAAAGCGCGGTCTGTTGTTCCGAATCAGCCTGATCCTGGCCGCTCCTGATTTCTTTGATTTTATTGAGGACGTAAATGGTGCAGGCGACGAAGAGGATGAGGAAAAGGGCGAGGAGGGCCAAAAGCAAGGCTCCCCACCATTTTTTATACCAGGGGCGGAGGGTATTTTTGTGGCGCGCCTTCATGGCGGCGTATTTCACCCTTTCTTCCAAGCTCATTGAAAAAGCGTTTAAATTTAATTATACTTTGATTATAGCATAAAACCGGAAAACGCGCTTATGAAGATAATTTCTTGGAATGTCAATGGCGTCCGGGCGGCCGCGAAAAAAGGTTTCGCCGCCTTTTTGCGCGCTTCCAAAGCGGACATTTTTTGCTTGCAAGAGACAAAAATTTCCGAGGCGGCCAAAAACGAAACCGAATTCGACTTCGCCGGCTATCGGGAATACTGGCATTGTGCCCGCCGGCCCGGTTATAGCGGCACGGCCGTTTTGGTCCGGGAAGGCTTGGAGGGCGTCCGGGCGGTTACGGCCGGTTTGGGCGAGGAAAAATTCGACTCCGAAGGCCGTATCCAGACCGTGGAGTTGCCCCGTTTCTATTTATTGAACGTTTATTTCCCCAACGCCAACGACGCTTTATCCCGCCTCGGCTACAAATTAGAATTCAATGCCGCGCTTTTCAAATACGTCAAGAAACTGGAGAAGTCAAAGCCGGTCATCGTCACCGGCGACTATAACGTCGCCCACGAGCCCATAGATCTGGCGCGGCCGAAAGAGAACGAAGGCAGTGCCGGTTACACGGCCGAAGAGCGGGCTTGGCTGACAAAATTCCTCAAAACCGGCTTCCTTGACGCTTTTCGCGCCTTGAACGGCAATAAGGTCCAGTATTCCTGGTGGAGTTTTCGCGCCGCCGCCCGGGCGAGAAATGTCGGCTGGCGCATTGACTATTTTTGTGTTTCGCGAAAATTGGAAAAACGGATTAAAAAAAGCTATATCCTGGATAAGGTCACGGGCTCGGATCACGCCCCGATAGCCTTGGAAATAACTTAGGCTCGGGTTAATGATCGGGCCGGGATAAAATAATAATGTATGTACGACCATAAGACGATAGAAAAAAAATGGCAAAAACGCTGGACGCAAGGCGGCCTGTATAAGACGGGCGAAGACGAGAAAAAACCTAAATATTACGTTTTGGACATGTTCCCCTATCCGTCCGGCGCCGGCTTGCACGTCGGCCACCCCAAAGGTTATATCGCGACCGACGTCTTGGCGCGTTTGAAAATGATGCAAGGCTATAACGTCCTCCATCCCATGGGTTTTGACGCTTTCGGCTTGCCGGCGGAAAATTACGCCCTGGACAAGCATCTGCATCCGCGCGAGGCCACGGAAAAAAACGTCGCCACTTTCAAGAAGCAGCTGGAAATCTTGGGCTTTACCTATGATTGGGACAGGGAAGTGAATACGACCGATCCTGATTATTACCAATGGACGCAATGGGCCTTCCTGCAGATGTTCAAGCGCGGCTTGGCCTATGAGTCCTACGAACCGATAAACTGGTGCCCGTCCTGCAAGACCGGTTTGGCTAACGAGGATCTGGATGACGGCCATTGCGAACGCTGCGGCAGCGAGGTCGTCCAAAAACCTCTGCGCCAATGGGTCTTGAAAATTACGGCTTATGCCGAGCGTTTGCTTAAAGGTTTGGACAAATTGGACGGTTGGGAAGAGGCGATTAAAGAAATGCAGTGCCATTGGCTGGGTAAAAGCGAGGGCGCGGAAATAGATTTCAAAATCAGCGGCACGGACAAGACGATACGCGTCTTTACGACGCGTCTGGATACGATTTTCGGCTGCACTTACGTGGTTTTGGCGCCGGAAAACGAATTGCTTAATGAGCTGAAGGGTTTGATTTTAAACAAGAGCGAAGTCGAGGCATACCAGGCGGCCGTGGCTAACAAGACCAATCTGGAGCGCACTGACTTGAACAAGGACAAGACCGGCGTGGAGCTGGAGGGCGTCAGCGCCGTCAATCCCTTCAATGGCGAAGCCGTGAAAATATTTACGGCCGACTATGTTTTAAATGCCTACGGCACGGGCGCGGTCATGGCCGTGCCGGCGCATGATGAACGCGATTACGACTTTGCCAAGAAATATGATCTGCCTGTCAGGCCGGTAGTATATCCGGCGGATGGCGAACTCAAAAGCGGCGAAGCCTCAGGAGCCGACGGCTGGCTGAGGGACTCGGGGGAATTCAGCGGCCTCTCCTCGGAGGAAGCCAGGGGAAAGATGAGCCGCTGGCTGAAAAAAAAGAATTTTGGCGGACCGCAGGTTCACTATAAGTTGAAAGATTGGGTCTTCTCCCGCCAGCGCTATTGGGGCGAACCGATTCCGCTTGTCCATTGCCCCAAATGCGGCGTGGTCGCCGTGCCCGAGGAAGACTTGCCCTTGCGCCTGCCGGAAGTGGAAAGCTACGCCCCGACCGGCACCGGCGAATCGCCGTTGGCGGCGATCGGCGAGTGGGTGAACACGACCTGTCCCCACTGCGGCGGCCCGGCCAAGCGGGAGACCAACACCATGCCGCAATGGGCCGGTTCCTGCTGGTATTATTTGCGCTATATTGACCCGAAAAACGCCCACGCCCTGGTGGACAAGAAAAAGGAGAAGTACTGGTCGCCGGTGGATTTTTACGTCGGCGGAGCCGAACACGCCACCCGCCATTTGATTTATGCGCGTTTCTGGCACAAGTTCCTCTACGATATCGGCGCCGTCAATTACGCGGAACCATTTACGCGCTTCAAGCATGTCGGCTTGATTATGGGGGAGGACGGCCGTAAGATGAGCAAGCGCTGGCATAACGTTATCAATCCGGACGAGATGGTGGAAAAATTCGGCGCCGACGCTTTGCGCGTTTACGAAATGTTTATGGGGCCTTTTGAACAGGCGATTAATTGGAGTACAAAGGGTTTAATCGGGGCGCGGAAGTTTTTGGACAAAGTGGCGGCACTTTTTGCGGTCGGTGCTGTTAAAGAGGAGGCGAAAATCAGATCACTTTTACATAAGACCGTTAAAAAAGTCGGGGAGGATATAGAAAATTTTCATTTTAACACGGCCGTTTCCGCTTTAATGATTTTAGTTAATGCCCTTGGTGATTACCAAAGCCAAAACAAGGCTTGGCCATTAGTTGAAAGCGAGCAAGCAATTTTGCTGCAGCTTATCGCTCCCTTTGCGCCGCATCTGGCCGAAGAGCTATGGGAAAGCCTCGGGGGAAAAGGCAGTATTTTCCGGCCCGCTTGGCCGCGCTATGACGAAAAATTGATAAAAGACGACATCATCAGTCTGGTCGTGCAAGTTAACGGCAAATGGCGCGCCGCCTTGGAAGCCCCGGCCGGTCTTTCGGAAAAGGAGGCTTTCCGTTTGGCCGAAGGAAATGCGGCGATCGCTAAATGGCTGGCGGATAAGGAAGTGGTCAGGAAAATTTTTGTTCCCGACAAATTATTAAACATCGTCGTCAAATAAAAAACAATCCGCCGGGACCGGGCCCACGGGGACTATAATAACAAAAGCGCGATAAAAAAATCTAAACTTATTCATAATGAATTTATTGGCTAAGACAAAACAAATCTGTCGTTCATTAAACTTTAAGCCGGAGCGCGCCAAAGGTCAGAATTTTTTAATTGATGAGAACGTTTATGAAACTATAATTGCGGCTGCCGACTTAAAACCGGACGATCGGATTTTGGAAGTCGGGCCGGGCCTGGGGTTTTTAACCGCCCGCCTGGCCGCCGCCAGCCGCCAGGTTACGGCCGTGGAATTGGACGGCCGCTTGGCGGATTATTTGGCCGCGGCCGCCAAGGCGAAAAAAATCAGCAATTTGGAGATAATAAAGGGCGATATTTTGCGGGCCAATTTGGAAGACTTTAAAGCCGAACCTTATAAAATCGTAGCCAATTTGCCCTATAATATCACTTCCATCTTTTTGCGCCAGTTCTTAGGCGGCGCGCGCAAGCCGGAAAGCCTGGTCCTGCTTTTGCAAAAGGAAGTGGCCGAGAGAATCGTCGCCCGTCCGCCGGAAATGAGCCTCTTGGCGGTCTCGGTGCAGTATTACGGCCGGCCGGAAATCGTCGCCGGCGTGCCTGCGGCGGCTTTCTGGCCGCGGCCGGCGGTTGCCAGCGCCGTCATCAAGATAGAAACCTTCAGCTCGGGGACGGAGAGAGAAGATGAAAAGGAAGAAAAAAGTTTTTTCCGGGTCGTCAAGATCGGTTTTAGCGCCCGCCGCAAAATGTTGAAAAATAATTTGGCCGCCGGTCTGAAAATCACGCCCGCGCGGGCGGAAAGCGCCCTGGAAAAAAGCGGCCTTAATCCCCAAGCGCGCGCCCAAGATTTAAATCTCCAAGATTGGCGAAAATTATTTGTCGCTTTAAAGGATTTTGTGGTATAATAAACTCATGAATTCGGATAAAGAACCCCGAGGTTTTCGGGTTTTGCCCAAACCGCAAAAAACCGCGGTCATCAGCCTGACGATTTTGGCCGTGGCCGTGGTAGTTTTATGGTTTTGGCAATTCCACGTCCGCTTGACCGGACCTTTTTCCGTACCCGCGGGAAGCGAAGAGGATAATACGGTCGCCATTGATTCAAGCCAGCTTGATTCCGATAATGACGGCCTGTCCGATTATGACGAAGTCAACGTTTACGGCACTTCGCCTTATTTGGAAGATTCCGATTCCGACGGCCTTTCCGACGCCCAGGAAATCGCCAACGGCAGCGATCCTAATTGCCCCGAAGGGCAGAATTGCCAGGCCGCTTCCCAAATAGCGGCGCCTGCCACCACGACGAGCGCGGAAACTTCCGTGACGAGCGACGCCTCCGCCGTTTCCGGCGATGAAGAAGCGGCTTTGGAGGCGATGCTCTCGGGCCAGTTGGACGCCGCTAGTTTACGGCAGCTTTTAATCGCCAACGGCGCCGACCAAGAAGCCTTAAGCCAGATTTCCGACGAAGATTTAATGGCCAGCTATCAGCAAACTTTGCAAAACCAGGCTAATCAGAGTAGCCAATAAAACAAAGAAAATGGCGCTTTCTTTCGGCCGGACAAAGAAGCACAATTCTTCAAGCAAAAAAATTGCCGTTTTTTTGCTGGTTTTTTTAATTGTTGGTTCATTTTTGGCCGCGCCTTTAAAGCCGGCTAAGGCGCAGATACCGGTGACGGATATGATTGCCAATGCCTGGAACGCCGGTAAAACAATTTGGGACAAATTGCAGGCGAGCCTAAAAGTTTTATGGGATAAAGTCGGTTCCATCGCTTTCCAACAGACCCTGCGCACCGCCTTGAATAAGATCGCCTACGATACGGCCAATTACATCGGTTCGGGCGGCGCCGGCCAGAAACCCCTGTTCGTTACCCAGGATTGGGGCGCTTATCTGGCCCAGATAGGCGATGAGGCGGCCGGCGAGTTCGTGGAGAAATTCGTCAACACCTTAAATACGGCAACACTTTCAAGTAAGGAGGGCAAAACTGTCTGCGATCACCGCTATCAATCTTGTGCGGATTCTTGTTATGGTGGTGTTTGTCAAGAAGGGGACGATCAAAAATGTAGTGACTGTCTCGGTGAATGTGATACTACTAAGAATAGTTGTTATGCTTTAGCTACTGCCACGAGTAGTAAGGCGGTTGAAACTTCGACCCTCGGCACCGGCCTGACTTCGCCTTCTTTTAATGTTTGCCAGCCGTCTTCCATTGAGGCGAAA
>CAZXZR010000006.1:0-32139 GCA_964645545.1 uncultured Gammaproteobacteria bacterium | reverse complement strand
CGCCTCTTTGCCTCGGGTTTAGCTTTTTGTTTTCAGGTCCAGCCCTTCGCCTTCAGGCGGCTCTTTTCTTCTTAGGCCTTGTGTTTAGCCATTGTCCTTAAACAAGACGTGCAGACTTTCAGGCGCACGCCGTCTATAACTTTGCTTTGCAAATTGATATTTTGTCTTTTCAGGGTGCGGACGTTGGAGTGCGAGCGGCTGGCGCCGCGCGTCGCTTTCCGGCCGCAGACATCGCATTTTTTGCCCATAATGGTTGAAGCCTTATTTTAACGGTTTTATTCTAACAGCCTTTTAAAAAATAAGCAAGCTGTGTTAAAATAAACTAAGGAAGAGGGAAGAGCCTAATAAAATTAGATATGTTGCAAGTATTTGAAATTCTCGTCTTAATATTTTCCGCCGTCGCCCACGAGTATATGCACGGCTGGGCGGCTTGGCGTTTGGGCGACAACACGGCCAAGGACGCCGGCCGTTTAACCTTTAACCCTTTGGCGCATTTGGAATGGTTCGGTTCTTTTTTCTTACCTTTAGTCATGCTGATTACACGTATGCCTTTTATTTTTGGCTGGGCCAAACCCGTGCCCTATAATCCCTATAACTTGCGCGACCGTAAATTTGGTGACGCGAAAGTGGCTATAGCCGGACCAGCGACGAATTTTGTCATCGCCCTGTTTTTTGGCTTGATTTTGCGTTTTATGCCTATGTATAGCCTGACTTTTAACGGCTTATTAGCTATTATTGTCTTTTTGAACCTGATTTTAATGGTTTTTAACCTCATTCCCATTCCGCCTTTGGACGGTTCCAAGATTTTAGCCGCTTTCTTGCGACCGGTGGCCCGCGTGCGCTATTTAAGTTTGGAAAGAACCGGTTTTATCCTCATTATCCTCGTGGTTTTATTGGCCGGCAGTTTCATCCTGCCCGTGGTCAATTTGCTTTTTCGCCTCATTGTCGGTACTAGTTAAACCTTGGCGGAAAAATTCCGTTTACACACGCCTTGACTTATATTTTGGATTTTGTTAAATTAAATTAGTGTAAAAATAAGTTAATTCTATCCTGAAAATTCAGGATTATTTTATTACTTAAATATGCCTACCGTCAATCAACTAGTCAGAAAGGGCCGGAAAAAAGTGGCCAAACGGCGCCAGTCCCTGGCTCTGCATACGGGTTTGGACGCTTTACACCGGAAAAAGAAAGAGTTCGCCCACGGCGCCCCTTTTAAACAGGGCGTCTGCTTAAAAGTGACTACGACCACGCCGAAAAAGCCGAATTCAGCTTTAAGAAAGATCGCTCGCGTCCGGCTTTCTAATGGCATGGAAGTCACTGCCTATATCCCGGGCATGGGCCATAATTTGCAGGAACACTCTATTGTTTTGATCAAAGGCGGCAAGACCAAAGATCTGCCCGGCGTCCGCTACAAAGTGGTGCGCGGCGTTTTTGACGCCGCCGGCGTGGAAGCGCGGCGCCAGGGCCGTAGCCGCTACGGCGCCAAGAAACCGAAATAAACAAAAAACGAAATAAATTTTTAATTTTTCCCTAACTTATGCGCGGTAAATCTGCTCCCAAGCGTCCGATAAACAACGATCCGAAATACAGCGATAACAGCATCGCCAAATTTATTAATTACGTCATGCGCCGCGGCAAGAAAAGCGTGGCCGAGAAAATCGTCTACGACTCTTTCAATATCTTAAAAGATAAAACTAAACAGGACCCGCGGCATATTTTCAACAAAGCGGTAAAAAAAGTCTCGCCTTTAGTGGAAGTGCGGGGTAAGCGCGTCGGCGGCGCCAATTATCAAGTACCCTTTCAGGTGCGCGGTGAACGCCGCTATTTTCTGGCCTGCAATTGGCTGATAGAGGCCGCCAAAAGCCGTCGTGGCCGGTCCCTGGCGGAAAAATTGGCCGCGGAAATTCTGGACGCCTCCAATGGCGAGGGCGCGGCCGTGAAAAAACGCGAAGCCGTGCACAAGATGGCCGAAGCCAACAAGGCTTTCGCCCATTTCTCCCGCTAAGTGTCGGGACGGTTCGTATTTAAAATTTTGCCCGATATCAATTTTAAATAGGAGCCGTCCCTCCTTATAGAATTTATTTATTTTTAACAATATTGTCTAATATGCCCCGTGATTATTCCTTGGAAAACACGAGAAACATCGGCATCATGGCCCATATTGACGCCGGCAAAACCACTTTTACCGAGCGCGTTTTATATTATACCGGCAAGAAGCATAAAATCGGCGAGGTGCATGAAGGCCAGGCGGAAATGGACTGGATGGCCCAGGAAAAGGAACGGGGTATTACCATTACCTCTGCCGCCACCACCTGCTTTTGGAAAAACAAAAAAATTAACATCATTGACACGCCCGGGCACGTGGATTTCACCGTGGAAGTGGAGCGCTCCCTGCGCGTTTTAGACGGCGCTTTGGCCGTTTTTGACGGCCAGGCTGGCGTGGAACCGCAATCGGAGACCGTCTGGCGCCAAGCCGACAAGTACAAAGTGCCGCGTTTGTGCTTCATTAACAAAATGGATAAATTGGGGGCTGATTTTTATATGAGTCTGAATTCCATACGCGGCCGCTTAAACCCCAAGGCGGTGGCTTTGCAATTACCCATAGGCGCGGAAAGCGATTTTAAGGGTGTGATTGATTTGTTGACTAAGAAGGCTTACCAGTTTACCGGCAATTTCGGAGAGAAGGTGGAAGAGATTCCTATTCCCGAAAATATGAAGGAAAAAGTGGAAGAGTATTACAATGAATTAGTGGAGAAAGCCGTGGAATGCGAGGAAGCGGTCATGGAAAAATATTTAAACAATCACCAAGTCAGTTTGGAAGAATTAAAAGCGGCCATTAGAAAGGGTGTTATCGCCAATCAGTTCTATCCGGTTTTATGCGGCACGGCTTTACAGAATATCGGCGTGCAATTGGCTTTGGACGCGGTCGTGGATTATTTGCCTTCGCCTTTGGACGTGCCTGACGTGGAAGCGACTGACGTCCGCGATCCCGAGAAAAATTATTTGGTTAAAGCGGACGACGGTAAACCTTTCGCCGGCTTGGCTTTTAAAATCGCCACCGATCCCTTCGTCGGCAAGCTTTGTTTCGTCCGCGTTTATCAAGGCGTTTTGGCCGCTGGCTCCTATATCCTCAACGCGTCCACCGGCAATAAGGAAAGAATCGGCCGTTTGGTAAGAATGCACGCTAACCACCGCGAGGAAATAAAGGAAATTTACGCCGGCGACATCGCCGCCGTCATTGGTTTGAAAAACACGACTACCGGCAATACTCTATGCGCCGAGGACCAGCCTATGCTTTTGGAATCCATCATTTTTCCGGAACCAGTTATAAAAATCGCCGTGGAGCCGAAAACCAAGGCCGATCAGGAAAAGATGGGTGTGGCTTTGTCGCGCTTGGCCGAAGAGGATCCGACCTTCCGCGTGGAAACGGATGAGGACACGAACCAAGTCCTTATTTCCGGCATGGGCGAACTGCATTTAGAAATCATCGTTGACCGCATGAAAAGGGAATTCGGCGTGGAAGCCAACGTCGGCCAGCCCCAAGTTTCCTATCGCGAAACCATCACTAAAGTGGCGGAAGCGGAACGCAAGTACATCAAACAATCCGGCGGCCGCGGCCAGTACGGCCATTGCTCTTTGCGCGTGGAACCTTTGCCCCAAGGCGGCGGTTTTGAGTTCGTGGATGAAATCAAGGGCGGCATTATTCCCCGTGAGTTTATCCCCGCCATAGAAAAAGGGGTCAAGGAAGCGATGCTAACCGGCGTCGTCGCCGGCTATCCCATGGTGGATATTAAGACGGCCGTTTTCTACGGTTCCTACCACGAAGTTGATTCTTCGGAAATCGCTTTTAAAATGGCGTCTATTTTTGCTTTTAAGGAAGCTTGCCAGAAAGCCAGCCCGATTTTGTTGGAACCGATTATGAAGGTGGAAGTTTTGACACCGGAAGACTATATGGGTAATATTATCGGGGACTTAAACGCCAAGCGCGGCCAGATAGAAGAAATGACGGAACGGGCCAACATTAAAGTCATCCGAGCGAAAGTGCCCTTGGCGGAAATGTTCGGTTACGCCACCAGTCTCCGCTCCATGAGCCAGGGCCGCGCCAATTACACCATGGAATTTTCCCGTTACGCCGAGGTGCCGAAAAACATACTGGAAACGATCAAAGAGAAGGCCGGGCGCTAAGATTTCGGCGGCTCGTAGGCGGCTTGACGGCCGGGGAGCGCCGGTCTAAGATTGTAAGATATTTT
Source organism: uncultured Gammaproteobacteria bacterium (assembly GCA_964645545.1). Lineage (GTDB taxonomy): Bacteria > Patescibacteriota > Patescibacteriia > Patescibacteriales > UBA12465 > UBA12465. The sequence goes on along the minus strand of CAZXZR010000006.1, from coordinate 27,889 downwards.
TAAATATATGTTTCCCGCTCAATTTAAAAAAATTCTGGGCCTAATTAAGAAAACCGGCGACCGCGTGATTATTTTCAATCCCGAGGCGCCCGAGGACGCTTATGTGATTATGGATTTGGATAAATACGCGGCTTTGGTGGACAAGGAAGATTTGCTGAAAAAGCATCCGGCGACACAAAATCCGGCGCCGCCCGCGAATTTGACAGAAGAAGATTTAACTGATAAAATTAATCGCGAAATCCTGATGTGGAAAAATCGGGAGAGTGCCGCCTACCCGGAAGAAGATGATGAAGCCAGAAAAGCGTGGCAAATATCGCCGCAAGTCAAGGCCAAGGCCCAGGAGATAGAATAAGGGGTCGCGGTCAAGATCTGGCGGCTCCGGAAAATCGCTAATTAAGAAATTTTTATAAATTTTAAATTAATTAATTCGTTCGGCTGGTTTCCTTTTTAAGGGAAAGAAACCCCGCGGCAAACGGGGGCCGTACAACAAAAACATGGCAGAAAAATTTGAACGCACCAAGCCCCATGTCAACGTTGGCACCATCGGCCACGTTGACCATGGGAAAACCACTTTAACCGCGGCCATTTTGTCGGCTTTGAGCGCCAAAGGCTTTAAGGCTTCCAAGAAAGGCGTTAATGAAATTGACGCCGCGCCGGAGGAAAAAGCCAGGGGCATTACCATCGCCACGGCGCACGTGGAGTACGAATCCGAGAAGCGCCACTACGCGCACGTTGACTGCCCGGGCCACGCCGATTATGTCAAAAACATGATTACCGGCGCCGCCCAGATGGACGGCGCGATTTTGGTCGTGGCCGCCACTGACGGCCCGATGCCGCAGACGCGAGAACACATCGTTTTAGCCCGCCAAGTCGGCGTCCCCTACATTTTGGTTTACCTCAACAAGTGCGACATGGTTGAGGACAAGGAATTGATCGATCTGGTGGAGGAGGAAATTCGCGACCTCTTGAAGAAATATGAATTCCCGGGCGACAAGACCCCGGTTATCAGGGGCAGCGCTTTGAAGGCCCTGGAAAACCCGACCGGCCCGGATGCCCAGTCCGTTTTGGATTTGGTTAAGGCCTTGGATGAATACATTCCCGAACCGAAGAGAGAAATTGACAAACCTTTCTTGATGCCGATTGAAGATATTTTCTCCATTGAGGGCCGCGGCACGGTTGTTACCGGCCGCATTGAAAGGGGCGTTGTCAAGGTCGGCGACGAAGTGGAAATCGTCGGTTTGATGGAAACCAAGAAAACCACCGTCACCGGTGTGGAAATGTTCAACCGCTCCTTGGATCAGGGTCAGGCCGGAGACAATGCCGGCGTTTTGCTGCGCGGCACCAAGAAAAATGAAGTGGAGCGCGGTCAGATTTTATGCAAACCGGGCTCCATTACGCCGCATACCGAATTCCTGGCCGAAGTTTACGTCTTATCCAAAGAAGAAGGCGGTCGTCATAAGCCTTTCTTTACCGGCTATAAACCCCAGTTTTATATCCGCACCACCGACGTGACCGGCGACATCACTTTGCCGAGCGGCGCGGAGATGGTTATGCCGGGCGACACCGTTAATTTGACCATTAAATTGATCGCCCCCATCGCTTTGGAAGAGAAGCAGAGATTCGCCATCCGGGAAGGCGGCCGCACCGTCGGCGCCGGCGTGGTCACCAAGATCTTGAAATAAGTGGACACTTAGCCTCGCTCTTCCTTAAAGGGCGGGGTTGTAGTGTTTATTTATGACACCTTTAAAAATAAATAAGCATAAAAGACCTAAAGCCATTATGCCCGAAGCCAAAAAAGAGGAAAAAGAGTTCAAACAGCGGATCAGGATTAAAATCAGAGCCTTTGACCATAAGATCATTGATCAGTCCACGCGGACGATAATTGATACCATTGAGCGTTCCGACGCCCAGTTTTTCGGTCCCATACCTTTGCCCACGGAAAAGCGCAAATACACGGTCAACCGCTCCACTTTCGTCCATAAGGACGCCCGCGACCAATACGAAATGCGCGTCCACAAGCGGATGATAGACATTATTGATCCGACCGCTAAAACCATAGAAGATTTGACTAATTTAAGCCTGCCGGCCGGGGTTGACGTGGAGATAAAGATATAGTAGGATAAACAGTACCCATAAGCAAGCTAAGGCTCGTCTAAATAACTCTTTCCTGAAAGAAAGTGTTTATACGAAAATTAGCTAAATTTTGGAGGTAAACCAGCATAAAAAAATAATAAAAAGCGAGAGAAAAAGCTATTTTTTTATTTTTCCATTCCCGCTGGTTTTAAAAGGCCAGTTTTTTGTTTTTAAAGCCTATGAAATTCATCCTGGGAAAAAAAATGAATATGACCCAGATTTGGTTAAAAGATAAAGTCATGGCCGTGACCCCGGTTTTGGCTGGCCCTTGCCCGGTTACCCGGGTGAAAAATCAGGCTAAAGACGGCTATAACGCTTTGCAATTGGCTTTCGGCGAAAAAAAAGAAAAGAATCTTAAAAAACCGCAGTTGGGACAAGTAAAGGGTTTAAACGTTAAGCCCCGCTATCAGCGCGAATTTCGCTTAGAAGATTCGTCCCCTTTTAAACCGGGCGACCTTGTCAGCGTGGAAACTTTCGCCGTCGGCGATACTGTTGACGTCAGTGGTATTTCCAAAGGCAAAGGTTTCCAAGGCGTGGTCAAGCGCCATCATTTCGCCGGCGGGCGCAAGACCCACGGCAATAAGGATCAGGAGCGCATGCCCGGCTCCATTGGTCCCAAAGGTCCGGCTCACGTTTTTAAAGGTACGCGCATGCCCGGGCGCATGGGCAATGAAAGAGTGACCACCAAGAATTTAACGATCGCAAAAATTGACTCGGAGCAAAATATCCTGTTTTTACACGGTGCCGTCCCGGGCGCCACGAACAGCCTCTTGTTAATTAAGGCCCCGGGTGACTTAAAGGTAAATTTAAAAAAAGTGATGGCGGACGAAGAAGTCAAAGCGGACGAAGAAGTCAAAGCGGACGAAGAGGCTAAAGCGGTTGAACCCGCCGAAGCGAGGGCGGGAACAAAAGCCGAAGCGAGCGCCGAGACCGCGTCCCCGGAAAAATAATTTTTATGTCTTTAAAGATAAAAGTCTACAACCAAGCCGCGGAAGCCAGGAAAGATTTAGTCTTGGATGAGAAAATTTTTGGCGTCAAAGCCCAGAGCGATTTATTGCACCAGGCGGTGAGAGCGCAAATGGCCAATAGGCGCCAGGTTTTAGCGCATACCAAGGGCCGCGGGGAAGTCAGGGGCGGCGGCAAAAAGCCCTGGCGCCAGAAAGGGACGGGCCGGGCTCGGGTCGGCAGTTCCCGTTCGCCCTTATGGAAGGGCGGCGGTATAACTTTCGGGCCGCGCAAAGAGCGCAATTTCAAAGAGAAAATAAACCAAAAAATGAAGCAAAAAGCCTTGTTAATGGCTTTATCCGATAAGGTCGCCAATGACCGCCTGGTGGTTTTGGATCAGTTAAAGGTGGACGATTACAAGACAAAAAAATTCGCCGCCGTTTTAAGTCTTTTGGAAAAAAACGTTTTAAAAGACGAGCGCCGCGATATTTTAATCATTAACGACACTAAAGATAAGAAACTTGGTTACGCCGGTCGCAATTTAGCCGGCGTGAAAATAAGTAATTTGGAAAACCTTAATCTTTTGGATTTGTTAAATTATAAAAATTTATTATTGACGGAGAACGCGGTTAAAATTTTGACGGCCCGTTACCGCGCTTAAACATATGGCCTTATTCGGCAAAAGGAAAAATAAACAAAGCTCTTCGGAAACGGCGGCGCCGGAAAATCAGGCGCGAGACAGTCAGGCGGCGCCGGCGATCCCGGCCGTTCAAAAATCCGCCCGGCAGAAGGATAAGGCAGTCGCCAAGAAAGAGGCCAAGAAAGAGGCGAAATCCGAAGTTAAAGCCGCGGCCAAACCAAAGACGGTCAGCATGAAAGATCTTTACGCCGAGACCGCGCCGACTATCAAGGGCGCGGCCAAAGCCGGCCGGCTCTTAAAATACGGCCGGGCCTATCGTCTGCTTTTAAAACCTTTGATTACGGAAAAGGCCACGCATTTGGGCGCGGAAAACAAATATTTATTTGTGGTCAAGGTTGAAGCCAATAAAATTGAAATCGCCAAAGCGGTGCGAGCCGCTTACGGCGTCAAACCCGTAAAAGTCAATCTGATAAAGATGCGCGGCAAGCACGTTACCCGCGGCCGTATCACCGGTCAACGCCGCGCTTGGAAAAAGGCGATTGTCACTTTGGCTCCGGGCGAGACGATTAAAATTTACGAAGGCGTTTAATTTTTAATATGGGCATAAAGATAGTCAAAGCCAATACTCCCGGTAGACGCGAAGCCAGCTTCGATGATTTTAAAGATATCACCAAAAAACAGCCGGAAAAGCGTTTAGTTATGATCAAGAAAAAGCGCGGCGGCCGCAACGCGCAAGGGAAAATCACCATACGCCATCGCGGCGGCGGCGCTAAGCGCTACTGGCGCCAAATTGATTTCAAGCGCGACAAATTTAAGATCCCGGCCCTGGTCAAAGCCTTGGAATACGATCCCAACCGCGGCGCCCGTTTAGCTCTTTTGGCTTACGCCGACGGCGAGAAACGCTACATTATCGCGCCCGTGGATTTAAAAGTCGGCGATAAAATCATGAGCGCTCGCGAATTAATTGAGATAAAAACCGGCAACGCTTTGCCTTTGGAATACGTGCCCGCCGGTTTACCCGTCAACGCCGTGGAATTGGAGCCGGGTCAAGGGGCGAAAATTGCCCGCGGCGCCGGTAATGTCGTTTATGTCATGGGCGTGGAAGGCAAATACGCCCAGTTGAAGATGCCTTCGGGCGAAATTCGCTTGGTGAAGAAAGGCTGTCTGGCTACCATTGGCCAAGTCAGTAATCCGGACCGGCGTCATATTTCTTTAGGCAAGGCCGGCCGCAGCCGCTATCGCGGTTTTCGGCCGACGGTGCGCGGCACGGCCATGAATCCGGTTGATCATCCCCATGGCGGCGGCGAAGGCAAACAGTCCATTGGCTTAAGGCATCCAAAAACCAAGTGGGGTAAGCCGGCTTTAGGCGTTAAGACTAGACGGCGCCATCCGAGTGACCGTTTAATCGTCAGACGCCGCGGTCGCCGGAAATAAGCCGAATACTAAGCAGTGATAATTATTTATGTCCAGAAGTTTAAAAAAAGGTCCTTACGTCAATTTGCGCCTTTTAAATAAAATCAAAAAATTGCGGCCGGGCGATAAAACGATCATCAAAGTTTGGGATCGGGCCGCGACGGTGACGCCAGATATGGTCGGCTTCACTTTGGGCGTGCATAACGGCAAGCAACACGTGCCCGTTTACATCGTGGAAAACATGGTCGGCCATCGCTTGGGCGAATTCGCGCCGACGCGTAAATTCTTAAGTCACGGCGGTAAGATGGCCAAGGCCCAGGCCAGCGAACAAAAAGCCGTTAAATAATATGGAAGTTAAAGCCAGTTTAAAACATTTGCGCCAGTCTCCCTATAAAGTTCGGGCCCTTATTAACGTTATCCGCCGTTTGCCGGTGGCCGCGGCTTTGGATCAATTGCACTTTGTAAACAAACGAGCGGCGGGGCCGGTTATTAAACTCATAAACTCGGGTGTGGCCAACGCCGTTTCCACCTATAATTTAGATAAGGACAATTTATATATCAAGGAAATTCGCGCTGATGAGGCCGGCAGTCTGAAACGCTGGCTGCCGCGCGCCCACGGCCGGGCGACGCCCCTAAAGAAACGCGCCTGCCATTTGTTTTTGCTTTTGGCGGAAATTAAACCGAGCGGCAAGAAAGAGAAGAAGGCGCTTAAGGCGGCGGAACCGGTTAAGTTAGAAAAATTAGCTAAACAAAGCCAAAAATCAGCTAAAAAAATAAAGCCGGAAAAGGCCGCGGACCGACCGATAAAGACAGGCGCGCAATCGGAAAAAGGTAAGGAAATTATTGAGCCGCGCTGGGAGGGCCGCCGCGCGCACGCGCCCATAGAGGGCGGGGCCAGCAAAGGTTTTGTCTCCAAGATTTTCCGCCGCAAGTCCGGCTAATTAATTTAGAGCCAGTTAATATATGGGGAAAAAAGTTAATCCGAAAATTCTTCGCTTAGGCGTCATTAAAACTTGGCCCTCCGTTTGGTTTGAAAAAGGCGACAAATACGTGGCCAACATTAAGCAAGACGTGGGCATTCGCAAATATCTGTTGCGCCAGTTCAAGGAAGCGGGCATAGACAGAGTGGAAATCGTCCGCGGCTTAAACCGGCTGGAGATTAACATCGCCACCGCCAAACCCGGCCTCATTATCGGCCGCGGCGGTAATGGCGTGGAAGAATTAAAAAAAAAGCTCCATGATAAATTTTTAAAAAATTTCCGGCCCAGTGAGATAAATTTGAACATCAAAGAAGTGTCGCGACCGAATTTAAGCGCCCAAATAATTGTCCAAAGCATGATTTTGGATTTGGAGAAAAGGTTTCCTTTCCGCAAAGTTATGAAACAGGCCTTGGCCAAGATTGAGCGCGCCGGCGCCTTAGGGGCAAAAGTCGTTGTCGGCGGCCGTTTGAACGGGGCCGAAATCGCGCGCACGGAAAAGCTGGTTTGGGGCAAAGTCCCCCTGCAGACTTTAAGGGCGGACATTGACTACGCCCGCGGCGCCGCCCACACCACTTACGGCGCTATCGGAGTCAAAGTTTGGATTTACAAGGGCGAGGTTTTCGCCAAGGACAAGGAAGCTAAAGGCGAAGTTATCGCCGAATAAATTTATTTCCCCTTAAATATGTTAATGCCCAAAAAAACCAAATGGAGAAAAGATCAGAAGCGGCGCCGCGGCGGCAAGGCCACTCGCTTTTTAAATATCAGCTTCGGCAGTTACGGCCTGAAAAGCCTGACCGCCCACTGGCTGTCTTCGCGCCAAATTGAAGCCGCCCGCCGGGTGATGACGAAATACGTGAAGAAAGGCGGCAAAATCTGGATTCGGATTTTTCCGGACAAGCCGGTGACCGCCCACGGAGGCGAAATCCCCATGGGCAAGGGCAAGGGCGCCGTAGACTATTACGCCGCCATCGTCAAACCGGGCATGATTATGTTTGAAATGGAAGGCGTGGACAAAGCCACGGCCAAAAAAGCCATGGAATTGGCCGGCCATAAATTGCCGGTTAAGTGCCAATTTGTCAGCAAAGACTAAGCCTAAGCCGAGTTGAAATTTAAATTTATGGATAAAAAAGAATTAAAAACCAAGGAGCGGCCGGAACTGGAGAAATTATTGGCTAGCAATCGGGAAAAATTACGGGAGCTGCGTTTTAAAGATTCCAATAAGCAATTGAAAAATATTCGGGAATTAAGAAGCGTCAGAAAATTAGCGGCGCGCATCTTAACTTTATTAAATAAACCGTAATAATATGGCCGAAAGGAAAACGACCGTGAAAAAATTTCAAGGCCTCGTCGTCAGCGACAAAAATGATAAAACGATTGTCGTTAAAGTGGAAAGAGTGAAAAAACATCCGAAATACCATAAGCGCTTTATTACCAGCCGCCGCTATAAAGTCCACGACGCCAAGAATGAATATAAAGTCGGTAATCGCGTCACTTTTGCCGCTTGCCGCCCTTTAAGTCGCGATAAACGCTGGCGGGTGGTTAAAGGTTAAAAGCTTTAAAAAATATATGATTCAGGTGCAAACCTATTTAAAAGTAGCTGATAATTCCGGAGCCAAGGCCGTACAGTGCATCCGCGTTTTGGGCGGCTATCGCCGGCGTTATGCCAGTATCGGCGATGTTATTATCGCCGCCGTCAAGTCGGCCCAGCCGCACGCCGCCGTTAAAAAAAGCGACGTCGTCAAGGCCGTTATTGTCCGGACGAAAAAGGAAATCCGCCGTCAGGACGGCACGCGCTTGCGTTTTGACGATAATGCTTGCGTTTTAATAGTTGATTTAGAGAAAAAGGAACCGCGCGGCACCCGCATTTTCGGGCCGGTGGCTAGAGAAGTCCGGCGCGCCGGCTTTATTAAAATCGCTTCTTTAGCCCCCGAAGTCCTTTAAGTCGTAAAGGGCAAAAGCGAAGCGAAAAATTATGAACATCAAAAAGAACGATAAAGTGAAAATTTTAACCGGCAAGGACAAGGGCAAGATCGGCAAAGTTTTGCAAGTTTTGCCGAAAGAAAATAAAGTCAGCGTGGAAGGGCTTAATCTTTTAATCAAACATATGCGTCCGCGCCGGCAGAACGAAAAGGGCCAGCGCCTTGAGTTTCCCGCTTTTTTCAGTCTCGCCAACGTCGCTTTAGTTTGTCCCAAGTGCGGCCGGCAGACGCGCGTTGGTTTTAAAATTATGAAAGGGGAGGGCAAGAAAGCCAAAAAACTTCGACTTTGCCGCAAATGCCAGGAGATTATTGATTAAAATTATGCGTTTACGAGAAAAATACAAAAAAGTTATTGTCCCTAAATTACAGGCGGAGTTTGGTTATAAAAACTCTTTAATGGCGCCGCGCTTGGTTAAAGCGGTTTTAAACGTCGGTTTCGGCCGGGCCGCCAAAGAAAAAGACGTTAAAGACGCCGTCGCCAAGGGTTTGATGAAAATCAGCGGCCAAAAGCCGGTTTTTACCGTTGCCAAGAAATCAATTTCGGCCTTCAAAGTCCGGGAGGGCATGATTATCGGCGCTAAGGTGACTTTGCGCGGCGCCCGCCTTTACGATTTCGTGGAGAAATTGGTTAACATAACTTTTCCGCGCGTGCGCGATTTTCGCGGCCTAAGTGAAAAATTGGTTGACCGGCAGGGCAATTTGACCGTCGGTTTTAAAGAACACGCCGCTTTTCCGGAAATTAAAGCCGAAGACATTGATGAAGCTTTCGGTCTGGAAGTTTCCTTGGCTGGCGCCGCCAAAAGCCGCGAGGAAGCCTTGGCCTTGTTTAAGGCTTTAGGTTTCCCTTTTAAAAAAGAGGATAAATAATTAGCAATTTTATGGCCAGAACCGCTTTGATCGTTAAAGCCAAAAGAAAACCGAAATTTTCCACTCGCGTCATCCACCGTTGCTGGCGTTGCGGCCGCAATCGCGGCTATATGCGCGCCTTTAAATTGTGCCGCATTTGTTTTCGCGAATTGGCCGATAACGGCGATTTGCCGGGTATTAGAAAGTCCAGCTGGTAAGCGGCCATTAAAATTAAACATGAGTTAAAAATATGACCGATCCCATCGCCGACATGTTCACCCGCATTAGGAACGCCTCGGCTGTGAAAAAGCCGAAGGTGCTTTTGCCAATGAGCAAATTGAAATACGCTTTGGCCAAGATTTTGGAAAAAGAAGGCTGGATAAAAAAAGCGGCGGTTATCGCCGGCGGCTTGAATGGCCGGCGCAGCCGTTTTGACGAACTGGAAATTGAGTTGAAATATCGGGCCAGCGGCCAGCCGCAAATAAAAGCCATCCGCCGCGTTAGCCGCCCGGGTTTGAAAATTTACGTCACCAAGGAAGAAATTCCCCGGGTTTTGCATAATTTCGGTTTGGCGATTATTTCCACTTCCCGCGGTTTGATGACCGATAAAGAGGCCCGAAAGCAGAAATTGGGCGGGGAAGTCATCGGCGAAATTTTTTAAATTATCATTTAAGCATTGTCTATGTCACGTTTAGGTAAACTGCCAATTCTTTTACCGGTCGGCGTTACCGCCGCTTTAAGCGCCAAAGAGCTCAAGGTTAAGGGACCGAAGGGCGAATTGAATTTGCGCTTGCCGGCGGCTGTTAGCGTTCAAGCGGACGCCAAGGAAATCAGGGTCGCCCCGAAAAATCCGGACGACAAAGCGGCGCCCGCTCTTTGGGGTTTGTTTTGGAGTTTAATCAGAAATATGGTCATCGGCGTCAGCCAGGGTTTTACTAAAAAATTGGAAATAAACGGCGTCGGCTATCGGGTCACGGTCAGCGGCCAGAAAGTTAATTTGTCTTTGGGTTTTTCTCATCCGGTCGTTTTTAGCCTGCCTTTGGGCGTAACGGCGGTCGTGGAAGGCAATGTTTTGAGTTTAAGCGGCGCCGATAAGGCTTTGCTTGGCGAAACCGCCGCCCGGATTCGCAAGTTAAGACCGCCGGAGCCCTATAAAGGCAAAGGCATAAAATACGCCACGGAAATTATTAGGCGCAAAGCCGGCAAAGCCGCGGCTAAAGCCGTGAAATAAGAATAAATATGCTAAAAAGCAAAGTTAAACAAGAACAGAAATTACGTCGTCGTCGGCGCGTGCGCGCCAAAGTCAAAGGCACAGCGACTCGCCCGCGTCTAAGCGTTTTTCGTTCCGGTCGCGGCCTGTTTTTGCAGTTGATAGACGATGCGGCCGGCCGCACCCTAGCCAGCGTTAAGGAGGGCGAGGTTAAAGCCGGCGCTAAAACTTCGCCTTTGGCAATCGCCGAAGAAGCGGGAAAACTCTTGGCGAGCAAAGCCAAAGCCAAAAAAATTACCGGCGTCGTTTTTGACCGCGGCCCCTATAAATACCACGGCCGCGTCAAGGCGGCGGCCGAAGGTGCCCGCGCCGGCGGTTTGGAATTTTAAAGCGGCACTTTTAAAGCTGGTTTTAAATTTTTAGCAGAGTATAATTAATTTATGGCAGATATTATGGCGGAAGAAGAGAAAAATATACAAAGGGGAGCGGCATCGGCGCCAGCGGCGGCCAAAGAAGGCACCCCAAGCGCGACTAACGGCGCGGCGCAAACCGTCAGCCGGGACCTTTATGGCGGCCCTCGGCGTCCTCCGCGCGGCCCGCGGCGCGGCGACCGGCGCGATGATCGGCGCGACGACATGGAACAGCGGATTTTGGAAGTCGCCCGCGTTACCAGAGTCATGGCCGGCGGCAAGCGCATGAATTTCCGCGCCTGCGTCGCTTTGGGCGACAAGAAAGGCCAGGTCGGCGTCGGCTTAGGTAAGGGCGCCGACGTGACCATGGCCGTTAATAAAGCCGTTAACCGCGCCAGAAAGAATTTAATCACTGTGCCGATCGTGAACGAAACCATTCCCCACGAGCTTTATCATAAGGAAGGCGCGGCTAAGATTATTTTGAAACCGGCGAAAAAGGGCCGCGGCGTCATCGCCGGCGGTGTCAGCCGCGTGATTTTGGAGTTGGCCGGGGTGAAAAACGTGACCAGTAAAGCTTTGGGTTCAAAAAATAAGATTAATAACGCCCGTTGCACTTTGGCGGCCTTAAAGACTTTGCGCCGCCCGGAGAAAAGCGAGACGCGGTCGGGCGAAGCCGCGATCGCTTCCAAGCCAAGCCAAGCCGAGGTTTCTAGGAAAGAAAACGAGAAAAAATCGTTCCGGAAAAAAGCGGAGGAAAAATAAAGCTTAATTTTTCAATTTTTTTTATGTTATCGCTACATAATCTCAATAAAAGTCGGGGCGCCGGACAAAAAAAGAAACGGGTCGGCCGCGGCAACGCTTCCGGTCACGGCACGTATAGCACCCGCGGTTTAAAAGGCCAGAAGGCGCGCGCCGGCGTGTCCGGCCTGAAACGCCTCGGCTTGCGTAAACAGCTTTTGCAAATTCCGAAATGGCGCGGTTTCCGTTCCCCTTATCCGAAGAACCAAGTCGTCAGCGTTAAGGCGCTAAATCGCTTTTTTAAAGACGGCGAGAAGGTGGAACCAGCGTCTTTGTTCGCCAAAAAACTGATCGGCGATCCCCAAGGGCCGGTAAAAATTTTAGGCAAGGGAAAATTGACGGCGCAGGTGAGTTTCGCCGGCGTCAAAATGAGCGCCAGCGTTAAAGCGCAAAGCGGAGCGCCGGAAATAAAGAAAGCGTCCACGGCTAAGGCCGTAGAGACCAAGGCGGCCAAGCCGCCGACGGACGCGCCGGAAAAATAATTAGACTTTATGTTCAGCAAATTGACCCAAATTTGGAAAGCCAAAGACTTAAGAAACAGTCTGCTTTTCGTTTTGCTTATGCTGGCCATTTTCCGTTTCACCGCCCATATCCCCATTCCCGGAGTGAACTCGGCCGCTTTAAGGAATTTGTTCGCTTCCAACCAGATTTTGGGTCTGTTGAACTTGTTTTCCGGCGGCGGCATGGAAACTTTCTCCATCGTTATGATGGGCGTCGCCCCTTATATCACCTCTTCCATCATCTTCCAGCTTCTGGGCATGATCGTGCCGAAAATAGAGGAAATGCAGAAAGAAGAAGCCGGTCAGCAGAAAATAAACATGTGGACGCGCTGGCTGACCGTACCTTTGGCGGCTCTGCAGGCTTACGGCATGATCACGATTTTACAGCGCGGGTCCAGCGGTATTTTGGGCGCCATTAGCCCTTTTAACTTTACGATCATGATTATTACCATTACCGCCGGCTCCATTTTCTTAATGTGGATCGGTGAGTTGATTTCAGAAAAGAAAGTCGGTAACGGCATCTCTTTAATCATCTTCGCCGGCATCATTTCCCGCTTGCCAAAAATCATCCAGCAGATCGCGGTCACTTTTGACCAAACCCAACTCTATTTATTGCTTGGTTTCACCTTGATCGCTTTAATTACTATTGTCGGCGTCGTCATCATCAACGAGGGCCAAAGAAACATTCCCGTGCAATACGCCCGCCAAATTCGCGGTAATCGCGCTTACGGCGGCACGAGCACGCATTTACCCTTAAGGGTCAACATGGCCGGCGTTATTCCCATCATCTTCGCCATTTCCGTAGTTCTGTTCCCGTCCATGATCGCCCAATTTTTAGTCCACGCCAAAACCGCCTGGATCGCCCATTTGGCCAATGGTACCATTCGCCTCTTCAATAACCAGCTTTTTTACGGGGTTATTTATTTCCTTCTTGTTTTCGCTTTCACCTATTTCTATACCGAAGTTATTTTTCATCCCACGCAAATCGCCGAAAATTTACAGAAGCAAGGCGGCTTTATCCCCGGTATTCGTCCGGGCAAAACCACCAGTGACTATTTGGCCGCCACCACGCACAAGATCATTTTGGTCGGGGCTTTGTTTTTGGGCGTCATTGCCGTTTTGCCTTTGGTGATGCGCTATTTCACCGGCATCCAGTCCTTGGCCATCGGCGGCACCAGTTTGCTCATCGTCGTTTCCGTGGTCATAGAAACGGTCAAGCAGATAGAATCGCAGCTGACCATGCGCGAATACGACGGCCTGTAAAAATTTCGTACGATTTCCGGCGCCGCTGTCGGCGCGGTTTCCGACGCGGAGCCTTCCTCGCCGGCCCGCTCGCGGCCTTCACGCCCGGAATTTCTTAACTTTTTCCAATCGGCCCAAGAGCCGGTTTTTTGTATTTTTTTTGTATTTTCGGGCATTTTTTGTTATAATATAATCGCTTTTCCCGCCTCCTGCTCCTGGGCGCGGGGGAATAAATTAAAGCCGTCAAAATAAAATTTATGGACCTTAAAGACGTCGCCAACGACCTCTCCGACCAGACCGATTACCGGCTCAAGCAGAGACTGGAGGCGCTTTTGCGCGCCAATCCCCGCTACCGCAACTTAGGTGAAGACAACCGCCGCCTTATCCTTGACCTGATTGAAAAATATCGGGAGAAAATAAGGCACGGCATCAAGCCTTCCCCTTACACCGTCAAAGAGGATATGTATCATCTTTATTCCCAGCGCCTGAAGCTGGGCCTGACCTACCAAGATTTGGATGATATCAGGGATTTATTGGTGAGTTTTAAATAATTTATGGCCAAAGTCAATCTATCCGGCGGCCGGAATTTTCGTTTGTCTTCGGGACCGGGCGGTTTCAGCCGCCAGCTGTACCGGGCTACGCGGAGCGGCGCGCTGCAGAATTTGGGCGACAATCGCGGCGCTATCATCCAGGGGCTGAAAGGCCGTTCCGGCGCCATCCGCGGCGGCCGTTTCGGGGCCGGCGAACGCCAGGCTACCCTGAATAAGATCAAGGCCTTGGCAAGGGGAAAGCTGACCGCCGACGACAAGCGCGATCTCAAAGTGCTTCTCAAGGCTTTGGGAAGCGCGCCGCCGGAGACGGAATCGCCTCCTCCGCCCTCGCCTCCGCCTCCAGCTTCGGCCGGCCAAGCGATTTTGGCCCGCCGCCGCCTAAAAGGATCCGTCAACGAATTTCAGGGTGACCCGAGAGCCAGGCTGGGCATTGGCGCCGAAGCCGCCAAGGCGCGTTTCCTCAACAAATCCGGCGAGAGCAAGCCGGGCACGGCCGCGGCTCCGACACCGCCGCCCGGCGCCACTCCGCCCGCGGGCGCGAAAGCGCCGGCCCCGCGCCGTTTAGGCGAAGGCGGGCCGGAAAGTTTGGGCGAACGGAAAGAGGCGCCCGCGCCGGGCAAAGAGGCGCCCGCCCCGGCCGCCCCGGGGAAAGAAACTTCCGCCCCGGCCGCCGAAGCGCCGGCGTCCGCGCTCGGCCCGAGTGCGGACGAAGAAGAGTAGGGAGTCGAGACGAAAAGATAAGAAAGGAGCCGGACAAAAAGAATCAAGGCGAAGAATAAATTATGCTTGTAAATTTCCTGGTCGTCATTTTGGGCTTGAGCCTGTTTGAGATTATTAGCAGCGTGGACAATGCCGTCGTCAACGCTGATATTTTAAAGACGATGGCGCCGCGCTACCGCAAGATTTTCCTGCTTTGGGGGCTCTTGTTCGCCGTTTTCGTGGTTCGCGGCGTCTTGCCGTTCCTGATCGTCTGGATAGCCAATCCGTCCCTGTCGGTCGGCGAAGTCATCACGGCCGCTTTTTCCGGCAACCAAGACATCATCGCCTACGTCAACCGGTCCAAGTCTCTCCTGCTTTTGGGCGGCGGCATTTACCTTTTTTTCGTCTTTTTGTCCTGGCTCTTTTTAGAAGAGAAGAAATACGCTTTTTTCGTGGAAGGCTTTATTCATCGCCAAGGCGCCTGGTTCTACGCCATCGCTTCCGTTTTCACGACCCTGGTAATCTATCTCGCCTTGCGGCATAATCCCATCCTCGCTTTGGCGGCCACTATCGGCGTCAGTGCCTTCTTCATCACCGACGGCTTCAAGAAGAACGCCGAGGAAAAGGAAAAGCAGTTGAAAAGCGAAGGCATGAGCGGCTGGAGCAAGATTCTCTATCTGGAAATTCTGGACGCTTCTTTTTCCGTGGACGGGGTCATCGGCGCCTTCGCTTTCACCATCAGCGTGCCCCTGATTATCTTGGGCAACGGCTTGGGCACCTTCGTCGTCCGCGAATTCACCATCCGGGGCATAAATTTCATCACCAAATTTGCTTTTTTGAAAAACGGCGCCATGTACGCCATCGGCATGCTGGGCGCGCTCATGATCCTGGAAAGTTTCGGGCGCGAATTTCCTTTTTGGCTGGCACCATTGAATATGTTGATTATCTTGGGCATTTTTCTTTTCCTATCCTTAAAGGCCAAAAAAAAGACGGCGCAAAATCGCCTGAACGCGAGCCGGTCCTAAACTTATGCTTTATTTGAAAAGCGAGGCAGAAATCAGGATAATCCGCGAAGGCGGCCGGTGCTTGGCCGCCATTTTAGAGCGCCTGAAAAGGGAAGTGAAGCCGGGGGCCGACACTGGCAACTTGGAGAAATTGGCGCGTCAGCTGATTGAGGCCGCCGGCGGCCGGCCGTCGTTTTTAAATTATCCCATGGTCGACGGCCTCTTTTTCCCTTCGGCCTTGTGTGTGTCCATAAACGACGAAGTCGTGCACGGCAGCGCTCTGCCGCCAAGAATAATCAAAGCCGGCGACATCGTTGATTTGGACATCGGCATGGAATGGCCGGTCGGCGCGGCTTTGCGCGGCGAGTATGGGGCGCCTTTTAACGAGCATTCGCCCCAAGGCGGTTTTTATACCGATATGTGCGCCACCGTCGCGGCCGGCAAAGTCAGCGCTGGGGCCAGAAAGCTCATCAAAACGGCGCGGCAATGCTTGGAGCTGGCTTTGCGAGCGATAAAGCCGGGCGGGCGCCTGAACGACGTCGCCCGAGCCGTGCAGGCACACGCCGAAAGGAACGGCTACGGCGTGGTCCGGGACCTGGTCGGCCACGGCGTCGGCTATTTCGCCCACGAGGAACCCGACGTTTTCAATTTCGTCATCAACGACAAGGCGCACGAGAACATTTTGCTTCGGCCGGGCCTGGTCATCGCCGTAGAGCCGATGCTTAACCTGGGCGACTGGCGGGTAAAAGTGGCGGAAAACGGCTATACGATCCTAAGCGCGGACGGTTCCTTAAGCGCGCACTTTGAACATACCGTGGCCGTGACGGAAACAGGCCCGGAAATCTTGACTTTGCCTTAAGGCGGTCGCCAGGCTTGAAGCGGCGTCCGGATTGTCCGAACTAGTCAATGCCGTATTTTGAGCTGTTAAATAAAAACCCCCGGAATCTTTGGCAAGAAGCCGGGGGAAGGTGATCAGGTGATAAGCGATTGAGCGGCAAGATCCGGACGGCCGGTTTTAATAGGGAATCATTGGCCGATTTTCCGGATTATAATGCTATTCAAGCCTTTTTGTCTCCAAACCTGCTTGTCGTTCGGTTTGAAGAGCAAAGCCCCGAAACCGTTGGGGCCGGCATAAACACCGATGACAAAGAGATTCTTTTTCTCGGCGGGCAGATTGAAATCTTTTTCGGTCAAGAAAAGTTTTGTCTGCCAAAGCTTTTTGAAGTCAGACCGGTTCGCCTGGCAATAATTCATAATCTGATCTTGGGTCAGGCAGACCATCCCCAAATCAAAGCAGGAGAACATTTCCCAGACAGAAGCCGAAGCAATAACTTCGTATTCTTGAACTTCCGTTTCTGGCGTTTCCGGCCCCGGTTGGTCAAGGCCCCATTTTACAAATTTGGGATCAATGAATCCAGAAAAAAGACTTTTCGCCTGAACGATGGTCTTTTTTCCATCCAAAGCCGGAACTGTGTAGATATTTTCGGTCTCTTTCAAAGGACCGCGTTTATGGTGAAACTTTTGCCCGAAAGCGCTTGTGCCTGGTATCATCAGGCTGGCCATAACCATAATAAGAGGAAAAAGAAAGCTTTTTTTCATGATTCGCTGGTTTTGGTTAATATTTTATTTTCTCTTAATTGTAATGAACGCTTAGAATTATTTATTGTAATAAATATATATATAATTTTGTCAATATATGGAGGAAATCACGCCCGAAACCGAGTTTCCCTCGGTCCGGGCAAGAAAATATTTGGGCATTGACTGGGGCGAGAAGCGTATCGGCTTGGCGACCGCCGACAGCGAAACCGGCCTGGCTTTGCCCCTTAAGACAGCGGGCAGTTTGCGCGAGGTCTTGGCGGCCGTCAAAGAGGAAGAGGCCGACATCCTGGTTTTGGGCGCGCCGCGGAAATTGAGCGGCGCGGAGGCCGACAATCCCGCTTGGCAGGAGTTCTTGGCAGGCCTTAAGGAAACGGGCAAGCGCGTGGAGCTTGTGGACGAGCGTTTGAGCTCTTTGGCCGCCGACGCCTTAAGCGGCGAGAAAAGCGAGAAGGCGGAAAGGGACGAGATCGCCGCCACCATCATCTTGCAGAATTATTTGGACCGCCAGTCGGCTTAAGGGCTATGGAAGCGACGAAAAACACGCCGGCTTTGATTTTAAATCGCCGGCCCTATCGCGAAAACGACGGCCTCGTGGCCGTTTATACCTTGAAATTCGGCAAGCAGACGCTTTTAGCCAGGGGCGTGAAAAAGCCGCGCTCCAAACTGGCCGGCCATCTGGAGCCTTTGACCCTGGCGGAAGTGATGATTATTTACGGCCGCGGGAGGGATTATATTGGTTCGGCCGCTACCGTTAACGCCTATGGCCGCCTGAAAAGTGATTTGAACAAACTTTATTGTGCTGGCCGCGCTTTGGATTGGTTTAACCGTCTGGTGAAAGACAACGTTCGTGACGAGAAATTGTTCGCACTTTTGACGGCTTGGCTGGAGACCGTGGACGTTTGGCCGGCGGCCGCGACCGAGAGCTTAATCCGCGAGAGCGAGGGGTTGGACCGCGAGCGCGGGGAACTCCTGTTCGCCTTTTTCGCCTGGCAGCTTATGGCCGCTTTGGGCTACCGGCCGGAATTGTACAAATGCCTGATCTGCGGACAAAAAATTAAAGCGGGCAATAATTATTTTGATCTAAGTCGGGGCGGTCTGGTCGGTGGCGAATGCGCGGGAAAAATGGAGAAAGGGAAGGGCCTAATACTGGTCGCCGACAATGTTATAAAACTTCTGCGTGTTATTTTAGAAAATAAATTTGCGGCGGCGGCCAAATTGAAAGTCGCTGGGCGAACCGTTAAAGAAACTTCAGCCCTGACTCTTGATTTTTTAAATTATCATGGTTGAGGCGCGGTTTTTAAGAAAATAAAAAAGAGAGAAGGAGGGCTTCTCTCTTTTCGGATCGTTTGCCAGCTTAATAGATTTTTGTCAATAAGGCAAGGAGAATCACATTTTTACTAATTTTTTATAATAAATTTAGCCAAAAATAAGCCAAGAAAATCCGACCGTAATTTTTATTGATAAAATAATGAAAATAAGATAAAATTGGAATAGACAAGCAGTCTATTTTTTTCTAAATTCTGGGCTCAGAAGGGAGCGTGGAATTTGTTTGCTTATATGTCAAGAATTTCAATCGTAGCCGCGAAAAAACAAGGCCGAGGCGAGGCGACCGTCGCCGGCTTCGTCAGAAACAAACGCGCCCATAAGGGCGTTATTTTCGTGGACCTAAAAGACCTGTCCGGGCAGATGCAAGTTGTCTTTGCCGCCGACCGGCCGGAGGTTTACGCTTCGGCCGAGAAATTGAACGCCGAAAGTGTCATAGAAGTGTCGGGCGAATTAAAGAAAAAACCGGCCGCCAAGGCCGGCGGAACCTCGGAACGGGCCGTCAAGGCCGAAAGCTCCGCCGCCCGGGTCCTTAAAGATTACGAACTAAACGCCAGAAGCCTTCGCCTCATTTCTCAAGCCGAAGAGAATCTGCCCATTCCGGTTTTGACGAAAATAGATAACACCGCCAACCTTGATAATCGCCTGGATTGGCGTTGGCTGGATTTAAGGCGGGACGAGAACCAATTGATTTTCAAAGTCTGGACGAAAATGGAAGAAAGCGCGCGCGAATATTTTTTAAGCCACGGTTTTGTTCAGATCTATACGCCCTGTTTAATGAGCACCGCTTCCGAGACCGGGGCCGAAGTTTTTATTGTCAAATACTTTGATCGCCAAGCCTATCTCGCTCAGTCGCCGCAGTTCTATAAACAAATGGCCATAGCCAGCGGTTTGGAAAAGGTTTTCGTTTTCGGCCCGGTTTTTCGCGCCGAGCCTTCCTATACCGCTCGGCATTTGACCGAGTTTACCGGTTGGGATTTTGAAATTTCCTATATTGATTCCGAAGAAGACGTTATGGCCCTTGAAGAAGATCTTTTAATCGCCGCCTTCAAAAAAACCAAGGCCGATCTCGATTTGGATATAACTATACCGGTAAAACCTTTTCCGCGCCTGACTTTTAAGGCGGCCAAGGAAAAGCTGAAAGCGGCCGGTGTCAAAAGCGAGAAAAACGACGATTTTTCCAGCGAGGAAGAAAAGGCTTTGGATGAAATCATGAAAAAAGAAAGCGGCCATGATTTTGTTTTTGTCACCGCCTATCCCGTTAGCGGCCGGCCTTTTTATCACATGCGCCGCGACGACGACAAGAATTTGACCAAGAGTTTTGACCTTTTCTACCGCGGTCTGGAGATCACCACCGGTTCCCAGCGTGAGCACCGTTTGGACGTCTTGGAAAAGCAAGCGCGGGAGAACAATATGGATAGAGAAGCCCTAAAAGATTACTTTAATTTTTTCCGCTATGGCTGTCCTAGCCACGGCGGCGCCGGTCTTGGCCCGGCGAGAATAATCATGAAAATGCTGGATTTAGCCAATATCAAGGAAGCTTGCTTTCTGCCGCGCGACGTCAAGCGCTTAAGGCCTTAATTGTTTTAAGCATTAAAATATGGACTTAACCCCAATCAAATCCTTCTACCGCCAGACGGCTGACTATTTAGACAAGACGATTAAAGTCGCCGGCTGGGTGCGCACCGTCAGAAGTTCCAAGGAGCGCGCTTTTATGGAAATAAACGACGGTTCTTTTTTTCGTGGCTTGCAAATCGTTTTTACGCCAGAGATTTCCGGCTACGCCGACTTGGAAAAAACGCCGGTCGGCTCTGCCGTTGTCGCTTCCGGCCGCTTGATAAAATCACCGGCCACCGGCCAGGAGTTTGAACTGGAAGCCCAAAGCCTGGAAATCATCGGTCCGGCCGCGTCCGATTATCCTTTGCAAAAGAAAAAGCACAGCTTTGAATTTTTGCGCACCATTAGTCATTTGCGCGCGCGCAGTAATACTTTCGCGGCCGCCTTCCGCCTCCGTTCCAGCGTCAGTTACGCCTTGCACAAATTTTTTCAGGAAGAGGGTTTCACCTACGTCCACACGCCGGTCATTTCCACCAGCGACGCCGAAGGCGCCGGCGAGATGTTTCAGGTAACGACTTTACCTTTAAAAGATGTGCCCAAAGACAAGAAGGGTGAAATTGATTACAGCCGTGACTTTTTCGGGCGTCAGGCCGGATTGACGGTCAGCGGGCAACTGCAGGCCGAAGCTTTAATTGCCGGCTTGAACAAAGTCTATACCTTTGGTCCGACTTTCCGAGCCGAGAACTCAAACACGACGCGCCACGCCGCCGAATTTTGGATGCTGGAGCCGGAAATGGCTTTTGCCGACCTCAATGACGATATGGATTTGGCGGAAAAGATGCTTAAATATCTAGTGTCATATATCTTAAAAGAACTGCCGGAAGAAATGGAATTCTTCGCCAAATTCATTGACCCAAGCCTGCCCGAGCGCTGGCAGAATATCTTAAATTCCGAATTCGCCCGCATCAGCTATACCGAAGCGATCAAGGCGCTGGAAAAGTCGGGCAAGAAATTTGATTACCCGGTGAAGTGGGGCATTGACCTGCAGACCGAACATGAGCGCTATCTGACCGAGGAGGTTTATAAAAAACCGGTTTTCGTCATTGATTACCCAAAAAACGTGAAGGCTTTTTATATGCGCCAGAACGATGATGGCCAGACCGTGGCCGCCATGGATTTATTGGTGCCTGGCGTGGGCGAAATCATTGGCGGCAGCCAAAGGGAAGAGCGCTTAGAAAAGCTGGAGGCGCGCCTGAAGGAGTTGGGTTTGAAAACCGAGGATTATTGGTGGTATTTGGAACTGCGGAAATACGGCTCGGTCAAGCACGCCGGCTTCGGCCTGGGTTTTGAGCGCCTGCTCATGTACTTAAGCGGATTAAGCAACATCCGCGACGTCATCACTTTCCCGCGCACGCCGAAGAACGCCGCCTTTTAATTATGATGGAATTTACCACGGAAAAATTTTCCGGCCCGCTCGGCCTCCTGCTCTCGCTCATTGAGAGCGCCGAGCTGGACATTACGGAAATAAACCTGGCCAAAATCGCCGATCAGTATGTGGCTCATCTACGGGCCGCAGCCGACAGCATTAGCACGGAAGAAATGGCCGACTTCTTGGTGGTGGCGGCCAAACTATTGTTCATAAAATCAAAAGCGCTCCTGCCGTACCTCTATGTCGGCGAGGAGGAAGAGGAAAGCGATGATTTGGAAAAGCAGTTGAAGATGTACAAGGAATTCGTGGATGCCAGCCGGCAAATAAAAGCGCTCATCGGCCAGAAGCATTTCCTTTTCCTGCCGCCGATGACTAAGAGCCGGCGCCGCCAGTTCAATTTGCCGGTTTTTTCCGCGCCGAAAAAACTGGACGCGCCCATATTACATGAAGCTTATCTGAAATTATTGGAGCAGATGAAGCGCGAACAGGAAGCGGCCTTGCCTACGGCCACTCTGGAGCCGAAAATAAGCATTGAGGAGAAGATAAGCCTGATAAAAAAATTGCTCCTGGAAAAAATAAAAATAAATTTTTCGCGCGTGCTGGCGGAAGCTAAGACCAAGACGGAAATCATTGTCAGCTTCCTGGCCGTCCTGGAACTGGCCAAGCAGAAGGAACTCATTTTTGAGCAGAACGAACTATTTAGCGACATTCATTTATTGCCCTTATAATATGCCCTTAAAATCCCAATTAGAATCATTATTATTCGTCGCCCTGAAGCCTTTAAGCGCCAAGGAGCTGGCCGAACTTACCAAACATAAGCTGGAAGAAGTAAGCGCCGCCCTAAACGAACTGGCCGAAGACTATAAGTCCGGCCAGCGCGGTTTGGCCTTAGTCAAGAATAACAGCGCCTACCAAATAACGACCGCGCCCGAGAGCGCTCGTGTGGTTCAGCAATTTTTGAAAGACGAAACCACGGGCGAACTGACGCCGCCGAGTTTGGAGGCCCTGACCATCATCGCTTATCGCGGACCGATAGCCAAACTGGAACTGGACCGCATCCGTGGGGTCAATTGCGCCTTGATTTTGCGCAACTTGCTCTTGCGCGGCTTGATCGAGGAGAAATTCGACAAGAAGAAGAACGAGCATTATTATACTGTTACCCATGATTTCCTCCGTTTCCTCGGCCTGGACGGCCTGAATAAGCTGCCCGATTACGAAAAATTGCATAATTACGACTGGCTCGGAAGCGGCGCGACTCCGGGAATTCCGACCCCCGTAGATTTGACTCCCGAAGATTCGGCTCCGACTGAGATCGCCGAAAACGCCGCCTTATGATTTTTTCCTGGCTGGCCAACCTGCTCGTCCTCTTGTTTTTTTGGCATTTCTCTCCGCCGGCTTTAATCAGCGCCAGCGCTCCGGTTCTGTCCTTTAAAGCGACAGCTCCGGCCGTTAACGTGGACGCCAGCCGGAGCGCGATTTTACAAGCCGACGGCCGCAGTTTCCTGTTCGCCGACCGGGCCGACGAAGCCCAGCCCATCGCCAGCATTACCAAATTGATGACCGCTTTGGTTTTTTTGGACAATAATCCGGATTGGCAGGCAGTCTATAAAATAACGACTGACGATCACGTGGCCGGCGGCATTTTAAACCTTTTCCCGGGTGACCGCGTCACCTTGCGCGACCTGTTCTATACCAGTTTAGTCGCTTCCGATAACGGCGCCACTTTGGCCTTGGTTCACGCCAGCGGCCTGAACGAGAGCGATTTCGTGGCGAAAATGAACGCCGCCGGTCAGGCTTTGGGCTTGAGCAAAACCCACTTTGCCGATCCCATTGGTTTGAGTAATGCCAATGTGTCCACGGCTAGAGAAGTCGCTCTTTTGGCGCAGGCGGCTTTGAAGCGCCCGGAAATTCGGGCAGCGACCGACCGGCCCGGTTATGATTTCACGACTTTGGACGGCCGCCAGAAAAGCATAGATTCCACCGACTATTTGTTGTTTTCACCCAATGACGGCTTAAAGATCTTAGGCGGCAAGACCGGCTATACCAATGAGGCCGGCTATTGTTTCGTCGGCCTTTTCCGGGCCCAAGACGGCCGCGAGGTCATTGTCGCGGTTTTAAACAGCAGCGACAAGAACGGCCGTTTCTTGGACAGCCGCGATTTGGTCAAATGGGTTTTCGCCAACTACAGCTGGCCCGGCCGGAATTAAACGCGGCTAACGGGAGGGAAGCGATTGTTAAAGCGTTTCCGTCCCCGCATTTATGCCCTTATTAGACAAACTTTATTTCCGTTTTCGCCATTTCTTCGCCAGCCGTTGGCCGCAAGGCTACGGTTTCTGCGAGAACCACAAGTCCGTGGTCAAATTCCTAGCCGCCGGCTGCGTTTCCGGCGGCGCCGACCTGGTTTTCCTCTATTTTTTTCACGGCCTTATTCATTGGCCAATCGTTTTGGCCACTAGCGTCGCCTTCATTCATTCTTTCTTTCGTCGTCAGTTTCGGTTTGCAGAAATTCTGGACCTTTCGGGATTACAGCCAAAAGAAAATCGCCGGCCAGCTCTTCCTCTATTTTCTTTTCGCCTTCATCAGCCTGGATCTAAACGGCATCTTTATGCATTTTTTGGTCAACCGTTTCCACATTTGGTATCTCTTGTCGCAGTTCGTGGTCAATCTTTTTCTGGGCCTCTTGAATTTCTTGGTTTATAAATTCATTATATTTAAATCCGGTCACCGCGATGAAATTAATCATCCCCAAAAAGCAATTGCCTGAAACACCCTTAGTCTGGCTGCGCCGGGCCGGTTACGCCTATTTACCGGCCGGCTCTTTCGGGCGCGGTCCTTTGGCCGGCGGTCATGCCGGACGCGGTGCTCGTGCCGTTAGCGGCCAAGACAGCTTCGTCCGCCGCTTCAGTCGTGATTTTTACCCTCGCTTTCACTTGTATTTCACGGAAGAAAAAGACAGCAAGAGCGGGGAAGCGCTCCTTGTTTTTAATCTTCATTTAGACCAGAAAAAGCCGGGCTACGCCGGTTTCCACCGCCACAATGCCGAGTATGAGAGCGAGGTCGTGGCCGGAGAGGTGGCGCGCTTGCGCGGCCTTTTGTCGGCCGCCGCGGCCGCCCGCGAATTATAAAATCTGTTTTAGGTTCGGGCTTGAGCCCGGCCGAACTAATTATGAGCCAAGCCGAAGAGATAAAAGCCAAACTGGACATCGTGGAAGTCATCCGCGAATATGTCAACGTCAAGGTGGCCGGGGCCAATTTCCAGGCCCTCTGTCCTTTTCATAACGAAAAGACGCCCTCGTTTATAATTTCTCCGGACAAGCAGATCTGGCATTGCTTCGGTTGCGGCCGGGGAGGGGACGTCTTCAGTTTCGTCATGGAAAAAGAAGGTTTGAGTTTTCCCGAAGCCCTGCGCCTCTTGGCGCCCAAGGCGGGCGTAGTTTTGCAATACGAGAATCCAGATAATTACGCCCGGCGCAACCGGCTTTTGGACATTTTGGAACTGGCGGGCAAATATTACGCCCGGCTTTTGGAGGAAGAGGCCGGTCGGGAAGCCAGGGACTATCTCAAGCGCCGCGGCCTGCCTTCAGAAACGATAAAGGAATGGCAGTTGGGCTATAGTCCGGACGCTTGGGACAAGCTTTATCAGTTCCTGAAAACCCGGCCCCTGGCCGGAGCGAAATATACGGACGAGGAGATATTCCTGGCCGGCCTGACCGTCAGGAAAGAAGGCGACCGCGGCTATTACGACCGTTTCCGCGACCGAGTAATATTCCCCATTTCTGACTTGAACCATAACCTCATCGCTTTCACGGCCCGCGTCAATCCGGCCAAGGAAGCGACCGAGAAGATGGGCAAATACATCAACAGCCCGCAGACCCCGGTTTACGACAAGAGCCGGGTGCTTTTCGGCCTGGACAAGGCCAAGGCCGCGATACGCGAGGCCGACCTGGCCATCATCGTGGAAGGGCAGATGGACGCGATCAGTTGCCACGTCCACGGCTTCAAGAACGCGGTCGCCTCTTCGGGCACGGCCTTGACCGGCGAGCAGGTCGCCCTCCTGAAGCGCTTTAGCAATAACGTCGCCCTCTGTTTTGATATGGACGCGGCCGGGCAATTGGCGGCCGACCGCGGCATCCGCGAGGTCTTAAGCCAGGATTTAAACCTTAAGGTCGTGGTTCTGCCTTTGGGCAAGGACCCGGACGAATGCTTAAGGAAAGATCCGGAAGAATTCGGGCGGGCCGTGGCGGAGGCCAAGCCCATGCTCGCCTACTACTTTAAAAAAATCACGGCCGGCTTGGATTTAGAAAAACTGGAAAACAAGCAGGCGGTGCGCGACCAAATGTTCGCCATGATTGATTTGGTTCGCAATAAAACCGAACAGGGCCACTGGCTGAAGAAATTGAGTGAGGAATTGGATTTCAGCGAAAACGACATGCGCGAAGATTTTGCCGCCTGGAAAAGCAAACAAAAGGCCGGGCCGCGGCGTAATAAAGCCGCAGCCGAAGAAGCGAAGCGCGAGGACAAGTCGCGCGCCGAGCGTCTGGCCGAACTTTTACTCGCTCTTTTGCTGAAGTTTCCCGAGTTTATCGGTTACGCCTTAAGCAATTTAGAACCGGAGTTTATGGCCGGCGCCGAGAACAGCCGTTTCTATAACGACTTTATCATCTATTACCAGAAAGCCGGTGACTTGGATTACGACGACCTCCGGCTGTATTTGGAAGCTGGCGGCGAAGGCCGAGAAAAGTTTTTGGACAAGTTGGCGCTTTTAGGCGAAAAGGATTTCTACGATTATGAAGCCGAACGGGTCAAGGCGGAAATCATCAAGATCATTGTGGATTTGAAAAAATGCGGCTGTCAGCGCCGCATCCAGAAATTAGAGAAGGCCATTGCCGCGGCCGAAGCCGACGGCAAAAGTGAAGAATTAGAACTCTTGATGAGCGAACTGAAGAATTTAACCGACGAATTAAAGGCGGTAGATTTGTCTTTGGAGAAATAATATACATGTCTATGGCGAAAGCAAAGCTGAAAAAAAGAAAAAAAGCGGCGCCAAAGGGGCGGTGTAAGACTGGAATTATGCTAAAATCAGCTAAGAAAATTCTGAAGAAAGCTAAGGCCGGTTTTCGCGCGAAAAAGAAAAAAGGCATGAGGAAAAAGGCAGAGGCGGCCAAGCCGGCCGTCAAGCCGACCGCCGAGCAGATGAAGAACTTGATAAACAAGGGCCGTCTGCGCGGTTTTATTACCGAAACCGAACTTTTGTATTTATTCCCCGAAGTGGAGGAGTATGTTTACGACTACGATGTCTTTTTGGGAGATCTGGCTAAGAGCGGGGTGAAGATTATAGAGGATTCGGGCCGCATTCTGGACATGGCCGAGAAGAAAGCGGCCGAGCCGCCTTTAACCGGCCGGGCCCTGGCGCGCCAGAACGCCATGAACATCGACCTGTCCAAGCTGAGCGCCGATTCCATACAGATGTATTTGAAAGAAATAGGCAAAGTGCCGCTCCTTACCCAGGAAGAGGAAGTGGAGCTAGCCAAGCGCAAGGAAAAGGGCGAAAAGGAAGCCGAGAAGAAGATAATCGAGGCCAACTTGCGCCTGGTGGTTTCCATTGCCAAGAAGTTCGCCGGCGCCAAAGGCATGAGCCTCCTCGACCTTATTCAGGAAGGTAACATCGGCCTCTTCCGGGCGGTGGAGAAGTTCGAGTACCGGAAAGGCTATAAGTTCTCCACCTACGCCACCTGGTGGATAAGGCAGGCCATTACCCGGGCCCTGGCCGACCAGTCGCGCACTATTCGCATCCCGGTGCACATGGTGGAAACGATAAACAAGTTCCAGCAGGTCCAGCGCAACCTCATCCAGGAATTGGGCCGCGAGCCTTTGGCCGAGGAGATCGCCTCGGAAATGGGCGAGGAACTGGAGAAGATTAGATACATAATGAAAATATCCCAGGACACTATTTCCCTGGAAACGACCATTGGCGACGACGACGAGGACTCCACCCTCGAGGATTTTATCGAGGACGTCAAGAACGTCACTCCGGATAGGGCCGCCGCCCTCCAGCTCCTGCGCGATTACGTCAAGAACATCGTCGCCCAGCTGTCGCCGCGGGAGCAGAAGATCCTGGAAATGCGCTTCGGCCTGACGGATGGGGTCGCCCACACCCTGGAAGAGGTCGGCCAGGAATTCGAGGTCACTCGAGAGCGCATCCGGCAAATTGAATCCAAGGCCCTGGAGAAGATAAGGAAGTTCAAGGGGCTGGAGAAGCTGAAGGATTATTAAGCTAAGTCTTGACAAGAGGAGTTAATTTGTTATTATATTAGTAAATATTTGATAATTCCCGGGTAGCGCAGCGGTAGCGCAGTTGGCTGTGAACATAAACGCAGCCCCTTGGAGCGATCCAAGGGTGAAAACGAGGTGAATTGCTGGAAGCCTAAAGCCTGTTTATCGGCCAAGGTAATCAGCCGCCAAGCCCTGAAAAGGGAAGGTTCAGAGACTATCCTGAAAGGGAGTAGGGCCGGAAGGTCCGAAGCGCCTCGCATCCGCTTAGAAGCGGATGATGATATAGTCCACCCCGTTGGGAAACCAGCGGACAAGTGTAACCAATTGGTCGTGGGTTCGAATCCCACCCCGGGAGCCA
>CAZXZR010000005.1:0-32884 GCA_964645545.1 uncultured Gammaproteobacteria bacterium | reverse complement strand
GCTAAATCAACTTTTTAACGGTCTTAAAATTGTTTGACAAACTGGACCATCATATAGTAGAGAAATTTGCACCAATACCAACGGCAGATGAGACTAGAGATAGAGTTAGGGAAATTCATCTGGAAACATGCAAAGGTTTGTGGCGAGAATTTAGTAAAAAATAAGAATACTTTTATGTATACGTGGATAATTTTATTCATAATATCCTTAGTCCTATTAGTAAAATATTGGGGTAGTAGGAACGCTGTATGGGGTGGTTTAACGCTAGGAATTATTATTGGTTTAATATGGAAATTTGTAGGTAGGGCTGATTGGTATATTCTCATTAAAGTAGCAACGGTTGGGATATTGTTAGGATTTGGTGCGGAGCTCTTAGGAATGTTATTCGATCGTCTTAAAAAGAAAAACTGAAAAAATCTGCTGCCGAGCTCAACAAAGCCGAACAATCCAGTAAAGCGGGATTAGGAAAACTTAAAATCGTTCTTTTCGCTTCCGCTCCAAAGCGAGGCGGACGGAGGGTGGTTTAAGGGAGGAATTCCATCCGCCGAGCCAATCGTGCGTAAAATCAGTTTGAATTTTTTTAAATACACACCGCGGTCATGATTTCGGCAAATATAAAAATTTGTCTCTCCGCCCAAAATTAATAAAATCTTAACCAATTCAAGATATGTCCCATGAAATCGAAGCCGAATTCGTCAATGATTGGACGAATGAGGTCTCACAATGCCAATATTGTACCAGCTGCTGGGAAGAAGGTGGTGAGTTTTTCTGCGGCGAAAGCCGAATGAAAGTGCCGCCGACCGCCCATTGTAACTTCTTCCAATCCCGAGATTAATTAGCTATAGTCTCCATAGTTCAACGGATAGAACGTGAGCTTCCGGAGCTCAAGATGAGGGTTCGATTCCCCCTGGAGGCACAAAGCCCGGTTTACACCGGGTTTTTAGTAGCCAAAAGTAATATCGGGGAAAAGGGGAAAATGAAGCGAGGATGTGCGGAACGGACGGGACTCGAACCCGCGACCTCTGCCGTGACAGGGCAGCGTTCTAACCAACTGAACTACCGTTCCCGAAACTTAGCTTATTTACCTGGTTTTAAGAACAAAAAAAGCATAGCAAAAAGGCGTTTTCTTGTCAAAGACGAGCCCGGGCCGACTCCTTGCCAAACCCGGCTCCTTGCGGTATAATTTAAATACAAAAACTACGGGGCGAAGTAGTTTTTTTTACCACCGCCCCCGGCAACCATATGGACAAACGTCTCGATCAAGAACTGATCAAAAAAATTGAAAATGACCTTTTGGCCAGGAAAAAACAAATCCGGGCTGATTTGGACGACTTTACCCGTCGCGACAGCCACGAAACCGACAATTTGGCGGCCAAGTTCCCCGAATACGGGGATAAGCCGGACGAGAACGCTCAGGAAATAACCGACTATTCCACGACCGTCATGACCGAAAAAGTCCTGGAAAAGACCTTGGAAGACATTAATGGCGCCTTGGCCAGGATAAAGAATGGCACCTACGGCATCTGCAAATATTGCGGCAACCCCATAGCGGAAAAAAGGCTGCTGGCCCGGCCGACCGCCAGTTCTTGCATCAACTGCAAGACCGAGCTGCAGGAGAATGAATAGCCGACCCCTAAAACTTAGGCTCGCTCGCATAGCTATCCTCTTGCTGACAGCTATGTTTTTTATGACTGACCGTTACCTGAAGGGTCTAGCCGTTAACCGCGCCGGTGAACCGGCGTTGGATTTATTGGGCAATCTTTTCTCTTTCGTTTACATGCCCAACGCTTTCATCGCCTTTTCCTTGCCTTTAAGCGGCAGCATCCTGTCGGCCTTAATCGCCTTGATAATCGCCGCCCTCCTTATATTCCTGCTTCGCGCCCTTAAAAAAGGAGAATCGCCTTGGCTGATTTTCGGTTGGGGATTGATTCTGGCCGGCGCCCTAAGCAATTTTTATGATCGTTTGGGCCGAGGCTCTGTCGTCGATTATCTTTATTTGAAACATTTCACCGTCTTTAACTTGGCTGATGTTTTTATCACTCTGGGGATCCTGGCCGTCTTGATCCCGGCCGTCGGCCATAAAAAATCAAGGCCTTCTCAGCCTTGATTTTTCAAATAGAAACGACTTTACCTTTTAATTGGAGTTCTCCTTTTCCGCCTCTATAGCATCTATCAACTCTTGCGGGGTGTCGAAGAAGCCAATGGTTCCATCCTTAAAGTTATACTGGATGGGTCCCCGTTTTACCTCTTGGCGCTTGTCTTTCGCGACATCTTGTTCAAAATTTTCCATAATTTTACCTAAATACCTTATAAATAGAGAATATTATAGGGTATTTTTGTTTAATCATTGACAAATAATATTCATTGTTATATTATACATTAATTACAGAAAAAGTCAAGAGTAAAAATAACAAAAAAACACTGAATAATGAAAAGTTCATTGAAATTTAATCCAAGGGAACCTTTTAAATTAAACCCGAAAAGGACCCTGATGTTGCCAGCATATTTAACGGAAGAGCTGGCCGACAAATTGATAGTTTCACTTGCTAAATTGTCCCGGAAGCAAAAGGAAATTTATCTGCAAATAAACAGCCGCGGCGGATCATGGCCGGGAGGTATAAAATTGTATGACGCTATAAAAGCCGATCCGCGAGAAGTTATTGGCATAGTTACCGGCGACGCTTTCTCTATGGCGGCCCTTATCTTGCAAGCCTGCTCTTTAAAACTGGCGAGCTCTAATTCCCGTCTGGGAATTCATCTCATCTCCTATACTATTTCCTTCACGCTTAAGCCGAGCGACAAAAATGAAGATATCTATCGCTTTGTGGATAAAGAGTTAACGGAACTGCGCCGAAAAAATCAAGTTAGTCTCGAAATTCTCAAAAAAGGATTGACGATAAGCGAGAAAAAAATAGACGCTTTATTAAATAGGGGAGAAATTATGTCGGCGCAGAAAGCTAAAGAGATCGGCTTAATTGATGAAGTCATCAATCCGGTTTAAACGGGACGCGCGATTAAGGAAATTATTTAAGAACTTCAAAAAATGTGGAAGAAAGAAACAGCTTGCCGAATAGCAAGCTGTTTTTATTTAATCTCTATTTCTCTTTCGCTTCGGCCCAAACTTTTTATCTTGATAAATTTAGTCCCCCGCGGCAAAATCTTCTTAATTTTCTCCGGCCACTCCATGGCTACGACGAGGTCGGGCCGGTTAAAATATTCCTCCAAACCCAAATTGGCCAAGGCTTTCACGCCGCCTAAACGATAGGCGTCAAGGTGGCAAAAGTTTTTTAGCTGACCGCGCGCCGGCAGGTGATAGATTTTTAAAATGTTGAAAGTCGGGCTGTTCACCCGGCCTTTCACCCCCAAACCTTTGGCTAAACCCTGGATAAATTTGGTCTTGCCGGCGCCTAAAGACCCCCTGACGGCGAAAACCTCGCCGCCCCGACAGGCGCAACCCAGCCTGGCGCCCACGGCCGCGGTCTCTTTTTCGTTTCCGGTGATTATCTTAAGCATACGAGTGGGCGCGCAAGGACTTGAACCCTGGACCCCTTCGGTGTAAACGAAGTGCTCTAACCAGCTGAGCTACGCGCCCGGGTTAAAAATGTGCGCGGGAGAGGACTCGAACCTCCAAGCCCTTGCGGGCACCATCACCTCAAAATGGCGCGTCTACCAGTTTCGCCACCCGCGCCCTAAGAGCCGCCGTTTGGCGGCTTTGTCCGTGAATTTTTATTTGACGGCCTTCTCTTTCAGTCGCTTCTTGTAGCCAGCGCGCAAGTAATACAATTTCGCCCGCCTGACGGCGGCCTGTTTTTTAATCTCTATTTTCGTGATCGTCGGCAGGTTAAGGGGAAATATTTTTTCCACGCCCACGCCTTCGGAAACCTTGCGCACGGTTATGCTCGCCCCCGCTTCCTTGTTATGTTTGCGGGCGATAATCAGGCCCTCGAAGTATTGGACTCTTTCCTTTTCTTCGCCCTTGGCGTTCAATTCTTTTATTTTCTGGTAAACGCGCACGGTCAGGCCCGGTTTTAGGTCTAATTTGGTCTCAACCATATGGTTCAATGATTATATAAACGAGATTGCTTAATCTCGTTTTTTTAGCTTTATTTAATTAGAGAAATCTTGTCTAATATTATAATCAATTTTTCTTTTTGTCAAGACGGGAGCGGACGAAATCATAAACGGCCTGAAAAACCTGGTCTATAGTTAAAAGAGTCGTGTCCAAATAGAGATCGTAGTGGCGGCGGTCAGAAACGTCAACGCCGTAATAGCGCTGATAACGGCCCTGGTCGCTGGCCAGCCGCTCGGCAACGCTTTTTTTAACCGCTTCCAAGCTATTTAAAGCGGCGTTTTCGTTACGATCATTTTTCTCCTGCAAATGGCCAAAAATTCTCTTAGCGCCCTCTTCCTTGGAAACGTCCAAAAATATCTTCAAGGACCGGGGGATAAAATACCAGCTGGTCCGGCCTTCAATAATGAAATTATCCGCCGTTTTCCCCAATTTTTTCTGGTAGTCATCCACTTCCCTGTCCGTAGAGGGATCGTTTTCCCCTAACTTATTGTATTCAGCCAAGGTCAGGCCCCGTTTTTTAGCGATGTCACGACGCAGTCCGCCGATATAGTAGCGCGTCCAGCCGAGTTTGTCCGCCAGCATTTGCGCAATGGTGCTTTTGCCCGAGCCGGGCGCGCCGCCGAAGGAAATGATCATAATTTTATTTGTCTTTTTGGCAATAAAAGTTTATTATATTAAATATCTTAACCCGCATGGCCAAAAAAGACAAATAAGAATATGTATTTGGAAAAACTGGAAATCCAGGGCTTTAAATCCTTCGCCAATAAGAACAAATTGATTTTCTCCGGTATTTTGGCCGATCATAAGCGAGGCCTGACCGCCATTGTCGGCCCCAACGGTTCGGGCAAGTCCAACGTCGCCGATTCCATTCGCTGGGCCTTGGGCGAACAAAGCCTTAAAATTTTGCGCGGCAAAAAAAGTGAAGACGTTATTTTCTCCGGCTCGGACCGTAAAAACCAACTCGGCTTAGCCGAGGTGTCTTTATATTTAAATAACGCCGACGGCGCTCAAGAGCGGCTGGCGGCGCCGGAAACCATCACGGCCGAAAGTGACTTGGATAAAATTATTAAAACTTGTCCGGAAATCGTCATCACCCGCCGCCTTTACCGGAGCGGCGAAAGCGAATACTTGTTGAACGGCAGCCGCGCGCGCCTGACCGACATCCAGCTCTTTCTGGCCAAAGCCAACTTCGGCCAGAAGACCTACAGCGTCATCGGCCAAGGCATGGTGGAAAATTTTTTGAACACGACCGCGGCCGAACGCAAGGATTTTTTTGACGAAGCCACCGGCGTCAAACAATTTCAAATTAAACGCGACACCGCTTTGAATAAATTAGAGGCCAGCTATGGAAACCTGCAACAAGTAGACATGCTCCTGGCAGAAATCAAGCCGCGCCTGCGCAGCCTGACCCGCCAGGTGGAAAAATTGAACCAGCGCAGTCAATTAGAAACGGAATTGAAATACGTCCAATTTGACTATTACCATTCTCTTTGGCAGGAAATCAACGCTAAATTGGAGACCGCCAATAGCGCCTATTTAAAACAAGAAAAAGGCAAACGGGAACGTGAAAAAAAAGCGGCCAAACTTAAAGCCGAATTGGATAAAATAAAAATAAATGATAGCCGCGGTCAAAGCAACACTTTGCAACCGCGCCTGCAAGCTCTTTATGACGCCCAGAACCAGCTCTTCAAAGAGCGGGCGAAAATTCAGGCCGAACTGGAAGTGGGTCTGGAAGCGCAAGGCAAATTTGATCTGTCTTGGCTGAAAAGCCGCGAGACCGAACTGAGCCAAACACAGGCGCGCTTGCTTAAAGAAGCGGCCGTCTCTAAGACGGACTTGGCCGAGAAAGCGCAGAAGGAGGCGGAAGAAAAATTGGCGGTTTTGAGCCGAGAATTAAAAGCCGCCAACCAGGCATTGGAGAATTTAAGCGCTCGTCTCGCCGGCGATCGCGGGGGCGAAAAGCAAGAGGAAATTAAGCGCCTGATTGATGATTTTTTACACCGCCTAGAAGAAATCGGCGCCACTAACGACTTGGCCAGCCTTAAAAGCGAATTAAAGGCCGCCCGCCAAAATTTTAAAGACAAAATTGCCAGCTATTTACAGGATGAAAAAATCGATAGATTGCCGGCCTTAAAATCGGCCCAAGAAAAAATTATCGCCTTGAACGAGGAGCGACAATTTTGGACGCAAAAATTGAGCGAAGCGCGTTGGCAAAACGCCAGCGAGGCTGAACGGCAAAAAATCCAAGCGGAACAAATCGCCGCCGGCAAGAAGGAGTTGGCTGAAATCAGAAAAAAAATCGCCAAAAATTCAGTGCCGCCGGAAACGGCCGCCCAAGAGCGGGAAAGACAAGCTTTGGAAGTTAAAATTGACGCCTTAAGCGCGGACATTAAAAAATTGGAAGAAGAATTAGTTCGGGCGAACGCGGCCCAAGATGAAGAAAAATCTCTAATTTTCTCCTACCAGCGCGACTTAGGCGCCCTGCAGGAAGACATTAACGTCTTAAATAACGAGTTAAACACTTTGAAAATTGAAGCCACGCGCCAAGAAACCAAACTGGAAGATTTGGAAGCTAACATCAGAAGCGAAAATCTGGATTTAAGTGCCGTTAAAAACCACCCGTCAAGCACTTTGGCTTTAAGCCCGGAACAAGCGCCGGGAAAAATAAACGCCTTAAAAAGCCAATTGGAACAAATCGGCGGCATTGATCCGGAAACGGAAAAAGAATATCAGGAAACGAAAACGCGTTATAATTTTCTTAGCCAGCAAACGGCCGACCTGGATAAAACCATTAAGAGCCTGGAAGAAATAATTTACGAATTGGACGCCAACATTAAAAACCGTTTTGACAGCGAATTTAAAGTCATCGCCGAAAAATTCAATGATTATTTCCGCATTCTTTTTAGCGGCGGCCAAGCGAAAATTTTCAAAATTTTAGTTTCCGACCTGGAAAAGGAGGAGGAGAAAAGCGCCGCTACGGACGCTCAAAATCAAAACGGCGCTTTAGCGGCGACCAGAGAAAACGCCGGCGGTCTAACGGCGACGGAGAAAAAAATAAAGACGGCGGCCGCGGAAAAATTAAAGGCGCTGAAATTTTTGCGCAAGCATAACGCCGTCGGTTTGGCCGGCATTGAAATTCAAGCCACGCCCCCCGGCAAAAAAATCCAGTCGGTGGCCATGCTCTCCGGCGGCGAACGCGCTTTAACAGCTATTGCCCTAATTTGCGCCATCATTAGCGCCAACCCCTCGCCCTTCGTGGTTTTAGACGAAGTGGACGCTTCTTTGGACGAGGCCAATTCCGAACGCTTGGCCAAAATTTTGGATGATTTGTCTCATAAAACGCAATTTATTATCATCACTCACAATCGCGCCTCTATGCGCCGGGCCAGCATTCTTTACGGGGTGACTATGGACGTTGACGGCGTCAGCCACCTCTTGAGCGTGAAACTGGATGAGATAAAAGAGGCTGGAGAGAAAAAAGAGAAGGAGAAATAATTTTTGTATTCAATATTTTTATCTATTATTAAATAAATTAATTCTAATCACTTTTATAAAAATTTTAACTGATTTTTAGGCATTAATGACTATAATAAAATCGCCTTGGCTTATACCTTAGCGATTTTTTATTTAGCTAAAGCCTATATTTATGCCCGCTAAAATTTTCAGCGCCGCTTTAGTCGGCGTGGAAGCGGCTTTGGTGGCCGTGGAAGCTGACGCCGGCGGCGGTGATTTCGGGCAAATTGCCATCGTCGGCTTGCCTGACGCCGCCGTCTCGGAAGCGAAAGAAAGGGTTAAAAGCGCCCTGCGCAATTGCGGCTTAGAGTTTCCGCGCCGAAAAATCACGGTCAACCTCGCCCCGGCCGACCTCAAAAAGCATGGGCCGGCCTATGACTTGCCTATTGCCGTCAGCATCTTGGCTCTGAAAAATAATTTTCGGGCTGATTTTAAAAATTCTCTTCTGGCTGGCGAATTGGCTTTGGACGGCGAAGTCCGGCCTATCGCCGGCGCTCTTCCTTTGGCCTTGGCGGCAAAAAATAAAGGTTTAAAAAATTTCTTTCTGCCCGAGAAAAATGCGGCCGAAGCTAAATTAATCAAGGACTTAACGGTATTCCCCGTCCGCAACCTAAAGCAATTGCTTAACTATTGGCGTGGAAAAGAAATAATCCGCCCGCAAGCAACGGCGCGCGAAAAAAAAGAAAGACCAAACGCAAGTTTTAACTGGCCGGACATTAAAGGCCAAGCTAAAGCCAAGCGGGCTTTAGTTTTGGCGGCGGCCGGCGGCCACAATCTTCTCCTTTTCGGCCCACCCGGCGCCGGCAAAACTATATTGGCGAAAAGTCTCGCCGGCCTCTTGCCACCCTTGTCTTTTCCCGAACGCCTGGAAATAACCAAAATCTATAGCGTTGCCGGCCTCTTAAAAAATCAAAACTGTCTCATTGGCGCCCGTCCTTTTAGATCGCCGCACCACGGCTCTTCGGCTACGGCTTTAACCGGCGGCGGCGCCTGGCCGCGGCCCGGAGAAATTTCCTTGGCCCATCGCGGCGTGCTCTTCTTAGACGAACTGCCGGAATTTCCGCGAACGGTTTTGGAAAATTTGCGCCAGCCCTTGGAAGACGGGGAAATAAGCGTCAATCGCGCCGCTTTTAGTTCGCGTTTTCCAGCCAAATTCATTTTGGTGGCGGCCATGAATCCTTGTCCCTGCGGTTATTGGGGCGATAAAGACAAAATTTGCCGCTGTCAGCCGGGCCAGATCGCCAATTACCGGCGGCGGCTTTCCGGCCCCCTTATGGACCGTTTTGATCTCTATGCGGAGGTACCGCGCCTAAAAGCCGAGGAATTGACGGCGCCCGCTAACGAAGACCTAGTCGCTTTAAAAGCAGGCGTCTTAAAGGCGCGCGAAGAACAAAAGCGGCGCTTTAAAAATTCACCTTTTTTAGTCAACGCGGAAATGCCCAACGCTTTAGTCAATAATTTTTGCTCCTTAGATAAGGCCGGCCAAAGCTTACTTAAAGCCGCGGTGGAGAAATTAAATCTGTCGGCGCGCGCCTATTTTCGCGTTTTAAAATTGGCTCGCACCATCGCCGATTTGGAGGCGGCCGAGGATATTAAGATCGGGCACCTGGCTGAAGCCCTGCAATACCGCTCGCGTTTGGAATAAAGACGAAGCGATTGGAATAATCGCGGCGTTTTTGATATAATAAAAAGAGCTAAAAATTCACCAATATGTTCAAAAAAATCGTGATTTTATGCCTTATCACCACTTTTATCTTAACCAGCGGTTTTGGCTGTAAAATCGCCAGCAAGCAAACGACCGAGGCTACACAACCGATCACCTTGGTTTACTGGCGCGTTTTTGACGATGCTGATGCTTTCCAGGAAATCATTAATAAATATAAAGCTTTGCATCCCTTTGTTTCCATTGAATACCATAAATTCCGTTACGATGAATACGAAAACGCGCTTCTAAACGCCTTTGCCGAGGATCGCGGCCCGGATATTTTTTCCATCCAGAATACTTGGCTGGAAAAATACCAAAGCAAATTGGCGCCCCTGGCGGAAACTATTACCATGGCCTACCCCGTCGTCCAAGGAACGATAAAGAAGGAGGTAGTGATGCAATTAAAAACCACCAAAAGCCTAACCGTGCAACAACTAAAGGATAACTTTGTTGACGTTGTCAGTCATGATGTTTTGCTTGACGGGAAAATTTACGGCCTGCCTTTGGCCCTTGATACTCTAGCTCTCTATTACAATAAGGACCTTTTCAACAACGCCGGCATTAGCCAGCTGCCGGCCTACTGGAATAAGGATTTCATCGTCGCCGTAAAAAAATTGACCAAGCAGGACCCGAAAAAGGGGTTGACCCAAGCCGGCATTGCCTTGGGCGGCAGCACTAACATCAACCGTTTTAGTGATATCCTCTCGGTCCTCATGATGCAAAACGGCGCCGTCATAATGGATGATAACGGCAAGATTACTTTTAACATTCCGCCCGCCTTCGCCCAAAATACTAATTATAATCCCGGCCTAGAAGCCTTGCGTTTCTATACGGAATTTGCCAATCCAGGTAAAGAATCATACACTTGGAACAGCGCTTTGCCCAATTCATTGGATATGTTCATCAGCGGCAATTTAGCCATGATGTTAGGCTATTCCTATGACTTAGACACCATTAAGGCCCAAGCGCCGAAACTTAATTTTTCCGTGGCCAAACTGCCGCAAATTGAAGGCAACCCGCCGACCAATATCAATTTTGCCAATTACTGGGTGGAGGTCGTTTCCAAAAAGAGCGCGCATGTCGACGTTGCCTGGGATTTTGTCCAATTTATGACCCAGGCCGAACAGGCAAAGACTTATTTAGCCAAAGCCAAACATCCGACCGCCCTACGCGCTCTGGTTGATGAGCAGAAACAGGATGATGAAATCGGCGTTTTCACCGCTGAAGTCTTAACGGCGAAAAGCTGGTACCTGGGCAAGAATGAAGCCGCCGCCGAAAGCGCCTTTAAAGAAATGATTGACGCCGTCAACAACAATCCGAGCGCCGACCTGAAACAAATCATTGACGCCGGCGCCGCCAAAGTCCAACAAACGATTAACTAGCCCTTAGCTAAATATATGTTTAAAAAAATCATTTTTATTTGCTTATTTTTATTTTTAATCTTTGGTGGTCTTGGCGCGACCTATGGCCAGGGTCTGGTTCCGTCCGACCGCCGGGGCGATTGCCCGGATAATTATTCCGGCAATTGCGGCGATTACCAGTTAAATGATTTTGTGGCTTTGGCCATTAACATCGCCAAGTGGATTTTGGGGATTGTCGGCTCTTTATGTTTGTTGATGATAATTTACGGTGGTTTTATGATGATCATTTCCGGTGAAAATGTAGTTAGCGAGGGGGGAAAATCCACCAAGATAAATAAAGGCAAAAAAACAATTACCGCCGCCTTAATTGGTTTAATCATTGTCTTCGCCAGCTATCTGATTATTAAGTTTGTCCTGGCTGCTTTCGGCCTGAACTGGCAGGGTACAACCACGCCTTTGACTCGCGCCGAATTTCTTCCTCAACTTAAACCTTTTTTGGCCGCGCTTAAACGTTTGTAAACGACTATGACCGCTTTTATCCCTAAAAAACTGGCCGGCGGCGAAAGCTGGGGGGAAAAATTGCGCCAGGTGCGGCGCTATAAGGATTTGAAAATCGCCGCCATTGCCAAGGGTCTCAATATTCGCGCCGACTATCTTTTGGCCTTAGAAGAAGAACGCCTGGATCGCCTGCCGTCGGGCTTGTACGGCAAAAAATTCTTAAGCGAATATGCCGCTTTCTTGGGCCTGGAAGAAAAGGAAATCGCCAGCGGCCTAAAAGACGTCGGCGAACTGACGACCGGCGACCCCTTTTCGCAAAAAATCGTTGCCAAAAAAAAATTCATAATTTTTCCCAAAATCGTCCGCAATTTATTAATCGCCTTGGCAGTTTTAGGCTGCCTCTTGTACCTGATCCTCTATTTCAAAAAAATTATCCTGCCGCCTAAATTAATTATTACCACTCCACCGGAAAATTTAATTTCTTCAAGCCGCACGATCACGGTCAGCGGCCAAACCGAAAAAGAGGCCGAGGTTAAAATCAACGGCGAAACGGTTTTAGATAATCACGACGGCTATTTCTCGCAAGACATTAACCTTAAGCCGGGTTTAAATAATATTGTCATTACGGCCAAGAAAAAATATAGTCGGGAAAAAACTGTTTTGCGGCCAGTCTTGGCCGAGTAAATTTTAAACATATGAATGAAGCCAGAAAAACCGTCTTGTTTGACATTGACGCCATCTTAAACCGCTTGGATGTCAGCGAAAACCAAAAAGTGGCCGAGTTGGGCTGCGGCAATTTCGGCTGGTTCGTTTGGCCCTTGGCCCGCTTAGTCGGCCGGCGGGGCTTGGTTTACGCCGTGGACATTATAAAATCCACTTTGGAAGAAATTAGGCGCCAAGCCCTAAGCGACAATCTTCCTCAAGTAAAACCGATTTGGAGCAATTTGGAAATTTTCAAGGCCACCAAAATTGAAACCAGCAGTCTGGACGGCGCTCTTTTGGTCAATGTCTTGCACCAATCGAATAAAAAAATTGATCTCTTGCGCGAAGCTATTCGTCTCTTAAAGCGCGGGGGGCGGCTTTTGGTCGTGGAATGGCGCCAAGTTGACACGCCTTTCGGCCCGCCGGCGGACGAACGCGTTAAAGTTGACTCCTTAAAAACGGCTTTACCCAAACTCGGCCTGGATTTAAATGAAGAATTCGCGGCCGGCCCCTTCCATTACGGTCTTTTGCTAACTAAACTATAAGCTATGAAAAGATTCTCGGATTTTAACTATTGGTTTAATCTACGCCCCGCGTCTTTACAACCTTTAACGCAAAAACTCTTCATTGCCCTATTAATTCTGTTTTTCATTCTCCTTTTGACCATTGCCCTGATAAAAAGACGGGCGGGAATTTACCGCGGCCTTTTAAAACGTTTATCCACCTTCCTTTTGACTAACTTTCTTGTTGGCCTCCTTTTCCTCTTTTTTAATTATGAATTGGTGCCTTTCTTGTCGGCGCGCTTCTGGCTCGGGCTCTGGATTTTGGGCATGATCGTCTGGCTCGTCTTCGTCGCCAAGAGCCTATTTGTCCTCCCCCGGCAAAGGCAGGCCCTGGCCCGGGAGAAAGAGATGCAAAAATATTTGCCTTAAGCGGCCGGGCGGCGCTTATTTTAACCTCCCGCGGCCGCGGGAGGTTTTTTCGTTTCCGGGCGCTTAAGGTGCCTTAAACTTATGACCGCGAAAGAAAAAGCCGGCGCGAACCGGAGCTTGGGCAAACGCGGCGAAAGGCTGGCGGCCGACTATCTAAAAGCGAAGGGCTATACCATTTTGGCGGCTGATTTCCGGCTCGGACGGGCGCAGATAGACCTTATCGCCCGCCGCCAGGACCGCCTCGCTTTCGTGGAAGTCAAGACCCGGCGCGACAGCCCGGCGAGCCGAAGCGAAGATTGCCTCTCGCCGCACCAAACAAAGACCCTGCGCCGCGCCCTGACCGTCTATGCTTTTAAAAACCACCTCCCCTTGGAGGCGGTTGCCTTGGATCTGATCGTCATCGCCGCCGACTTGGTTCGCGGCCGGGCCCGTTTACGGCATTACCGCGATATCCTTTAGGCATTTTCCGGCGCGGACGGGCGCTTGGCCAGCCTCTGGCCGAAGGTCCAGAAATTATTGAGGAAAAAATTCCAAACGACGACAATGACCACGGTCATCAATTTAGCGAAGACATACCAGAAGGACAAGCTGACAAACAAAGCCAAAAAAACCGTGCTTAAAAAGAGCCCGCCCACCGAGACTAAAAAGAATTTACTGAACTGGGAAAAATAACGCCGGTCCCGGTTCCGGAAAGTCCAAGTTTTGTTCCAAACAAAATTATTCGTCGCCGAAGCCGTGAAAGAGCAGGCGTTCGCCACCAGGACATTAAGGCCCCCGACTTCCACCAACAGCGTTAATAGGCCAAGATCAATAATTGAGCCCGAAGCACCCACCAGACAAAATTTCAGGAATTTCTTCGCGCCGGCGGACAGGCCCGACCAACGCAGGCGCCAAACGTTAACCAGGGCCTCGCGGGCAATGCCGGCCGTCATTTTTGACCGGCCGCCCTGGCGCTTTTGAAAGATTATCGGCGTTTCCAAACAACGGGCCCCATTTTTAACAGCCAAATATTTAAGCTCAATTTGGAAGCCATAGCCTCGGGAACGAATTTTTTCCAAGTCGATGTTTTTCAAAACCGCCGCCCGCCAAGCGTTAAAGCCGCCGGTCAAATCTTTAATTTTTAAGCCGAGCAAATGACGAGCGTAAAAACCACCGGCCCGACTTAATGAACGCCTTAAACATCCCCAACCGGTCGTGGCCCCGCCGGCGATATACCGGGAAGCGATGATAAGATCATAATTTTTTATTCGCTCTAGAATAAGCGGCAAATATTTAGGATCATGAGAAAAATCAGCGTCCATTTGTATAAAAACTTCATAGCCTCTCTTTAGGCCCCAATTAAAACCGGCGATACAGGCAGAGGCCAAGCCCTGTTTTTCCTCCCGTTTCAAAAGGAAGAGACCACTTACTTTTTTTTGCCGCGTTTCTACAAGGGCGGCCGTCTGGTCGGGCGAATTATCATCCACCACTAGAATATCAACTCCAACCAAGGACAAGGCCGCCACTTTTTCCAACAACGGCTCAATATTTTTTTTCTCATTGTAGGTGGGAATAATTAAAAGTGTCTTCATATCAATTAGTTTTGCCCGAATTTTAATCTCTATTCTGTCGTTTCTCTCAGTGTTTGCTTCTTTAATCGGTAACGCAAAATAAGCAAATTTTTTAAAAATAAAAAACTATCGCGAAACATATTGACGGAACTCAATCGCTTAACGTAACGATTTTCCCTCCAATCAACGGGTATTTCCACCACGCGAAAATTTAATTTTTCGGCCCAAACGATCAACTCCGTATCAAAAAACCAATAATTATCTTTTAAAAGAGGGGAGAGTTCGGCAAAGGCTTCCCGGCTGACAGCCTTAAAACCGCATTGTAAATCGGAAAAATTATGCTTTAATAAACATCGCGACAAAAAAACATAGACGCGCGAAATAATTTCTCGACGGTGGGAGCGGCTCGTCCGCGAAGTCACCAACAAACGGGAACCGATGGCCAGATCCGCTTTATTGTCTAAAAGCGGTTGCCAAAGCCGGGGGAGATCTTTTAAGGAAACGGCCAAATCAACATCCATATACACCAAAATGTCGGCTCTGCTCTCGGAAAAAATTTGTTTTAAGGCCCGGCCCTTGCCCGGCAAAGTTAAAACTTCCGCCTCCAGCCGGCCAAAATTCCCTTTTTCCAAATTTTTGGCGATCAAGGCCGACTGGTCGTCCGAACCATTAACGATAATCTTAATCCGCCAGGCGAAAGGTAAATTCCGGCTTGACAAAAAATCTCTCAATTTAAGGGCATTCATCCTTAAAATCTTCTCTTCATTTTTTACGGGCAGACAAAAATCAACCAACATAAGCCAATTTTTTACCTATAAATAGAAGATTTTTCAGCGTAAAAACACATAATAAATTATACCATAAAGGCTGAAAAAATAAAGAATATTTAGATAAAATTTTTCTTTTTTCAAATTGTAAGCGAGGGCCGACAACGCGATTAAAAGCGTAAAATACCAAGGCATTATCCAGGTAAAAAAGGTCAGGAAGAAAAAGAGCAATATCCAGGTCTGATATTTGATCAGATTATCTTTTAGGCCGCCCTTAAGGTTATTGCTTTTCAAAAAAATTATTCTTAACAGTAGATAAACGTAGACTAGAGAAAAAATCAGCCTGCTCAAAACCAGGCTGATTTTCAGGCCCTTGACCGCGTTGAAAAAAATAAAAAATTTATTGAAAATAAAAATGGTCAAGGAATAAAAATACGAGAGGCTGTTCTGTTTGGCCAGAGCCGAATAAAAATCAATCAGCGCCTGCCGCCCGGGCGCATAAAAAGCCATCGACAGGGCTAAAGCGGAAATCAGCGCCGCCAGCGCCGCCAGCAACGGACGCCGTTTGTTCCCGATTTTTTTTAAAGCCAGCAAGAGCCAGACGGGCCAAAAAATAATCGTCGTCAATTTGATCAGCCCCGAAAGCAATAAAAATAAAAAGGATAGAAGATAATTTTTTAAACCCGAATTTTTAGTCAGAAGCAGAAGGCAGAGAAGACAGGCCAAAACCAATAAAACATCGTTATGGCCGTTAATGACAAATTCAAAGATAACCAAAGGGTTAAAAGCGTACAAATAAAAAGTCTTCAAACTACCAAGTTTATAAAGCAAATACGCGCTTAGCAGATTGGCGGCGACAAATAAAGCTTTAAATAAAAACAAAGAAAAATATAAACTGGCTTTACCCAACCA
This sequence comes from uncultured Gammaproteobacteria bacterium, assembly GCA_964645545.1. Taxonomy (GTDB): domain Bacteria; phylum Patescibacteriota; class Patescibacteriia; order Patescibacteriales; family UBA12465; genus UBA12465. The sequence goes on along the minus strand of CAZXZR010000005.1, from coordinate 16,872 downwards.
AGCTAAAAAAGCGGATAAAAAAATAAAGACCGGCCCGTAAGGAGCCGGCTTGAAAATCCAGCGATTAGCGATCAGGCGGAAAAACTCATCGGAAGAAAATTGACTATAACTCGCCAAATAAGGATTGGCGTGAAAAATAGAAAAAATACGTCCTTGATAAATATAAGAAAAAATATCGTTTGAACCAATCGGCCAAACAAATAACAAAATCAGGTTTAAACCTAAATAATAATAAAATATTTTTTTAAAAGAAAGAGCGCTTAGGTTACTTTTTCTAAAAAAGTATATATAAAGGAATAAATTGACGAGCAAGGCCAAAACCAACAAATAAAATAAGCCGTCATTCCTTAAGGTGAGACTGTTCTCGCCATAGCGGCGGCGTAATGGTTCAATCAAAAACAAAAGTGAATAAAAAATAGTGGAAATTACAAAAAAAATAATAAATTTTTTATTTTCGCGCATAAATTACGCTGGTTTTATCTTTAAAAATAAGCGCCCAAGCCTGACTATTATCCAAATAACTCCTTAGATAGTTGGCCTTTTTCCCCCAGGGCTTAATTTCCGGCGGCTTGTCAATTGCGGTTAAAAGGACTAATTTAATGTCATATTGGCTTAATTTTTCTTCAGCCATCGCTTCCGAATCAAAAAATTCCAGATATTCTTCCAGAAAACTATGGCCGGCGAAACCGACCTGGGGCAGGCGGCCGTCAATAAACAATTTCCGTTCACTGTCGGTCCAAATCAAATATCCCCCCCAGCGGTATTCATTGAACAGCTTGGCCGAAGCGTATTCGCCGCGAATTTTCAAGAAATCCACGGCGTCGCGCGGATAATCGGCGCCGAAGAAAAGAAAAGGGTCGCTGAAAACGTTGGTTTTAACGGCTTCACCGGCCACGGCCAAAAACAGGCAAACGACCAGGCAAAACCCCAGCCAAAACCGGTCGCCGAAACGCCGGCCGGAGAGAAGCCGCGGCCCCGCCGGCCAGGTGAAAAGCGAAGCGAAAACAGCCGTGAGGAAACCCAAAGAGGACACGAAAAGGAGGGGGAAATTGCGCCGCGACTTGAAAGCCATCAAGAAAAGCAAAAAAAGCAAAAAAATCTTCCATAAGTCAAGGGAAAAATATTTTTTCTTCAAGCCATAATAAAAATAGGCGGACAAAGCGGCGACTGCCAGGACGAGATAAAGAAGCTGCCAATAAAAAAGGGGGAAAGTGATTTGCGACTGCCATTCCTGGATGTGCGCCATAAAAAAAGTTTGGCCGTAAGTGCTTAAAAAAGAGTAAAGTTCAAATTTATAGGGCGTCAGCATGGTTATGCCGGCGGCGGCCAAGGCAAAGAGGAGAAAAACCACGATTTTGCGGGAAGGCAAAATCCGGCGGAAATCAAGCTTGGTCGCCGGCCGCCATTTCTGCCCGAGTTTCTCCACGACCTTCACGCCGGCCCAGGCGAAGAGAATAAAAAGGCCGAAGAGGAAGCTAGCGTGGAGCGAGGCCCAGAAAAAAAACAGCGGCCAAAGCCAAAGCAGCCGCCGAACCCGGCCGGTCCGATTATAAGAATGGATAATTATCAAAACCAACAGGAGGAACAGGGGCGCCACAACCTGGACTCTCACTCCCCAATGCGGCAAAGAGGCGAGGGTGCCGAGAAAAAGAAACAAGGCCAAGGCGCCAGCCGGGCTTTTCCCGGGCCAAGCGCGCCGGGCGAAAACCGCCAAAATAATCAAGGTTAAAAGCGACAAAAGAGAAAAAATGACATTAAGAGCCAAATAACCGGCCCGGCTATAAATTTCATACATCAAAAAATCGGCCAACCATTCATGATCCACCCAATTGCCGGTAAAAGTGTAATTATAATGGTTGGCGTGGGGGACGGCCAGGGTTTGGCTGATTTCCTGGCCCACTTTTAAGTGCCAGCCCAGATCCGGGTCAAGATAATTCAAAGAATTCCTTAGGATTAAAAAAAACAAAAATAAAAAGAAAAAAAACCAAAAAACCTGGACAAAACGAATCTTTTTTAATAACTTTACCATAAAAGTAAAAAATTTTTGCCTATTATAAAGCTATTTTAACATAGACGGCTTCATTTGTCTTGTTTTTTATAATATGCTAAAATTAGAGTATAAAAATTTATCAACAAACTAGAAAGGTGGTGAACTATGAAAAAATTCTTTAAATACCTGGCCTCTCTGGCAATCGTCGCTTTTTTGGTCTTGCCGGTTTTCGCTTTGCCGACCATGGCGCAAAATCCTTTCGGACTCGATGAAGTCAATAACGCCGTCGGCGAAACTTTAGGCGGTGGCAATACTGATTTAAGAGTTGTCATTGGCCGGATAATCAACTTCGCCTTGGGCTTCTTAGGCGTCATCGCGATTATAATTATCCTAGTGGGCGGTTTCAAATGGATGACGGCCGGCGGCAACGAGGAAAAGACGGCCGATGCCAGGAAGCTTCTCGTGGCCGGCATCATCGGCTTGGTTATCATCTTAGCCGCTTGGGCCATCACTACCTTCGTTATCGGCGCCCTCCACAATAATATTACTGGCGTAAACACGAATGCATAACAAATCGTGATTCTCATTTACCAAAATGGGAATCACTGCCCTAAAGGCAAAAATCGGGTTTTGCCTTTAGGGCAGTGCTTAATTCTTTCGCTTAGTCTATGAGAAAGAAAATAATTTTAATTTCTCTCTTTTTTCTTCTGGTATTTTATTCGCCCTTAATTCTCTCTGGCGTTCACGCGCAAGCCATAACCGGTAATACCTTGGAAGGTTTAAACCAAACGGCCAATCAAGTTGCCGCCTTCCAAGCGCAAACCAACCAAACTTTCACTGCCGATTTTTTCGCCGGCAAAATAGGACAGATCATCGGCGTCGTCCTGTCCTTCGTCGGCGTTTTGTTTTTAATCCTGATGATTTACGGCGGCATCCTTTGGATGACCGCGGCCGGCAACGAGGAACAAGTAAAAAAAGCTCGCGGTTTAATGTTCAACGCTCTTATTGGTTTAGTGATTGTTTTGGCCGCTTACGCCCTAACCGCCTTTATCGGCCGGGGTTTTGGACCGCAATGATAAAAAACAATTTTTACAAATCTCTTCGCTTTTGTTTGCTCTTAGCCGTCACGCTTGTTTTTTTAAATCCCCTTTTATTAAGAGCGCAAACCGGCGGCAGTTATGATTTTAATGAACAAAGCGGCCTTAAGGCCACCGCCAATAACGCCGGTTACGACATCAATTCAACGACAACGGCGGAAAGCATCGTCAGCCAGGTCATCGCTTTTGTTCTCGCTTTCTTGGGCGTCATTTTTTTGGCTTTAATGATTTATGGTGGTATTCTTTGGATGACCGCGGCCGGTAACGAGGAGCGGGTGAAAAAGGCCAGGAAAATCATGTTTAACGGCCTTATCGGTTTAGTCGCTGTCATCGCCGCCTACTTAATCGCCTACTTCGTCATTAATTTCTTCGGTAAACAAAGTTTAATCTAGACTTCAGCGCCGCTGACGACTGCCGACTTAACAGCGCTAATTATGAAAAAAATAACCGCCATCGCCATAAATTTTTTCTCTTTTCTTTTAGCGCCCTTGGCCTTAGCGCAAAGCGCGGCCCCGGCGGATAAAAAAACCCTGCGTGACGCTTTCGGGCCGGTTTTCACCAACTTGGCGCAAAAATCCGGCTATAACACCGGTACTAGTTTTACCTCCATCCTAGGGGCGGTAATAAGTCTTATTCTTTCTGTATTGGGTGTTATTTTTATTGTTTTAATAGTCTACGGCGGCATTCTGTGGATGACGGCGGCCGGGAACGACGAACGCGCGAAAAAAGCGGGCGATATTTTGAAACAATCGGCCATCGGCCTTATCATCGTCGTCGCCGCCTATATCCTGACCTACTTCCTGATCAAATTTTTCGGCGGCCAATTGGCCCCGACGCCTTAAAAATATGGTTATAAAAAAATATTTAAAACCCCTCGCCTCCATCCTGCTTTTAACCGCTCTCTTGACGCTCCCCTTTTTCGTCTTCGCCCAAAATCCCAACCCGCCAGCCGGCGGCAATCCGACCTTGAACAAATTGACCGAAGTGGCCAAATCCGGCGGCTACGCCACAAGTAACCCCGACGCCTTAACTATAGTCGCTTTAGTTATCCGCGCCGCCTTGAGTTTATTAGGCATCATCTTTATTATTATTTTAATCATCGCCGGTTTCGGCTGGATGACGGCCGGGGGTAATGAAGAGAAGGTAAAAAAATCTTCCAGTTCGCTCAAACGAGCGATCATCGGTTTACTCATCTCCATTTCCGCCTGGGCGATTTGGTCTTTCTTATTGGAAAGATTAATTATCGGCCATTAAGTCTATGAAAAAAATTATTGCCGCCATAACTTTAACCGCCATTTTGCTTCTTAGCGTCGGCGTCAGCTACGCCCAAATAATAAACCCTGACGTCGTTTCTAACTTACCCGACCAACTGGCACCGCAAGCTGGCTTCTCGCAAACCGTCGGTGTCGGTTATATAATCGCCATTTTGGTCCGGGCCGCCTTAGGGATTTTGGCCGCTATTTTCCTGATTCTAATGATAATCGCCGGTTTCGGCTGGATGACGGCCGGCGGGGACGAAGCCAAGGTCAAGAAGGCCCAGGATACCATCAAGACCGCCCTCATCGGCCTGGTCATCGTCCTGGCCGCCTATGCCATCACCTATTTCGTCTTCCGTTACCTGCCTTTTACCGGCGGCAGCGCGCCCCAGGGCGGCGGCAGCGGCGTCAATCCTTAAGCGATCCGATAACTTGCGAGGCATTAACCGAGTCAAACAATTAATTGCCAAGCGAATAAAAAAGAGCGGCTGTAGAGTCGCTCTTTTTGTTTCGCTTATAAAGCAAACCATTAGAATCGCGGCATATAGACGAACCAATGGCACTCAAGACCATTGTAATTCATTACTGCCGCGTTAACAGTAATTTGAATAGGATGGCCAAGCTGCCGACCGCCGTCCCAGAATGAAACCAGATATAAACCAGGAATTAAATTATCCTCGATTATCCCCTGGGGTTCAACCAGAATTGACTTGCTCTCACCCCCGTTTTGAGGGGTGAACTTAAAAATAACGGGTACGATGTACTGGTTGGAAATTATTCCTCCCAACCCTTCGGTCCCATTGCCCAACACCGGGTTGCTCGCCAATTTCTGATAGACAAGTTCTTCCCGACGAACTACATTCGCCCGCGTCCGCCGATTTTCCTGCCGCGGCGTCATTTCCTTGGGGACGCCGATGTTCGTCACATCGGCATACATAATCGAGTCATAGGCTCGATCGTATTTAGCCTGTCGATGCCAATACTCGTCGACGGTCGCTCTGACCGCGGCCGTAGTTTTGTTCTGGCTTTTTAAATAGGCCAGAATAGCACTATCGCTCTTTAAGAGCGACTCTCTTTCGGCGATGCCGGCCAAGCCGTCCGTCGTGTCTTTAGAAAGAATAAGTTTCTGCAACGAATCAATTGTCCGTTGCAATTTTTTCGTTTCCCAGTAGGCGCGAGCCTCCGGGTTTTGGGCGAGCAACTGTTGTGCCCTAATAGCGTTCCGCCGAGCCTCGGCTTCGGCCAGGCGGACCTGGCGGCGGTTCTGTACCGTGTTTGGCCTCTGGCTATAGGCCGATGTTGCTATGGCAACCAATACGAAAATAATAATAATCTTTTTCATGATCGGTGATTTTTCTTTGTATTTTTAAATGTTCTTTTTTGAAAGCCTTTTAAAAGCTTCCTCGCCTTTTTTAGGCTTTAATAACCATTTCAGTTATCTGCCTATTATAGCACAATTAATAATTTATGTCAATAACTTATCTCAAGCCGAACCTTGACTTTTTTCACCTAGTCTGCTAAGGTTATCAGTCAAGAAAATCCCTGCTTTATTAAAATTTCTCATGCTAAAGTAGGGATTTTTTATTTGGCTAACTTAAGCTAATTATGACCCTATTACAAAAAATCAAGGAAGAGATTCTGCCCCTTAGTACCAAGCAGACGGTAATTTTAGTTATAATTATCGCCTGCCTGTTCCAGTTTTCTTTATTTTTCGCGCCGGCCTTGGCCGATGAGGCCGTAAAAAACAGCGAAATTCAGGCAGAAGGCCAGAAAATCGTCGCCGCGGAAAGCCAGGAAATCGTCCTTATGGACGGCGTCATTAAGGATGCGGCCTTTGATCCGGCCGCAACGCTTTCCGTCCAAGCCTCGTCCACGGTTCCCGTGGAAACGGAAAAAATCATCAGTGCCAGCCGCCACATCATCACTGCCTATAACTCCGAAGTCGCCCAAACCGACGACTCGCCCTGCATCACCGCTAACGGCTTCAACGTCTGCGAGCACGGCCAAGAAGACACCATCGCCGCCAACTTCCTGCGCTTCGGCACCAAGGTCAAGATCCCGGAACTATTCGGAGACCGCGTCTTCGTCGTCCGCGACCGCATGGCCTCGCGTTACACTAATCGCGTTGATGTCTGGATGAAAGATTACGCCGAGGCCGTTAATTTTGGCGTCAAAGTCGCCACCATTCAAGTAATGGAATAAAAATTTGAAAATTCAATATAAAAATGCTCCTTCCCGGGGCGTTTTTATTTATCTTAGCTCTAAATTTCTAAAAATTCACAAGGCTTAACAGAACAAAGTCAAAAAGTATGGCGGCGCCTAAGTTGCTTTTCCTTTTGGAGAATAGCTAAAGTAGTAGAAATAACAGAATCGGGGTTTAAAGACAGGCTGTCAATTTTTTGTTCCACCAGAAACTGGGCAAAATCCGGAAAATCGCTCGGCGCCTGGCCACAAATACCGACATGACAATGGTGTTTTTGGGCCACGGCGATTAAATTCTTGATAAGAATTTTTACGGCTTCATTTTTCTCATTAGCCGTACCGGCGACTTTCAGATCGCCCCCCGAATCGCGGTCAATGCCTAAAGTCAATTGCGTCAAATCGTTGGAACCGATGGAAAAACCGTCAAATAAACGGCAAAATTCTGCCGCCAAAATGATATTAGACGGAATCTCGGCCATAACGTAAATTTCCAAACCGTTTTGCCCGCGCCTTAAACCGTTTTCCGCCATGACCGCTTGCACTTTTTCTCCTTCCTCCGGCGTGCGACAGAAAGGCAACATAACTTTAAGGTTATTTAAGCCCATAACTTCCCGTACCTTTTTAATCGCCTGACATTCCAAGCGGAAAGCCGGCAAAAATTGCGGCGAATAATAGCGGCTGGCGCCGCGGAAGCCGATCATGGGATTGGCCTCCACAGGCTCAAATTCTTGGCCACCGATTAAATTGGCGTATTCATTGCTTTTAAAATCACTTAAACGCAAAATTACTTTTTGGGGATAAAAAGCGGCGCTAATCATGGCTACGCCCTGGGCCAGTTTATCCACGAAGTATTGGCTTTTATTTTTATAGCCGGCCGTCAGGGCGGCAATTTTGGCCTTAGCTTTTTTATCCGCCAATTTATCATAATTAATCAAAGCCAAAGGATGAATCTTTATGTAATTGTTGATGATAAATTCTAAGCGCGCCAAGCCGACGCCGTCATTGGGCAAAAAAGAATCGGCGAAAGCCAAATCCGGTTCGGCGACGTTAAGCATAATTTTAGTTTTCGGCCGTTTTAAATTTTTAATATCCATTCTCTTAACTTTAAACGGCAATTTGCCTTTATAAACAAAGCCGGTTTCACCGCTGGCGCAGCTAACCGTCACGGCCTGGCCCGTTTTTATTTTAACGGAAGCATTACCGGTGCCGACCACGCAGGGAATACCGAGTTCGCGGGAAACAATGGCGGCGTGGCAAGTCCGACCACCCTTATCGGTGACAATGGCGGAAGCTATTTTCATAATCGGCTCCCAGTCCGGATCGGTCATATCGGTTACGAGCACTTGACCGGCTTTAAAGGTATGAATGTCTTTGGCATTCAGCAGGCGGTTGGCCTGGCCGGCGCCAATTTTACTGCCCACGCTTTGACCGGAAATAATGATTTTCCCGGGACAAATCAGTTTATACCGTTCTATGACATTAAGATTCTTACGGCTTTCCACGGTTTCTGGCCGAGCCTGGACGATAAAGAGCTCTCTGGTTTCCCCGTCCAAGGCAAATTCAATATCCATGGGCCGTTTATAATGCTCTTCAATCAACAACGCCCATTTGGCCAATTGCAAAACTTGGTGATCGGTTAAGGCCGGCTTTAACCTCTCCGCCACCGGTACGGGCACGTTCTTTACCGCTCGCGAAACGCCAAAGCTATAAATCATCTTCACATCTTTACGGCCAATCGTTTTGGAAATGATTGTTTTTGTCGGTTTAAAAATATAATATTCGTCCGGATTGACTCGGCCCTGCACCATGTTCTCGCCCAAACCAAAAATAGCGTTAATTAAAACCACGGAGCGAAAGCCGGACTCGGTATCAATGGTAAAAATCACGCCGGAAGCGCCCAAATCGGAGCGCACCATTTTCTGCACGCCCACCGACAAGGCCAGGGAAGACTCGGGGATCTTTTTATCGGCGCGGTAGGATAGGGAACGAGCCGTAAATAAAGAGGCAATGCATCTTTTAACGGCCGACAAAAGTTCTTTCTCGCCGCGCACGTGTAAAAAAGTCTCCTGTTGGCCGGCGAAAGAAGCGTCCGGCCGGTCTTCGGCCGTGGCGCTGGAACGCACGGCCACACTTAAATTTTTACTTTTATAACCGGCGCTTAGGCGCCGGTAGGCGACCAGAATTTCAGTTTTAAGATCAACTGGCAATTCCGCTTTGACGATCAGGTTTTTTATCGCCGCGCTCTTTTTCGCCAAAGCGGAGACGTCTTTCGCGTCCACCTTTTTTAAAATAGCCTTAATTTCCTTTTTTAGACCCGTTGTTATTAAAAAATGCTTATAGCCGGCGGCCGTCATGGCAAAACCATTGGGAATTTTTAAGCCCTTTTTTACCAGCCGGCTGTACATTTCGCCTAAAGAAGCGTTTTTGCCGCCGACTTGCGGCACGTCTTTTAGAGACAGCCTATTAAAAAATTTAACGAATTTATTTTTAGCCATAGAAATTAATTAATAAAACTTATCTTTATTTTATGCTTCTATTATAGCATAAACTTTACTTTATAAAAATAATAATTTAAGATAAAAATACACTCCTAAGGAGCCTGAAAGCGGACGTGGCGAAATTGGTAGACGCACTTGGTTTAGGACCAAGCGGGGTAACCCTTGAGAGTTCGAATCTCTCCGTCCGCACTTTTTTATGATTAATTTTCTCCACACTTTCCAGCCTCGGCCGATTCTGGCGACCTTGGGGCCGATTCATATTTATTGGTACGGCCTGTTAATGGTCAGCGGCATTTTGGCGGCGATTTTAGTCTGTTTGCGCCTGGCCCGTTTCTATGATCTGAAAAAGGAAATGATTTTTGATTTAAGTTTTTGGCTCATTATCTTCGGCCTTATCGGCGCCCGAGTTTACGACGACTTTTTGCAATTGCCTTATTACTGGCGCCAACCTTTAGACGCCTTAAAAATTTGGCAAGGCGGCTTAGCCATACACGGGGCAATCATCGCCGGCCTTATCGTTATTTTTGTCTTTGCCCGCCGGCGCAAAATAAATTTCTGGCGCCTGACGGCTTTAATCACGCCCGGTCTGGCTTTGGCTCAAACCATTGGCCGTTGGGGCAATTATTTTAATCAAGAACTCTTCGGCCGGCCGACCGCTTTACCTTGGGGCCTACCTATTGCCCCGGAACACCGGCCCCCAACTTTTATGGCCGACTCTTTCTTCCAACCGACTTTTCTCTATGAAAGCTTAGGCTGCCTTTTTATCTTTTTAATTTTATTCAGCCTTAATCTTTATTTTATCAAGCGTCAGCGCTTAAATGAGAGAATTTTCGTTTGGTTAACGGCCCTCTATATGATATTATATTCTATATTGAGGTTCGCCCTGGAATTCCTACGCCTGGACGAAACCCCAATATTTTTGAGCTGGCGTTGGCCACAAATAATCAGCCTCCTCCTAATTATTTTAGCCTTATTAATTCTAATTTTTAATCCCCATGCGTCTCGGCAAAAAACTGACTAAAAGGCGGCCGCCCTTTTTACTTTTATATTTTCTCGGCCTCTTAATGGCCGTTTCCACGGCTTTGCCCGCCTACATCCAATCCAATTTCCTTAAAGGACTAGTGAACTTACCGGCTGTCAGCGGATTCTTCGTCATCGCTAATCTTTTTACGGTTTTAGCTATAGTCATTTTCCCGAATTTAATCAGGAAATTAAACAATTATTTTCTCATTAAAGTCGTTTTGCTTATTTACGGCGTTTCTCTTTTGGGCTTAACCGCGGCCACCAGCGCCTTAGCCGGATTTATCGCTATTATTCTTTTCACGATCGCCAGCAATCTGATTTGGATAAATTTGGACGTCGCTTTAGAAACCTTTTCTAAAAATCCCACCACCGGCCGCACTCGCGCCACTTATTTCACCTTTATCAATCTCGGCTGGATCGGCGCCCCGGCCCTCTCCAGTTATTTGATAAAACTCGGCGACTACCAACTGGTCTTTTTAAGCGCCGCCCTCTTGGTCATTCCTCTTTTCCTTATCGTCCTCTCGCAGAAACGCCGGCTCAATGATCGCGTTAAATATTCGCGGGAACGACTGGCTCTGGTTATAAAAAAGACTTGGCAAAACAAAAACTTGCGCGGCATCTTCTTCATCGCCCTCCTCTTAAGCTTGTTCTACGGCTGTGCCGTTGTCTATATTCCTCTTTATCTCCACCAGACTTTGGGCATGGACTGGCACGTTTTAGGTCCCATTTTTTCCTTAATGCTTATCCCCTTCGTCCTCTTTGAACTCCCGGCCGGCATCGTCGCTGATAAATACTGGGGCGAAAAGGAACTACTTAGCATCGGCCTAACGATCATTATTATCGCCCTGTTTTTATTTTTCCTTATCGACCAGCCGACGGCCTGGGTCTGGACAGCGGTTTTATTTTTCAGCCGCATTGGCGCTTCTTTGATGGAAGCGATGCGCGAGTCTTATTTTTTCAAAATCGTTAACGCCGACGACGTCGGCTACATTAATCTTTTCCGCACGGCCGCGCCCTTGGGCTACGCTCTCGGGCCGGCCATCGCCATTATTTGTTTGTCGTTTTTGCCCCTACCTTATTTATTCCTAATCTTAGCTATTTTAATGCTTTCCGGCTTCGGCTTTATTGCATCTTTGAAGGATACGAAATAAGGAAAAATCGCGGGTATCGTATAACGGCTTATTATGTCAGCCTTCCAAGCTGAAGACAGGGGTCCGACTCCCCTTACCCGCTCCAAACAAAAAACATCCCGAATAAAATGGGGTGTTTTTATTTAGCCTTTAACTCTTTTAATCATTGAAATCACCAAATTCATACTTCACTATTTTCTTACGGATCGGGCCTTTAAACAGAAAATAAAAGGAGGCTTTAATTAATCGCGCCAAAACTCGAAATTGCCCCTCTTTCTCCCAGCGGCGCGGAGAGAAATAGATGAAAGTTTTTTTGATCATACGGAAACGACCAATTTTGAAAATCCTAGTGGTGTAGTCATAATCCTCGCCAATAAAAATGCTTTCGTCAAAACCATTCAGGCGCTTATGATATGCCTTTTTAACCATAATGGCCACACCCACTGAAGCTGGTTTGAAGAATTGGCCGAAAAAGCAGGTTAAGTCGTAAAAAAAATTGTAAAGCTTATACAATCGCCGCGGTGAATCAAAACGCAAATAAAAACCGGCGGCGTCCAGACCGCGGTCAATAAATTGTTTATAGCTTTTCTCCAAAAATCTGTCCGGCAAGCGCGAATCGGCGTCTAAAAATAATAATATTTCGCCACGCGCCAATGTCGCGCCCTCGTTCCTTTGGCAAGCCGGCGAACGCCTATCGCTTACCACTACCCGGCAAGTATTGGCGGCGGCCACGGCTCGCGTTTTGTCCTTAGAATTACCATCGGAAACGATAATTTCATAATCGCTAAAATCCTGATTCTTAATTGAGGCTAAAAGACGCGGCAAATATTTCTCTTCATTGAGCGTGGGGATAATAATAGAAAGCATAATTTAATTAAAAAGCGTCCGCACCAACTCCCAATAGCCCGGCTCACCATTCTTATACTGCCAATACCACCATTCCACGCCCCAAATATAGGTTTTAGAGAAATTAACGTTAATGGCGTATTGTAAATTAGCCCGGAATTGCTTCAAATTCATGGATTTATTGATTTCTTTTCCCGGCATATAAATAATGTTACCGCTCGGCACCCAGGGCTCGCCCTGCAATTCAATGATAATGCGCTCTTCCGGTTTTAGCCCGACTAACCAAGCTTTAAAACGATAAAACCAGGCCGGTATGGGGTAGCGGATATAGCCGGTTAAAGGTCCCCAAACGACGCGGTAAAGCGTGCTCCCGAAAATATTGGCTAATTTGACCTCGCGCCGCCAAAAGCTCAATTCTCCGGTGGCGGAAACGACTACCGGCCGGTTATCAAACCTTTTAATGGTATTAACCTCATTAGTAAAAAAATCTTCATCTCCCGGCGGACAAAGGCCGAAAGCGTTGAAAAAGGGTTCGTTTTCCACCTGCCAGGCGGTAACGGCTGGATTGTCTTTATAGTGATTAACGACCGCCGTTAACATGTTTAAGGTCGCGGCCTCGGTGGCGGCCAAACTTTTTTTCGTCGCCCAACTGGGCGCGTGGCATTCCGGCCAGCGCGGCAAACGCCAGCCGATATTGGCGATAAATTTTACCCCGTTTTTCGCGCCTTCATTAATCATGTAATCGTAATCCGAGAAATCAAACTCCCCTCTTTCTTTTTCAATTTCATCCCAATAGATCGGCAAACGGATTTCCTTGACTTTTAAATCATTGATAATGGCGGCGTAAACTTCGTGCCAATCCAAACCCATTTCCTCGCAGAATTTTTTGGAAAAAGTCACGCCGAAAAAACCCGGCCGATGTTTCAAATCCTGTTTTAAGGGATAATTAGGAGCGAATTTGAAAAAATAAACACCGAGTAAAATAATGGCGGCCGAAATAATAAGCATGATTTTGAGATGACGCCATATCTTTCTCGGCTGGCTTTTCTCGGATGGCAAATTAACGGAAAAAGATGGCGAGTTTGTTCTGTTAATAATCATAATTTAACTTTTTCCCTGTATCTTCTAAGGTTAAATTTTTTAAACGCTCAAATCATCAAAGCGTAAAGACCTAAAGCGATCATGGCTACGGCCGCGAATTTTTGTAAAACTATACGCCAAGAAAAAGTTTCTTTTAACAACTTGGGCGATAAAACCGCCAAAACGGCGCTAATCACTAAAATAAAAGCATATTGTACCCCTTGTAAAGCATTAACTAAAGCCACGGAACCAAGAAAAACGGCGTAATTTTGTAGAATAAAACCAACCGAACCTAGGCCCTGATTAAAAACTACCAGAAATTGATGCCTGGGTCGTTTCGTCTGTTTTAAAGTTCTGGCAATTTCTTGCCGATCTTTTTTCCTAATTAAAAAGAAGAGAACGAAAAAGGCCGCGCCCAAACGCGTCCAAATAAAACCACTAAAAAAAGGCTGGCTGGCATAAGCGTGTTTAATGCCAACGAAATAAACGGCATAAGCGAGAGCGGAAAAAAAGGCGACCAATAAACCGCCGGTTTTGGCTTCTAATCTAATTCTCAATTTATTCAAAACCCGGGTCAAGTAACTGCGGGCCTGCGGCAAAAAGGCGATGATAAAAATACCGGCTAAGAGAGTGGCGATGCCTAGCCATTGTCGACCGCTAAAATATTCGTGAAAAAATACCAAAGAAAAAATCAGGGAAAAAACCGGCGTTATGCCGCCGATAAAAACCAAAATACGCGAGGCTTCACCCCGCCTTAAGGCCTCGTAAAGCAGCCATAGAGCCAAAACAAAGACTCCGCCCAATAAAAAATTAATACTGAAAAGACAAAGACCGGGCCACTGTAAAAACCAGGGAGCGGCCAAAACAACAACAATACCCAATACGCAAGCCACCAAAGCGTAGGTCTTGCTGCTCGTTAAGACCGTGGTCACTAAAAATTTATCCGTCAAATTGGCAATCGCCAAAATAAAATAAGCCAAAATCGCAATTAGAATCCAGCTCATAAGCTCTTTTTAAATAAGGTTTCTATTTTAGAGGTGCCTTCTAAAGGCGCGTTTAAGAAGCCATTTAAAGCTAAGCGCGCCAAGCGGCCGGAAACTAATAAGTCGGGCAGCCATTCAGCCGTGTATTCCAGCGGCAGACTGTCCAAGCCGGTGTCCAGGGACAAAAGCCAATCCCGATTGAAATCTTCTTGACTACCTAAAGGAGAGGAGATTATAAAAGGCAAACCTAAAGCGCAATAAAAGGACAATTCCGAGGGTTTGGTCCATAAAATATCGGTGGCGCGCAAAATCTGGTTGAATTTTTTAAAATAATCCAGTTTGTTCGGAGCAAAAATAATCTTCACGTTAGCCGCGTTAGACAAGCCGTTTTTCTTTATCTCGGTTATAAAATAATCTCTCACTTCCGGGCGACTGCCGGCAACCAAATTCAAATTAAATTCCCTTGCCTTTAAAGCCGCCTCTAAGACTTTAAGCAAGCCCGCGCCGATTTCCGTTTGCGCACCCGCCCCGCCAACCGCAAAAGTAATGGTGACGGCAGACTTGTCTTTTTTTAAAGCGGCGGGCAGGAGCGCGGCCAGTAAATCTTTATAGCGCGCGCGGAAAATACCTTGGGGATCGAGGGCGTTTAAACGCCGCGATAAATCAGCCAAGAGAATCTCTCGGCGGGCGCCAATGTTTTCTAGGGGCAAAGGAAAACCGGAAACAAATAAATTTTCCTCCCTAAGGCCATACATTAAAAATCTTTTTTTCAATCTTTCCGTCGGCAAGAGATATTTAATTCGGCTCTCGCGAGGGGAAAATGGCACCCAGGCGCGGGAAGCGTCACTATCGCAGACCAGACAATAAATCTCGCCTTGGTAATTATGATACTCGGCCACGTAAGCGGCCACAAAAAAGGTGGTCAGCCAAGGTAAGCCGCTTTTATTTAATTCTTCCACCAAAGCTTTGCCCAAACCTTTCTTTATAGCTTGATAAAAATATTTCTGCTGGACCGTCGGGGCGGACAAATCGCGCCAAGGATAATAAGGCGGAATTTTTTGAAAAGCGTCCATTAAGCCGAAAACTAAATTGCCGAGCAAAGGCACGTGCTTGAAACGGGACAAACGGTTATAGGAACGCTCGCTTTTTTCCCAAAAATTTTTTTCCGACCGACTGATGCCGTCATAATCATTAAGAGTGATAATTTCTCCACCGGCTAAATGGCGTAAAGGATAAGCGGCGCGTTGATGGCCATAGCCCATATTGACGGCGACCAAATTAATTTTTTTCGCGGTCATATTTTAAATTTTAGCCTTATATTAGCTATTTTTAGTAATTTTCCGGCACGAATGTTTTACCGGCTTTAAGCTGTAAATATTGGTAAGCGCTTAAAACCGCCGTGGTCGCCTGTCCCATGGCAATCGTGATTTGTTTGAATTCGCCGACCGTGACATCGCCGGCCGCGAACAAACCAGGCGTCTTGGTTTCGCCTTGCGTGTTGACAACAATTTGATCCTTTTCATTGCGCTCAACAAACTCTTCCACTAAATCCGTGCTGGCGATACGGCCGATTTCAATAAAAATTCCTTCCAAACTAATATCTTTTTCTTCTTTCGTCTTATTATTAAAAACTTTTATCTTATTAACCTTCTCTGTTCCGAAAATACCTTTAATTTCCGTGCTAAGCAAGGAAACAATATTGGGACGATTCTTAATCGTATCCACTAATGATTCAAAAGCGCGAAAATGATCCTGCCGATGGAGCAAATAAACTTCCTTGGCTATCTTGGATAAGACTTCGGCGGCGTCTAAGGCGGAATTGCCGCCGCCGATAACGGCCACGGTCTTGCCGCGATAAAACGGGCCATCGCAATTGGCGCAATAGGAAACGCCTTTGCCGTTAAATTCCGTTTCTCCGGGCACGGCTAAACGCCGCGGGGACAAACCCATGGCGACAAGGACGGTTTTTGCCGCAAATTTTTCCCGATTGGTGTAAAGCAAAAAATGGCCGTCTTCGGTCTTTTCAATTTTTTTAACTTCATCACTTATTAATTCGGCGCCAAACTTCAAAACCTGCTCTTTCATTTTATTAATCAATTCCAGACTGCTAACTTTTTCAAAACCGGGATAATTCTCAATCTCGCTGGCCCAAATCATCTGACCGCCAAGCTCCCGGCCGATGATCAAAGTTTTCATTTCCCGCCTAGTGGCGTAGATAGCGGCTGTTAAACCGGCCGGACCAGCGCCAATTATGATTAAATCATACATAAATTTTATAAAAACAACTACTCCCATTACCTAACATTTCGTGGGCTGATAATTGCTGTAAAATATTAATTTCTACTTTTATTATAAAGTCTTTGGACGTTAAAAGCAAATAAAAAATTTTTCACTTTTTACGATTTTCAGAGCCGGCTCGGATGGTCCGAGATCTCACTCTATCCAAAAAATTAGCCTGTTTTTTTCTGTTTTTTTTAATTGAACTTAAGGTCTTTCAGACTTGAAGCTATTTTTGCAAAAAAGAAAATTGATATTTTTAGCTATTTTTAGGTAAAAACTATATTTATTTAATAATAGCTAAATTTTACAAGTAAAGTCTACGTTAATGTAGACTCTCATCTCACATGCCGAAGAAAAATAAAATATTTTATAAAAATTTTACTTTAATTTTATTTAATCTTTTTTCCCTTAATTTAATATTATTCTAGTAATCATAAGCATTAAACCCATCCTGTGTTTATATATTCTTCTTTTTTGTAAATACGAT
>CAZXZR010000004.1:0-43505 GCA_964645545.1 uncultured Gammaproteobacteria bacterium | reverse complement strand
ATATTATATGGGACCGGAAGCCGAAAGGTGACCTTAATTGCTGCAATTGTAACAAAAAATATCAAGATAATAAATAATAAAAATCGAGTAAAACCCGATTTTTCTTTATTTTTTCCTTCTTTCTGTTTTTTAAACGGCCGCCTCAAGCGTTAAAACCCTGCAATTTTTTATTGGCCTTAATGTCAAAAATCGTTTTCTTCAAACCGTTCTCCAGAGTCACGACCGGCATCCAATTCAATTCGTTTTTTGCCGACTGAATGTCCGGTAGAAGCAATTCACTCATAAAGAGTTTGCCAGACTCGTAAACTATTTGGGAAGCGGAGTTGGTTTCCTTGATTATCAGGCGGGCGAAATCGCTCAAATTAACGTCCACGTCCGAGCCGACGTTTATCGGTCCGGCTAATTCGGAGTGCATAAACTTAAAAACGGCGTCCAGAGCATCATCAATATAACAAAAGGAGGAAGAAAACTTTTCATCGCCGAAAATGACCAGGTCCTTGCCATCCAAGGCGTTATTGATGAAATCGGGAATCATCTGATCGTCGTTTTGCTCCATACGCGGACCGTAGATGCGAAAAAGGCGAATAATTTTAGCGTCTAGGCCGTAAAGGGAACGATAATTAGTCACGAAAGTTTCGGCGAAACGTTTGCCCTCGTCGTAAGCGCTTCTCTCCGACAAGTGGTCCACCGCGCCCAAGTCGCTTTCCTTGACTTTAAAACCCGGCTGGTCGGCGCGGCGCGGCCCATAAACGACCGACGAAGAAAAGTGCATAAATTTGGCTTGGTATTTAACGGTCAAATCCAACAAATTTCTGACAGCATAGGAATTGGCCAGTAAAGTCGCCAAACGGTTGGCCAAAAAATTTTTCGGCGACATCGGGCAAGCCAAGTTATAGATTTCCTGGAGACCCTGAAATTCCAGTTTAAATTTTTTCAAACTTGCCTGCCCTTCCAAATCCAAAGGCTGGGACAAATCATGATTAAGGAAAACAAAATCGGGCGAGGACAAAAGATGGTCAATGTTGCGCTCACTGCCGGAAATAAAATCGTCCACACAAATAACCTTGCTGGTTTTTAAGAGTTGGTCGCAAAGATGAGAACCGATAAAACCGGCGCCGCCGGCGACAAGCACGTTCGGCTTGTCGAAAATAACCTGTTTAGCCATAGAAATAATAGGCTTAACTATGAATTAATGGTTCATCTTTATTATAGCAAGTTTGACGCCGCCGTTAAAGTTTTCCTTATAGGCGTAAAACGATTCCATTAGAGCGCCTTGGGCGGAAAAAGCCCGGACGTGGGGACTGGCGCCGGCTTTGGCGCCGGTGGCGATTTCACTAATACCGTCGTTATTAAGATCGCCGGCGGCCACATTGACGCCGCCGTGCCAATTTCTCTTATAGGCGAGAAATTCGTTTTCCTCTTGGCCCTGGTCATTGTAAACCTTGACCAAAGGATCGCGGCCCGGTCCGGGAGCGACGATAATTTCTAAACGGTTATGGCCCTGGCGACCGTCTAAATTGGCCACGGCCACTTGGACACCGCCGCGAAATCGGGTTTCGTAAACCAAAAAACTTTTTATTAAAGCGCCCGCCGGACTAAAAATTTTAACGCGTGGCTCGTTGCCTTTGGCGTAAGCGGCGACAATTTCCGTTTGCCCGTCGGCATCCAAGTCGCCGGCAGCCAAATTAAGGCCGCCCCAATAACGCTTGTCAGTGGCCATAAATTGGCTTTTTAAATGGCCGTTAAAATCAAAAATCTTTATTTGCCCGCGAGCCGAAGCCGCGGGAGCGATGATAATTTCCGCCTGATTGTCGTTATCTAAATCGCCCACGGCCACATTCAGGCCGCCGCGAAAACTTTGCGCTTCGGCCAAAAATTGTTTTAAGAGTTTGCCGGCGCTGTTATAAATCTGGATTTGCGGGGCCACACCGGCACCGGCGGCCAAAATGATTTCCTCTTGGCCGTCGCCATTAACGTCGCCCGTAGCTAAACTCGCTCCAGCGGATAAGCTCGTTAAGAAATCACTTACCCAATCGCCGTTAGCCGCCGTTAATTTAGCCGTTTCCCCGCTCTTTTCAGGCATAAGCAAAAAACGTTCCAAATGACTGTACAATTTTTGCTTAGCCATACTAACGGCGCGGTCAACGTTCAAACGACCATTACCCAGTTGCCCTAAGTAGTCGGGATTGAGGCGGCTGACATTGTCCGTGGAAGCGAAGAGAATGTTCACAACTTCGCGCTGGCTTAACTCCGGATTAGCTTCTTCAATCAAAGCTAAGGTGGCTGTCACCAAGGGCGCGGCCATGGAGGTGCCCGACCAATAACCGTCATAATATTTATTAAGATCAAAAATGTCGCTACCCACGGGCACGGTGTTGAAAAAACTGATGCCGGGCGCGGTGATGTCCACGCAGCGGAAACCATAGCTGGAAAAAGAAGTTTTTTGGTCCAAGGCGTCGGTGGCGGCCACGCCGATAACCATGTTTTCGCCCTGCTGGCCGTCATAGCAAGCCGGGTAAATCGGCGTCTTGGAGATGTCATAACCGGCACCGGCCGCTTGTTCGTTGCCGGCGGCGGCAACAATAATAATACCGGCCTGATGAGCGCGGCTAACGGCCGCTTCCAAAGCGGAATTATAAGTCAGGCTGATAAAACTTAAATTAATAATGTCAGCCCCGTTTTTAATCGCGTAATCAAGGGCGCGAATAACGTCGCTGATTTTGCCTTCGCCGTTATCATTTAAAGCTTTAAGCGCCATTATTTTTGCCTGCCAAGTGACGCCGGCCACGCCTTGAGCGTTATTGCCGCGGGCGGCGATGATGCCGGCCACCATGGTGCCGTGGGCTAAGCCCGTCTCCGTCCAGCCCGGCGAAAAGCGCGGTGAGGGATCCGGATTATTATCCACAAAATTCCAACCGACGACGTCGTCGATAAAACCGTTATGGTCGTCATCTAGGCCATTATTGGGAATTTCGTTAGAATTATGCCAGATATTATCACGCAGGTCGGGATGATTAACGTCCAAACCCGAATCAATCACGGCAATAACAATGTCGGGACTGGCGGAAATCTTATCCCAAGCCTCATCCGCCCTAATTTTACCTAAATACCACTGCCGACCGTAATCAGGGTCATTCGGGGTAATTTTAGCGAAAACGGGCGGAGCCAGAAAAAATAAGAGAATAAAAAAAGAGGTTATCAGTTTTTTCATATAACACCTCTATAATATCACACTTGGCGTTTTTATAAAAATAAATTCGGCTCAAGAAAGGGCTTAGAGACTGGTCAATATTTTTAAAGTTTCGCGAGCGCATTTTTCCCAACTGAACTGACGTGCCCGAACCAAACCTTTATGTCTTAAAAGCCGGCGCTTGTCTTTATCGCTAATAATCTCCACCAGGGCTTGCGCCAAGGAACGCTTATCGTTTTGGTCAAAATACAAAACGGCATCGCCGGCGACTTCACGTAAAACCGGCAAATTGGAAACCGCCGTCGGCAGGCCGCAGGCTAAAGCTTGAATAACGGGGATACCGAAACCCTCATGTTTGGAGGGAAAAATAAAAGCGCTGGCGCCGTTAAAAATATAAGGCAGGTCTTCTTCCGGCACCCAGCCGGTCATAAAGACGTCGCTATTTAAATTGAATTCTTCTATGGCGTACCTAACTTCGTCGTAGCCGAAACTGGCATCGCCGGCCAAAACCAATTTTTCCTTAATAGCGGGATAATTCTCCCTTAAAAGCGCCAAGGCCTCAATCAGCATGGGGGTATTTTTCTTTTTTTCCAAACGGCCGACGTAAAGAAAATACGATTGACTCAAACCGTATTTTTCCAAAACTTCGTTAACGGCTTTAAGCTCGTAATCGGGGCGATACAAAGCCGTGTTATAGCCGTTATAAACGACGCTGATTTTAGCCGCCGGTGTGGCCGGATAAACATTAAGAATCTCTTCCTTGGTAAACTGGGAAACGGTAATTATTTTTTTCGCCCGGCGCAAGGCAAAGGCCGTTGACCAATAAAGATAATCCAAAGAATTGGCTCCGTATTTGCCGCCGGAAAATAGACGAATAAAAAAATCAGCCAAGCGCCGCGATCCGGGTATGCTTTGCTGCATTCTTTTGGAGAGATAAAGATTGTGCTCGCGCACGAAGGCGATGTCATGAATGGTATTGACGGTCCGGCGCGGATGAACGAGGGGTAAAGTGTGCGCGGGAATAAAGAGGACATCGGGCCGATGAAAAATCATTTCCAAACTTAATCGGCCCAAAGTCCAAAAGGCGCGAAAAGGCCACTTTAAAAATTTAAAGGAGAAATTGGCGTTATTTTTGACGGTGGCTTCTAATTCAGGCGAAAGCGGGGCGTCCAAATAGAGACGGTAACAGTTATGGCGGTCAATGGCGGCCAGGCTTTTAATTAAGTAAAAAGCGTACCATTCCGTCCCGGTTTTATGCGGACGGTTCGCCCGGGAAGCGTCCAAGCCGATAAGCATAAAAATATATAAACTTAACCGCTAATGAAAATTTATTTAGTCGCCAAAATGCTGCGTTTGTAGGAATCAAGATTGTCCAGGGCGATGCCCGTGCCTTTGGCGACTGAAAGCATGGCGTCGTCGGCGACGTAAGTGGGCACGCCGGTAGTGCGGGAAATCAATTGGTCAATGTTTCTCAACAAAGCGCTGCCGCCGGTCAAAACAATGCCCTTGTCAATAATGTCGGCGGCCAATTCCGGCGGCGTCTTCTGCAAAACCTTCTTGACGGCGGCGATAATCATTTCCAGCTCATTCTGAATGGCCTCGGTGACGTCGTCGCTGGAAACGGTGATGCTGCGCGGCAAGCCGGTAACGATGTCGCGGCCGCGGATTTCCAAATAAAGCTTGTCTTCCATGTAGAGGGCGGAACCGATATTGATTTTTATTTCCTCGGCCGTGCGTTCGCCGATAGCCAGATTATATTTTTTGCGAATATATTCCAAAATAGCGGCGTCAAATTTGTTGCCGCCGACTCTAACCGAAGAGGAGGCGACGATACCGCCTAAAGAAATCACGGCCATTTCCGCTGTGCCGCCGCCGATGTCCACGATCATATGGCCGGTGGCCGAACCAATGGGGATGTCAGCGCCAATAGCGGCCGCCACCGGTTCTTTAATGATGTAGGCGGCTTTGGCGCCGGCGGCAATGGTCGCTTCAATAACCGCCCGACGCTCGGTGGAAGAAATGCCGGCCGGCACGGCCACCATCACTTCCGGCCGGAAAAGCCGAATGCCACCCAAAGTCTTGTTAATAAAATAGCGGATCATGGCTTCGGTAGCTTTGTAATCCGCGATCACTCCGTCCTTCAAGGGCTTGACGGCCATAATCGTGTCCGGCGTCCGCCCGATCATGTCTTTAGCTTCATTGCCGACGGCCAAAATTTTCTTGTCGTCCAGAGACACGGCGACCACGCTCGGCTCGTTAATGACGATACCGCGCTTGGGCAAATGAACCAAAGTATAGGTTGTGCCTAAATCAATGCCGATGCGTTTAATAAACATAAACAAAAACTAAATACTAATCCAGTTTAGTATTTTTTCGGCTTAAAGTCAACGGCCGCGACCTAATCCTCCTCGTCGCGCTCTTCCTCCTTGACTTGGTTGGCGATGATTTTTTTGACTTTTTCGGAAAATTCAAAAGTGTCAAATTCTTCTTTGAAAAAAATGTAATCGGCGCCCAATTCCAAACTGCGCTGGCGGCTGTCCTCGTCGGAAATGTCGGTAAAGATAAAAATCTCAATATCGCGCAATTCCTCATCCCCTTTAACCTGTTTAATGATTTCGAAACCGTCCAGTTTCGGCAAAATCAGATCTAAAATCAAATAAGCGGGAGAAAAATCTCTGATCCGATTGATAATTTCCTCCAGTTCCTCCGTGCCTTCGCTGATTTCCACGAGAAACTCGGCGGCGGCGAATTGCGACTCCAAACCGTAAAGGATATTGGCGTCGTCTTCAATGACAAAAATTTTTTTCTCGCTCATACTTTTATTTTTTTAGTTTTCGCCACCAGGAGACGTTCTTTTTATACCACTCAAGGGTCGCTTTTAAGCCGGAAGAAAAATCAATTCGCGGTTCCCAGCCTAATTCCCGCTTGGCTTTACTAAAATCAATGGCGTAACGGAAATCGTGGCCGGGACGATCCTTGACGAATTCAATCTTATCTTCGCCCAAAGCCATCAAAGTCAAAAGCAAGCGGGTAATCTCCAAATTGCTTTTTTCGTTAGCCCCACCAAAACAATAGGTTTCGCCGGGTTTACCTTTCTTGATAACCAAATCCAGGCCGCGATTATGGTCGTCAACGTGAATCCAGTCGCGGATATTCTTCCCTCGGCCGTAAAGCGGCACGGTTTTGCCTTCCAAAAGATTGGTGATGAAAAGCGGAATTAATTTCTCCGGATATTGGTAAGGGCCGTAATTGTTGGAGCAATTGGAAATCGTTACGGGCAGGCCATAAGTATGATAATAGGCGCGGACCAAATGATCACTGGCCGCCTTGGAGGCGGAATAGGGCGAGCGCGGATCATAAGGCGTCTTCTCGTTAAAGGGGGGGTCGTTCGCTTTTAAGGAGCCAAAAACTTCGTCCGTGGAAATGTGATGGAAACGAAGGTGACCGTTATTTTTGGCCGCTTCCAATAAAACGCGGGTACCGACGACGTTGGTGTGAATGAAGGCGGCGCTGTCTTTTATGGAGCGATCAACGTGGCTTTCGGCCGCGAAATTAACAATCAAATCAAGGCCTTTGACTAGAGAATTAACTAAAGCCTCGTCGGCGATGTCGCCTTTGACGAATTGGTATCGCGATCCATTAGCTAAATCTTTTAAATTGTCTAAATTGCCGGCATAAGTCAAAAGGTCCAGATTGACAATCGTGTCCTCGGGATAATTCTTCAACCAATAATGAATGAAATTGGCGCCAATGAAACCGGCGCCGCCGGTGACGAGTAATTTCATAAAAAATAAACCCAAAAATCAGGCCTTTAAGAACTTAATTGCTTAAGAATGGCTTCCGCTTCGCCGGGCGCGTATTCTCTTTGCCGCCATTGGGGATGGCCGTCGCCTTCATGCCGGGGAATGACATGAAAATGCAAATGAGGAATGATCTGGCCGGCCACGGGATCGTTATTCTCGGTAACGTTATAGCCGGCCGCGCCCAATTTATCTTTTAAAAGCTGGCCGATTTTTTTCACGACCGCCATGACCGCGCTTAAGATTTCGGCGGGCGTGTCTTCCAAGTTCTGATAGTGTTTTTTCGGCATGACTAAAACGTGGCCGGGATTAACCGGTTTAATGTCCAAAAAAGCCAAAATATTTTCGTCTTCGTAAAGCTTATGGGCGGAAATTTCACCCGCGATTATTTGGCAAAAAACGCACATATTTTTCAAATTTAGCTTATTTTATAGGGAGAATCGTCTTCGTCTTCATGGCGAATTTCGTCTACGGCTTCTTTTTTGCCCTCACCTTTATATAATTTATCGGGAAAATTAAGGGCTAAAGCCGCTTCTTGAGACACGCATTTATAGCCATGAACGACGCCCGGCGGAATGATAACTAAACAAGGATTGTCAACGCCGACGATTAACTCCATTTTTTTCCCGCGCGTGGGCGAATTCAAACGGGCATCCCAAAGATAAAGTTTAAAACTACCCGGCCCGAAAAAAACGAAGCCATCGCTTTGATTTTTATGCTCATGCGGTCCTCTGACGACGCCGGGCAAAGTCAAACTGGCGTAAGCCATGGCCACGGGAAAAGTCCATTCGTCGCTACGAAAAATTTCCGCCAGCCAGCCGCGCGCGTCTGTGTTTTTACTTAAACTTTTTATAGTCAAGCCGCTAATCATAAAAACGACTAGAACTTCTTCGTGAATTTCAGCAAACCGTTCTGTGCGCCCAAATGGCCGATTTTAGCGGCGGCGTTCCGCATGGCCAGGCGCAAAGCCTTTTTAATATCGCCTTTAAACAATTCATAGGCGGCGGCGAAAGTGGAATTGAAAATGTCGCCGATGCCGGTGGTATCCACTCGCTTCTTTTCCTTAAAAATTCTCTGGCGATAAATTTTATGCCCGTCATAAGCGGCGGCGCCGGCCTTGCCTAAAGTAATCAAGACGATCTTGGGACCGAAATTATAAATAAGGCGCAAGAGATTATCCGTCCGATTTAAAAAGGCGCGAGACAAATGGCGGTGGCGGGAGGAACTTAAAACCAATTCAATGGCTTCATCTTTATTTAAAGCGAAAACCGTGACCCGCGGCAAAAAGGCGGCCAGCTTTTTCAAACCGCCCTTATATTGGGAAGCCCCCGGATTCCAGAAAATTTTTACTTTCTTTTTCGCCCGTGGAGAGGCCAAAGAAAAAATCCGCGCCAAATTCGGCCACCAAGGGCCGGACAAAGAAGCTAAATAGATGTTTTTTGTTTTTTTAAGGACTTTCTGGTCCGCGGCCGTAATGGCCAAGCATCGGTTGGCGCCGCGGGCGCCGAAAATTATCCGCTCCCCGCCCCGAGCGATTAAAATAAAGGAAGCGCCGCTTTCTTCGCGCTTATTAATTTTCACTAAGGAGCTATCAACGCCATGCTGGCGTAAATTTTTTAAAATTAAACTGCCGGCCTCATCAGCGCCCAGCATTAAAAGACAAGCGGTTTTAAAGCCAAAATTAGTCAAATTAACCGCGGAATTAGCCGCCCCGCCGCCGAAAGAATAATAGAACTTATCCACTTTTATCTTGGCCCCGTATTCAAAGGCCAATAATTTTTGGCGTAAAACGTCGCGGCGGTTATTTAATAAAACGCCTTGATCGGTAAAAAAAGAAATATCGCGGGTGGCGCCGCCGATGGTGATAAAATCATAAGTCATAGCCTTCATATAATACCATAATTAAGTCTTTTTTTCCAAAAAAAGCGGCTGCCATTTCCTGCTGGCGGCCAAAGTCAAATGGAAAAGCAAGAGGGCGGCCAACAAGCTCCAAGCTAATTGATAGACTAAGGCCAGCCAAAAACTCGGCCGCACCAGAAAAGGATTGCCGCTCGTTAAGCTATGGGCGTAAGAAAAAATCAGCAATAAAAAATTATAAACGACGGTGGTCAAAAAAATTAAGACTAAAAAGGAATAAAGGGAACGATTGGTCAACCAATTTTTTAAAAGCAATTGACCAAGACCAACGCTCAAAAGCAAAGAAATCATACAGAGGCCGAAAAATTGAAAAGACAAGGTATCTAACCAAAAGCCAAAGAGCAGGGCGGCCCAAGCGGCGGCGCGGAAATCGAAAAAAAATAAAATAAAAACTAAGACGATGATAATTAAGTTAAGCTGACGGAAGGGGCCGGGCCAGGCGCCGATCAAGGAAAATTGCGCCCAAGCTAAAAGCGAGGCAAAAAGAATGAAAATAATCAAAGGAAAAACGCGTTTAGACATAAAGCTTAAGGAATAATGACGCTGACAACCGTTAAAGTGCTTAAATTGACCAAAGGCACGATAGTGGCCTCCTGCCAGACTTCATTGCTCTCGTTTATGACGTGGGAAATTTTGCCGATAACTAAACCGTGCGGAATATCGCCGCCTAAACCGGAACTGACAACCAAATCATCGGCGGCGATTTTTTCCGTCTGCGGAATATAACTCATTTTAATGGTCAGACCCAAATCGCCGTCCGTCAAACCTTGGGTCTGATCGGCGTTTTGCACAGCCGCGGCCAATTTACAGCCCGGCGTGGTAGTCAAACAAACCCGCGCCGTCGTATCTTTAAGATCAACAATTTTCCCGATAATGACGCCGGTGGGGCTGATGACGCCCAAACCTAAACGCAAGCCGTCTTTAAGGCCGCGATTAATGATTAAATCTTGGTTGGCGCCGGTCGCTTCCACGGCCGTTTCTTGAGCGATAACGCCGGCAGTGACGGCTTGAAAATTATGACCGCTGATAAAGTCCAGTTGGGCGCGTAATTGCTTATTCTCCTCGGCTAATGCATAATCATTGGCGTTTGCCACCGTCAGACGCGCCACTTCCTGACTCAAGGCTTCCACTTGGGCGGCTAAATTCTGTCTTTCTTGACGGGCGCTGTAGGCGGCGTTGAAAGCTTCGCCTTGGCGATAAAAACGACTCGTTAAAGGTTTGGCCAGCCAGACAAAAAAATCTTCCACTGGCTTTAAGGCGCCCAGCCAATGTAAAAAAATCAGTAGTGCTAAAACTACTGTTAAAATTAAAACCGTCTTGTGCTTTTTTATTTTTATCATATTACTCGGTCACGGTCGGCAAAACCACTTTTTCCAAGAGATCTTTATTTTGTAAAAGGATGCCCGTGCCTCTAACGACGCAGGTTAAGGGATCGTCAATAATTTTAACCGGCACTTTACTGGCGGCGGAAATGGCCTGGTCCAAGCCGCGTAAAAGCGCGCCGCCACCCGATAAATACAAACCGCGTTCGTAGATGTCGGAGACCAGTTCCGGCGGCGTCGTTTCCAAAATGGTCTTGATATTTTCAATAATTTTACTGATAGTGCGACTAATAGCTTCTCTAATCTGTTTGTCAGTAACCATAATCGCTTTCGGCAAGCCGGTCAAAAGATCACGACCGCGGACTTCTATTTCCCGCGCCTCCTCCAAAGGCACGGCCGAACCGATGGCAATTTTAATGTTCTCGGCTAATTGCTCGCCGATCAAAATGTTAAACTCTTCGCGAATATATTCAATAATATTGTTGTCAAATTCATTGCCGGCCGCCTTTAGGGATTTCCAAGTGACGACCCCGCCTAAAGAAATGACGGCGATCTCGGTCGTGCCGCCGCCAATGTCCACGATCATGGTGGCGGTCGCTTCCGTCACCGGCAAACGGGCGCCAATGGCGGCCGCCATGGCCTCTTCAATCAAATAAACCTTGCGGGCGCCGGCCGACTTGGCCGCGTCTTCCACCGCCTTCTTTTCCACTTCGGTCAAATCCAAAGGAATACCAATAACCACCCGCGGCCGCGGAATCAAAGTAAAATTCTCGGCGTGCACCTTGGTAATAAAATATTTAAGCATTTTTTCCGTGATTTCAAAATCGGAAATCACGCCTTCCACCAAGGGTTTAATGGTTTCAATGTGGCCGGGCGTCTTGCCCACCATTTTTTGGGCCGCCTCCCCGACTTCCAAAATTTCGTTGGTGCGTTTGTTTATAGCCACCACGCTCGGTTCGTTAACGACAATGCCCTTATCGGCCACGTAAACCAAAGTATTTTTTGTGCCCAAATCAATGCCCAAGTCATGACTAAATTTTCCCAAGAGTTTGTTGAACATAAAAAATGGAAAACTCTACTAAGCGAACTTCGTCACCGACTAATAACTTTTCGCGAACAGCCAGTCGTGCTTGGCCGGCCGACCGCTGACAAAACATTTTTTATTCCTCGGCTTCTTGGCCGCCGCTTTCGCCAATAAAACCCGGGGGGTCAAGCTGTATTTTTCCTTCAGCTCTTTGGCTGTATCCTCATCTTCCGACCAGCTGGCCAAGAACCAGCCGGGACGCTCATCAATTTCAGAGGCTTTCTTTATCGGATAAACATGCGTCTGATTAAAGGCTCGCGCCTGTTTATATAAATGGCGGTGAATGTCCTTCATCAGTTTCTTAAGTCGCTGGTTCAGTTCGCCGCGTTTGACCGTTTCCCGCTTGTCTTCATCGCGCCGAAAAAGCGTCACGTTATCCGACGCTACTTCCTGCGGCCCGACTTCCAGACGCACGGGGACGCCGCGCACTTCCCAATAATTGAATTTAAAGCCCGGAGTTTCTTCAGGCCGGTCATCAATTTTCAGGCGGTATTTTTTCAAAGCCGTTGCCAACTGACGGGCATAAGCCAAAACTTTTTCTCGACCGGATTCGTCATTATAAATCGGCACGATCACGATTTGTAAAGGGGCAATATTGGGCGGCAAACGCAAACCATTGTCGTCGCCATGGACCATAATGACCGCGCCCACGGCCCGCCAAGACAAGCCCCAACTGTTCTGGTGGCAAAGATGCGTCTGGCCGTCCGCGCCCAAATAATTGACATTAAAAACCCGGGCGAAATTAGTGCCCAAGTAATGGCTGGTGGCGGCTTGTATGGCTTTGCCGTCTTTGGCCATGGCTTCCACGCTTAAAGTTTCCACGGCGCCGGCGAATTTCTCGCCCTCGGACTTGCGACCGGCAAACACGGGCACGGCCATGAAATTATAGACATCTTCGTAAATCTTCAGCATCCTCGCTTCTTCTTCGCGAGCCGAGGCTTCGTCAGCGAAAGCGGAATGGCCTTCCTGCCAAAGAAATTCGCTCCAACGCAAAAAAGCCCGCGGCCGTTTCTCCCAGCGGACGACGTTCGCCCATTGATTCAGGCGCAAAGGCAAATCCCTATAGCTTTGAATCCAGTTGGCGTAAGTCCTGTACATGGCGGCTTCACTCGTCGGCCGCACCGCCAATTTATTCGTCAGTTCTTCGCCGCCGGCGTGGGTGACCACGGCTAACTCCGGCGAAAATCCCTTTACGTGTTCTTTTTCCGCTTCCAAATTTTCTAAGGGCACGAAAATCGGGAAATAGACGTTCTCCACGCCGTCAACTTCTAGGCGCCGATTCAATTCCTCTTTAATCAGCTCCCAAATCTTCAGGCCGTAGGGCCGAACGACACCGCAACCGCGGACCTCGGAACTTTCCGCCAGTTCCGCTTCGCGCACCACGTCTTGATACCACTGGGCGAAATCTTGGCTCTGTTTAGTTAGGCTGCGTTTTTCTAAATTAGCCATAAACTAAGGCTTAGACGTAAATAAGATTGTTTTATCTTAACCGAAAAAATCGGGCTTGTAAAGCTATTTTTGGGCCATTTTCTTTAAAGCGGCCTTAACTCTCTCGCCGCTGTCTTTCACTTCCGGCGGCACCGCATTCAAGGCGGCGCGAGCCTCACTCGAGGAATAGCCCAAAGACATTAAAGCTTCAATTTCATCGCCGGCGAAACCGCTGACCGGCAAATTGACGGCACCGCCGGCCGCCCGGACGATTTTGTTTTTCAATTCCAAAACGATGCGCTCGGCCGTTTTCTTACCGATTCCCGAAACTTTAGTTAAAAGATTGGCGTCGTCTCTAATAATGGCTTCTTTAATGTCATCGGCGTTGGCAACGGCCAAAACGCCCAAAGCCGATTTGGGGCCGACGCCGGAAACGGTCAAAAGGAGTTCAAACAATTCCAAGTCGGTGAAAGTTTTAAAGCCGTAAAGCTCGCTCGCTTCTTCCCTGATCTGCTGATGCGTGTAAAGTTCCGCCGGCGCGCCGACTTTCAGCTCGTTTAAAAAATTCTCGCCCACAAAAACGCGGTAGCCGACGTCCGCCACCGCCACGATTACTTGGTTAAAAGATTTGTGCATTATTTGGCCGCGCAAAAAAGTGATCATAATTAGCTATTTAAGGACGCGCTTAAGGCCCTTTTATTATACCATAAATCAAAGCCTTAACCGCAAAAGCCGAACCGGCCTTATTTAAAACGTTTGACCCGAATCAAACCGGAAACCGGCACGACTTTTACGCCTTTCTTTTCCACTTCGTCCAAAAACAGATTCAAGCCCAAAGAATCGGAGGCCATGTGGCCGGCGATAACGACGTTAATGTGGTATTTCTCGGCTTCGTGCCGACTCTTTTCGCTGATGTGCATGCCGATAACCGTGCCGATGCCGTAATGCGACATCTTCTCGTAAATGTCCTTGGAGCCTTCGGTGCCGCCGGTGAATTCCGTGACCACGATTTTGCCGCAGTGATGATCCTCGTGGCCGGCGGAAATCATCGGACCGGCTTTTATTTTCACGGCCTCGCGGTATTCGGGCACGGTTTTTAACAAACTGACAATGTCGCCGACCGTTTCCAGCTCGCGGCTATTCTTTTTCAATAATTTGATTATGAAAGCGGCGGCCAAATTGTCGCTGGCCGTATGCACACAGAGGTAATCCAAACCGAGGATTTTAGCCATATCCACGGCCCGATTGTGGTTAGACGAAGAAACACCGCGGGCGACTTCGGAAATACGCGGTTTTAAAACGGATTCAGCGATGTTTATGGGAATGCCGTAATCGGCCAGAACCTCGGCCTGCAAACTTAAAACTTCGGCCAAGTCGGCTAAAGCCTCGCCTTCCGGGTGGTGCGCCAAAACCAAATCAATATCGCCTAATTGCTTGGCTAATAATAGTTCCGAACCTTCCATGTCAATGCCGGCTAAAATCTTTTTCACTGGTTTTTGACGCCCTTTTACTAAAAGGCGCGTGTCGGAATAAGGATTGGTCAGTTTTTTGCGGTCAAATTCAGCTTTGGCCTCTTGGGGCAAGTCTTCGTATTGCTTTTTTACCCGGGCCAAATATTTTTTTACCCGCGCCGGACCGCGCAGATCGCTGGCGATGCCCATCTTCACGGCTAATTCGTAAATTTGTTGACTGGTCATATGTTTAAGCTTAAATTATTTTTTCAAAGCGAGTCGGAGTTTGGCGCCATCGATTTTTATTTCCTTCGTCGCCAAGCCGAGCGGCAGTTTATCACTAAGAATTAAATCATCGCTTAGGGTTTCTTTGGTGATTTCACTCTTATTTTTTTCTACGGCGGCCTTCACTTCCCCCTTAGCCCCAACTAAATAAATGGTCGCTTGATCACTCAGGGTCAGGTCGGCTTCCTTGCGTAACATGTTCACGGCGCGAATAACTTCGCGCTTTAGGCCCTCGGCTTTAAGCCCCGGTGTTATTGTCGTGTCCAGTTCCACTTCTAATTTATCTCCGCTGGCCATGAATTTCACTTCCCTGACGTTCAATTCGTCGGCGAGCAAACGAAGGTATTCCGGAGTTAATTCTTCCTGACCACTAACAGTTATTTTATTTAACATTTGCCTAATTTTTATACCAGCGCTATCGCGCTTAGCCAAACCGGCTTCCACAATGGCACGGGTTTTGGCCATAAGATTAAGAATTTCTTTCTGTTTTTCCCTTATTCCTTCTGCTAAAGGATAGTTTTCCAAATGCACGGATTGATTCTCGTCTTTGAAATCATGACCCGTCACTTTCTGCCATAAGGTTTCGGCGATAAAAGGGGTAAAGGGCGCCATTAATTTGGCTAATTCCAAAAAAACATAACGCGTCGTCAAAAGCGCTTGTTGTTTGTCGACTTTATCCTCGGCCTTAAAGCGATCGCGGCTGCGGCGCAAGTACCAGGTGGAAAGTTCATTGATGAATTCGGTTATCGGCCGCATGGCGCGGGGCAAATCATATTCTTCCATTGATTGCCTGACTTCGTTCTTCAGTTCGGCCAGTTTAGCTAAAATCCAAATATCCAAAACGTTATCGCTGGCCGGAGCCTTTTCTTCCCCGCCCTCCGCTTCTCCGGCAAACATTTTATAGAACTTATAAACATTCCAGAGCACCATGATGTTTTTACGCAAGGCGTCGGCCACGCCTTTCTCGGAAAAATTCATGTTCTCGGCCTGCATCACCGGTAAGCCTAAAAGGTAGGCGCGCAAGGCGTCGGCCCCATATTTTTCCATAATTTCTTTGGGATCGGAATAATTTCTTAATTTCTTGGACATCTTCTTGCCGTCTTCGGCTAAAACCGTACCGTTAACAATGACGTGATGGAAGGCGTGACTATTTTTCAAAGCCCCGGCTAAAACGTGTAAATAATAGAACCAGGCGCGCGTCTGGTCCGCACCCTCGGCGATGAACGCGGCCGGGAAATTGACGTTAAATTTCTCTTTATTCTCAAAAGGATAATGAAACTGAGCGTAAGGCATGGAACCGGATTCAAACCAGCAATCTAAAACGTCGGGGATACGTTTCATCGCCCCGCCGCATTTTTTACAGGGAAAAGTAATGGGATCAACTTTGTCTTTATGAATATCGGTAATTTTCTGTCCGGACAGTTCCTCCAGCTCTTTGACGCTACCAAGCATGATTCTTTCCTCGCATTTTTCGCACTCCCAGATTGGGATGGCGCTGGCCCAGAAACGCTGACGCGATATGGACCAGTCGTGCGCGCCTTCCAGCCACTTGCCGAAGCGGCCTTCTTTGATATATGCCGGCGACCAATTTATGTTCTTGGCGTATTTTAAGAGCGCCGGTTTCAATTTGCTAACATTAACGAACCAGGAAGCGGTGGCATAATTGATAAGCGGGGTGTCGCAACGCCAGCAATAAGGATAGCTGTGTTCATATTTCTCCTGGGAAAAAACCAGACCGCGATCAGCCAAATATTTAAGAATTTCTTCGTCGGTGGAAGTGTAATCATCTATCGGTTTAACGCGCTGGCCGGGAAAATCTTTAACTTCCGCTTTAAAAGTGCCGTCCATATTGACGTGCTGGACAAAGGGTAATTTTTCTTTTTTGCCCAAGACCATATCGTCCTCGCCGAAAGCCGGGGCGATGTGGACCACGCCCGTGCCGTCTTCGGTGGTAACGAAATCAGCCGCATAAATTTTCCAGCCGCGCTCGCGATTAGCCAGTTTTTCGTCGGCCGCGTAATAGTTAAAAAGCGGTTGGTAGGATTTGCCGACGAGCTCGACGCCTTTAAATTCGGAGACAATCTCCGGTTTTAAACCAGAAAATACAGAGCCCAATCGTGCCTTCGCTAAAATAAAATAGGATTCGAAAGTTCTAGCAGTTGGTTCTAAACTTTGGTTAAGGACAAGATTTTTAGCTTCCATTAATCTATCAAGCGGGTATTTGACTTTCACGTAATCAATATCCTTCCCTACCGCCAAGGCGACATTGCCGATCAAGGTCCAGGGCGTGGTGGTCCAGGCTAATATATATGTATCCGGTTCGTCTTTGAGCGCGAATTTCACGGTGACCGCCAGGTCTTTAATGTTACGGTAGCCCTCGGCCACTTCCGACTGCGACAGCGTCGTTTCGCAACGCGGACAGACGTACATGGAACGGTAATCCTGATATATCAGGCCCTTGTCCCAGAGTTGGCGCAAAACCCACCAAATAGTTTCCATGTAACCTAAATCCATGGTTTTGTAGGGATTGTCCATATCCGCCCAGCGGCCGAAACGGCCGATGATTTTCTTCCATTCATCGGCGTAAAGCAGAACTTTGGAGCGGCAAAAGTCGTTAAATTTGGCTACGCCTAAAGTTTCAATGTCCTTCTTGCTTTTTGTTTTCAGTTCTTTCTCCACGATGTTTTCAATCGGCAAGCCGTGGCAATCCCAGCCCCATTTACGTTCCACCCGATAACCTTTCATAGCGAAATAGCGCGGCACGGTGTCTTTCATTAAACTGGCCACCAAATGGCCGTAATGCGGGGTACCGGTGGCGAAGGGTGGACCGTCGTAAAAAACATAGTCGCCCCGGGGAGCGTCTTTAAGCAAAGATTTTTCAAAAATTTTCGCGCTTTGCCAGAAGTCCAAAACGCTCTCTTCCATTTTAATAAAAGGGATAGGCACTGCGGCTGGCTGGCCAGTTTGTTTTCTGTTGTTTTCGGGCATAATGATTTCTCGTTCCTTAATTTTTAATATCAACGCCGGAAGCGGCCGTAAAGATCATAGCTGGGATGATCGGGATTAAAGTCGTCGTTCGTCTTTTTTTCTTTCCTCGGAGCTTCCTCTTTTTTGACATCTTCCTTGTCCTTAGAGACTTTGTGTTCTTCAATTGTTTTTAAAACTTTGTCTATTCCCCGCCGCGAGACCTCTTTTCGTTCTTCTTCGGTCAGCGGCCGCCTCGCTTCTTCTTTTTTCGGCAAGGGCGGCGGCTCCTTAAACAGATCTAATTGGTTGTCGGGGTTCTTTTCTAAACGCATATGCTTAAATTTTATTATTCCGCAATCTTGGCGCTGGGCGGAAAAAGGGGCGATGGCAGGCTGTCCAGGCTAAACCAGCTCCAACTGATGATTTCATCCGGCGTGGCCGCATCCATAAAGGACTCGCCGAAGTCCAGTTTGCCGCCCGGCATGGTCCAGGTCCCTTCCCCGTGCAGCTCGGAATCGGCGTTCATATCATCTCCCATGACAATGTTTATATTTCTTCCCGCTCCCGCACGGGCAGGGGTCGTTCCGCCCGACTTTCCGGCCGCTTTCGTCCTTGACTTTCTCGCGGACCAAGTCCAGGGTGTTCCTCTCCCCGGCCTGGCGCTGCATTTCCTTCTGGGCGCCGGAAAATTCCAGTTTCGGCGCCAGCGGCCGGCCGAAAAGCTTGATTTCCGGACCGGCGGCCAGCCTTAAGGCGTCGCCGGTCTTATAAATGGAATAGACGATCTGGCGCTGGATGAGATTGTTCAATTCTTGATAAAGGCGATAAGCCTCTTTTTTGTATTCCACCAAGGGATCGCGCTGGCCGTAGCCGCGCAGGCCGATGCCTTGGCGCAGATAGTCTATGGTTTCCAAGTGTTCCACCCACATCTCGTCTATGGACCGAATGAGGATGCCCTTTTCTATTTCCAAAAAGGAAATGTTGGCTTCGGCGAATTTCTCCGCCAAGAATTTGTACTTAGCCTCGCTTTCGCCGGTCAAATAGGCGATAATCTCTTCCCGAACGCGGTCTTTCGGGCGCCCGCTTTTCGCCACTTCCTCCAACCTCCCTTGCAAATCCTCCCCGGCCGTCCAAATCGTGCGCATGGTTTCATAGATTTCCTTCAGGTTCCATTCGGCCGGATTGTCGCCGGCGCTATGAAAACTGACGACAGCGGCGATCTCGTCGGCCACCATGGCCAGGATAATCTCACTCAAATCGCGTTCTCCCCCGGATTTCGACGCTTCTTCCTGTCTGACATCAGCCGACGTCTCCATTTCCTCCAATTTCACGCCGGCGACTTTCAGTTTTTCGGCGATTTCCAGAATTTCCCGACGGCGTTTGTAAATAGCGGCCCGGTGCTTATTAATAACGTCGTCATATTCCACTAAATGTTTGCGGATGTCGAAGTTATGGCCCTCAACTTTCTTCTGCGCCGACTCGATGGAGCGGGAAATCATCTTGTTCTCTATGGGCATGTCCGGCGGCACTTTCAAGGCCCGCATCAGGTTGTGCACGCGGTCGCCGCCGAAGATGCGCATCAAATCGTCTTCGGTGGAAACGTAGAACTGCGACGAGCCCGGGTCGCCCTGGCGACCGGAACGGCCTCTTAACTGATTGTCAATACGCCGTGACTCATGGCGCTCGGTGCCGATGACGTGCAAGCCGCCCAATTTTAAAACTTCAGCCTGCTCTTCTTTCACCGGCGGATTACCGCCCAAAATTATATCCACGCCGCGGCCGGCCATGTTGGTGGCTAAAGTAACGGTACCCTGACGGCCGGCCTGGGCGATGATTTCCGCTTCCTTCTGGTGGTTCTTGGCGTTCAACATCTGGGGGCTAAGCCCGTCTTTGGCCATCATTTCCGCCAAAAGCTCATTCTTTTCTATGGAAATCGTGCCGACTAAAACTGGCTGACCCGCCTCGTGGCGAGCTTTAACATCTTTAATCACCGCCCGGAACTTGTCTTCTTCAGTGCGGTAAATCAAATCGTTCAAATCCTTCCTGACGTTGGGCTTATTGGTCGGGATGACGATGGTTTCCAAATTATATATCTTATGAAACTCTTCCGCCTCAGTGGCGGCCGTGCCGGTCATGCCGGCCAGCTTCTTGTACATGCGAAACAAATTCTGGAAAGTTATGGTCGCCATGGTGCGCGATTCTTTCTGGACTTTCACGCCTTCCTTGGCTTCTATAGCCTGATGCAGGCCCTCGCTGTAGCGGCGGCCGTGCATCAGGCGGCCGGTGAACTCGTCCACGATGATGATTTCCCCGTCCTTGACCACGTAATCTTTGTCGCGCTTGAACAGGACCCGCGCTTTCAAAGCCTGCTCCAGATGATGGACTTCTCTGACCCCGCCTTCCACGTAAATGTTCCCCAATCCCAACCATTTTTCTATCTTGTTAATGCCATTTTCTGTCAGAGTGGCGGCGCGCATCTTTTCGTCAATGTTATAGTCCTCATTCTCGTCCAGGCGTTCCACCAACTGGGCGAATTTGAAGTATTTGTCCGTGGACTCTTCGGCCGGGGCGCTGATGATAAGCGGCGTCCGCGCCTCATCAATTAAAATGGAGTCAATTTCGTCCACGATGGCGTAATTAAGCTCGCGCTGGACGGTCTGCTCCAGGGTAAAAACCATATTGTCGCGCAAATAGTCAAAACCGAATTCGTTATTGGTGCCGTAGGTGATGTCGCAGGCGTAGGCCTCGCGCCGGGGAATTTTGCGGAAATGCTTCAGGCGTTCGTCATACTGGCTGTCATCGGTGTAGCTAGGATCGTAAATGAAAGCGTTCTCATGAACAATGACGCCAATGGTCAGACCCAAGGCGTGATAAACTGGCGCCATCCAACCGGCGCCCAAACGGGACAAATAGTCGTTGACCGTGACTAAATGCGCGCCTTTGCCGGGTAAAGCGTTCAAATACAAAGCCAAGGTGGCTACCAAAGTCTTGCCTTCACCGGTTTTCATCTCCGCAATTTGCCCGCGGTGCAGGACGAGGCCGCCGACTAGCTGGACGTCAAAATGCCGCTGGCCTAAAACGCGGCGGGCGGCTTCTCTAGTCAAAGCGAAAGCTTCGGGCAAAATATCGTCCACGGTTTCCGCTTTCCCCAGGCGTTCCCTGAATTCCAGGGTCTTATGTTTTAATTCTTCGGCGCTAAGCTTTTGATAATCGGGCTCCAAACCGTTAATCTGATCTAGGATCGGCCGCATGGCCTTAATTATCTTCTCGTTGGGATCGCCGAAGAGCTTGAAAATATTCATAAATGAGAGCCCTAGCGTCGCCGTTGGCGCGCGATCAGTTTCTCTTTGTATTTCTTTATCACCAGTTCTAAATGAGCTTTGACCTTGTCAATGGCTTTATATAAATCCTTTTCCGTCTTTTCCACGCGTAAGACTTCGCGCGGCACGCTTAAATTCACTTCGGCGCGGAAAATCTCGCCTTTATTCTGGTTGCCGACGCATTTTTCTATTTCCAAATCGCAATTGCTGACGGAAACACGATTACCCAAATACTTGTCCAGCATATCCATTTTTTTCTGGCAGTAGTCGCGCAAAGCGGGCGTCAAGGCTAATTTGGTCGCTTTGATGTGTATTTGCATATAGAAAAAATCTTATTTCTTAGAAGAGTCTGACGACGTCGCGGTAGGTGACGAAAATCACCAGGGCGATCAGGAGCAAAAAACCGATATTATGAACGAGGTTCTCCACCTCCCGTTTGACCGGCTTGCCCCGGACTTTTTCGATGGCCAGGAACAGGATGCGGCCGCCGTCCAAAGCCGGAAAGGGCAAAAAATTTATCATCGCCAAATTCAAGGACAAAAGGGCGACGAATTGCAATAAATAGGTGAAGCCGAGACGGGCCGCCTGGCCGGTAATACTGGCGATGCCGACCGGGCCGGCGAACTGGGCCCCGATATTTTGTCCGGAAAACAAATCTTTCAAGAGATTAAAGAAAGCCACGATTATCTGCCAGATCAAAAAGCCGGTGGTCCTTAAGCCTTCCCAAAGAGCGTGAAAAAAGGAATAACTGACCAGGCCGGCGGCGAAAATGGCCACGCCAATGGTCGCCCGGTCGCTGGTTCTAATCTTAGGCACGACGTCAAGGCTTTCCTTGGCGCCGGCGCGGTTTATTAACAAAGTCGTGGTGGCGTTGGCTTTAGCGGCAATGGCGTCTTGCAAAGCCTTTTCCGAGCCGACGCTAGCTCCATCCACTTCTAAAATAATATCGCCGTCTTTTAAGCCAGCGTTGGCGGCCGGCGTATTAGGAAGCACTTGGACGATAACGATTTGCGCTTCGCTGACCCGCGCTTTCGGCCCCAGGCTGTCGGTTGATTGCGGCAAGCCGAACAAATAGCCGAGGGAAAACAGAAACCAGGCCAAAATAACGTTCATGACAACACCGGCGGCTAAAATCAAAGCGCGCTGCCAGATTTTACGGCTGGCGAAGCTATCTTTATCCTCTTTCTCTCCCCCGTTTTCTCCCTTTATCTTCACGAAACCACCAATGGGCAACCAATTCAGGGAATAAATGGTGGCCCGATGGGCCGGATGCAAATTTTCGTTTTCACTTTTCGCCAAGCTCTCGGCGCTACGGTTGCCAAGGACTTTACGCCAATGTCCGTAACGATTTTTATACCAGCCAATGACGCGCGGCGGAAAGCCGAAACCGAATTCTTCCGCCTTGACTTTAAAGCGGCGGGCCGTGAAAAAATGCCCGAATTCGTGCGCGAAAACCAAAACGGACAAGACAACGACGAAAATGACGATGGTTAAGAACATAATTTAGATTTCCATAATATCCTTCTCCTTGCGGTCGCGAAGGTTTTTTAATTCTTCGTTCTTTTTCGCGGACTTTTCGTCCAATTCTTTAATAAAGCGGAACTTGTCGTCTTCACTTATGGCTTTGTCGCCAAAAGCTTTTTCCACGGCGCTTTTCACCTGTTCGCGGACATTGCGCAAGCTGACGCGGGTTTTTTCCATCTTTTCGTTCAATTTTTTCACTAATTCTCTGCGGTTTTCCTCTGTTAAAGGCGGCGGGGTCAATCTTAGCTTGTCGCCTTCATTTACTACGCTAAAACCTAAGTTTGCCTCCACAATCGCCTTTTCCAAATTCTTCATGATATTTTTGTCCCAAGGCACGAGCAAGAGACTTTTGGCGTCGCCGACAGCGATGTTGGCCACGGTATTTAAGGGATTGAGGACGCTATAGGCTTCCACTTGCACGCCCTCCAATAAAGCCGGATTGGCGCGGCCAGTGCGCAGAAAAGAAATTTCTTTCTTGAAAAAATCCAAGGCGGCGGCGAAATCTTTTTCTTTGGCTTGTAGATATTGGTTCATATTTTTAATCTTTGACGATTAAGGTGCCCAAATAAAGGACGCCGGGATTGGTAAAATCAAACACCAGCTCGCGGCCGACGCGGGTCGTCACCGGCAATTTTTTGTTCGTCCAAGTCGTGCCCCCGTCCAAAGACCGGAAAAAAGTCGTCTTGGTGATGTAATACATCTCCGCCGGGTTCTTGGGATTAACGGCCAAGGAAGTGATGACGGCGTCTTTTTCCGGCGGAATCAGTTTGATGTTATCCCAAGTAAAGCCGCTGTCCTGGGAACGCAAAATTAAATTATCCGTGGCCAAAAAGAGGATCGCGTCATTGGTGATGACTAAACCGCGGAAATTGGAACCGAGATTGAAATTTTTCAAGAAGTCGTTCAAACTGGTCCAATTGGAAACGAGAAAATTCTTTTCCAGGTTGGTCGGATCGCTAGTGTCGGTAACGCTGTTGGAAGAAAAACTATAAAGATGATTCTTAACCGTGGCCACGAACAATTGCCGGCTGTCCAAAGGCGACATTAACAAACGCACCACGCCTTCGTTCAAGCGCTGTATCGTCCGCCAGGAAGCGCCGCTGTCAATACTTTTGATGATGTCGCCGCGCGAAGTGCCGATATAGAGGTTACGGTTGTTGTAATGGTCAATGACAATGGTGTTCACATTCACTCCTTGGTTGTTGTCAAAGTAAATTTGCGTCCAAGTGCGAGAACAATCGTCGGAACGGTAAACGCGGTTAGACAAAGCCGCGTAAACAATGCACTTGTTCTGAAAATCGACGCGGACGTCGTTGACGGCGGTTTTGGGCAAACTATTGACCGAGTTCCAGCCGTTGGCGATGTTATAGGTATAAAACAGGCCTTGATCGCTGGCTAAATAGACGGCCTTAGAGTCTTGGGGATCAAGGGTTATAAGGTTGACGCTCAAGTCGCCCAAGGTTAAAAGCTGGCCGCTGGCGTTAGCGACGTTAATCATTGGCAACCAGGCGTCGCCCCGATTTAAAGTTAAATAAACGGCCGCTTCCGGACCGGCTTTTTTGGAATTGGTGGTAATGGTGCAGGCGGAAAGCACAAGAGAAACCGCCAGCAACAAAAGCATTAGTTTAAAAGTTTGTCTAGACATATGATTCTTATTAAAAATTAATCACCACTTGTTCTAAAAGCAAACGCGGACTGACGTTGGCCGCCAAGTACTCTTTGGCCCGACCAATTAAGCGTAAATAGTTTAAAATTAAAGGCGCGCTTTCGCCGCCGCTTTCCAAGGCGGCTAAAGTGGCTTTTAACTCCGCGCTTAAGGCCGAGTGTTCCAAGCGATCACTCTCTCCCAAGCTAAGAAGAAACAAATCGCGCCCCAAGCCCTCGGCTAAGTCAAGAATAG
Source organism: uncultured Gammaproteobacteria bacterium (assembly GCA_964645545.1). Lineage (GTDB taxonomy): Bacteria > Patescibacteriota > Patescibacteriia > Patescibacteriales > UBA12465 > UBA12465. The sequence continues at coordinate 19,317 of CAZXZR010000004.1, read as the reverse complement.
CAGCCGCCTCCTTCAGGCCGCGGCGGGAAAAATCGCCGCCGGCGAAAAACTGATCCAAAAGAGCCAAGCGCTCGTTTAAATTTTGGGTAAAAAACGACAGCCAAGTTTTCGCCCTTTCCAAATAGCTTTGGTATTCGTCTTGGTTCTCCCAAAAATGCAAAGCTTTTAGGGGTCGGCCCAAGGATAAATTGGCCAAATCTTTGGCCAAAGAACGCTTAACGCCGTAATTATTAACTAAATAATCGTGAATCAGGACGGCGGGAACCGGATAAAAATAAAGAATTTGACTGCGCGACAAAATCGTCGCCGGCAAATTCTCTTCCTGCGCCGCCAAAAGAATGACGACCACTTTGTCCTTCGGCTCTTCCAAGGTTTTTAAAAGGGCGCTCTTGGCTTCGGCCGTTAGGGCGTCGGCTTCTTTAATGATACCGATTTTATAGGAATTAAGGAAAGAACTTAAATTGAGAATTTTGATGAACTCCCGCACCTGTTCAATAGTGATGCTATTTTTGCCCTTCAGCGGTTCTAAAATATGGAGATCGCTGTTAAGGCCGTCTTGCCCGCCTTGCAAATTGCGGGCAAAAGCCAGAGCGATGGTGGCTTTACCCAAATTATCCGGGCCGATAAAAATATAAGTCTGGGCGATTTTTTGGTGGCGCAAACTCCGTTCCAAAAAAGCTATAACCCGTTCGTTGCCGAGCGCCGGCCAATTATAAAAATTTTTTTCCATATTAATCACCGCTGGCGATTTGGGCTAAATCGCCGTTAGTAATCCCCAAACCCAAGCTTCTGATAATCTGAAAAGCTTGCGCCGGCGCGCCTAGATAATAAAATTTCAAACTGACCGGATCCAAATAATAGGCCTGGCCTTTATCCTGAACTTTTAAAAGAATACGGCCGGCCAAGCGCTGGGGCGGGTTGACTAAAAAAGTAGCCAAATCCTGGTTGCTTACGCCCAGACCGAAACGGCACATTAAATTAAAGGCGTCCAAAGGCCGACCCAAATAATAACGCTCCCCGTCCACCGGATTGACGTACCAAGCTTCGCCTTTGGCTTGGACCTGCAAGAGAATGCGGCCTTTGAGGCGAAGGCTTAAAGCGGAACTGATGGCCGTCGGCGTAGGCGCGGCGCCATTGCTTGTCGCGGGAACCGGCTGGCTTAGAGCGGGAACAGACAAAGGAAAAGCTTGGTTGGCCGTCAATAAATATTGTTTGCCGATAATGACGCTGATTTTCTGTTCCTGGCCGTTCTGTGCGTAAAAAGCGCGGCCGTATTCCTGACCGCCTTTGGTCTGATAAAGAATTAAATAGGGACCGGCGGCCAAAGACAAAGCCGCAGTTTTATCGCTGGCTAATTTCACGTTGCCGACTTCTTTAGCGCGAAAGAAATTATTGCCGTTACCCGGATTAAGGCTGTAGAGTTTCAAGCTGGTATCGCTAGGCAAAAGTTCGCCTTGAGTGTCGGCCAAACTGAAGTCGGTCAAATTGGTCACTAATTTCCGCGTGGCGCCGTTTTCACCGCTGAAAACGGCGTTCCAAAAGACATTGTCCTGATTAAAACTATCGCTAAGCGCCAAAGCGTAGGTGCCGGCCGGGTATTCAAAATAGAAGTGACCACCGCTATCGGTCTTAGTCTTTAACAGCAGTTTGCCTAAACTTAAATTTCCGCCATCGTTTATTTCCTCGTAAAGCCGAACTTCTTTATTAGCCGTTAAAACGCCGCGGGCGTCTCTTAATTCTCCGGAAAAACTGCTTAAACTATAGCTAAAGGTGTAATCACTGACCGGGGAAATTTCCAAATTATAAACAACGGCGTAATTGCCACTCGCGTCCTTGATTTTTAGACCGTAAAATCCAGTCTGTCCGCGGCGATAGGGATTATAGGGGGCGACATAAATTACGGCTTGACCGCTGGTATTGGTGGATAAATTGGTGACCAAGTCGGAATTTTCCAGAATCGGTTTCAAGTCGGCGTCAAAACTCTGGGCGTAGAGGGAAAAACTGTAATTTTTTTTCAAATTGCCCTGGGCGTCGCGCAAAATTATTTTCAAGGCGGGCACGTATTCAGTCAATTGGCGATCGTAGCCGCAAACGAAGCGCACGGCGTCAAAAAACCAGAATTCACCAACATCTGCGCGTTTGTCCCAAACTTTTAAAGCGTAAGCTTTGCGGGGATCGGGTTTAAACACCAAATCGGCCTGGCCGGAAGCGTCAATGGTGCCGCCGCTAACGCGTTTATCAGCGTAGGGTAGGCCGTTGACGTCGGTGGCTTGTTCATACAAATCAAACTTTAAGCCCGGAGTAATCTCGCCGGTAAAATCGCGCAAAGCAAGAATGAAGCGGGAGTTGGTGCTGCAAGCGCCGGACGGCGGCAGCCAGCCGGCGCTCGGCGTTAAGGTGTATTCGCTGACTCGGCCGTCAATCGCTTCCACATTGTAAAAATACTGATATTGGCTGTTTTGCCCCTTGACGCCTAGAGTATAAACCCCGGCGGGAATGGTTATTTGCCCATAACCGTCCGAACCCAGTAAAAAGTCGCCGATTTTAGCTCCGGCCGCCGGGTTGTTGTTGGCGTCTATAGTCTGCTGAAAAATTTCCACTTTGGTATTGGCCGGATAAAGGGCACCGGTCGTATCCTGCAATTTCACCCTTAAAGCGCTTAAATAATAATTAACCGTCGTTAATTGTTCATCCGTGACGTGCAGGCCGTAAAAAACGAATTTAAAACCACCGTAGGAAAGCTCAAAAGCGTAATCGTCGCTAAGGGAACGATCCAAACTGCGCACGCTGCCTTGGGGCAAATAAATAGTGGCGCTACCGCTAAGGCCGCTATTAAGCGTGGCTAAGGCTTCTTTTTTTTGAGCCAAGGCATTGTTATTAGAGTCGTAAAGCTGGGAGTAGACGGTAAAATTGGTGTTGCTAAGAAAACGACCGTCCGGGTCAAAAAGATGAAAGGCAATGCCGCTTAGAGTCTCCTCTAAAGAGGCGCTCTGGCCGCAGGCGAAAACGAAATCATAATACCAAAAACTGGCCGCGTCCTTGTTGACCGTCCAAATTTTCAGGGCATAAGTGTCGCTGTCGGCGCTATTATGCCAGCTTAAATGGGCGCTGCCTAAATTGGCGCTGGTCGTGGCCGAGGCCACGCGGCTAGTTGGTTTGGGCTGGCCGTTGGCGTCAAGTTCCTGTTTATAGACTTCCACGCGGGCGTTAGCAATTAAACCACCGCTGGGATCGCGAACGACAATATCTAAAGTATTATTTTGCGAACAGTCGGCGCTGGCGAAAAACGGCATAAAAAACAAAAGCAAAGCCGGTAAAATAATTTTATAGCTCAATCTGGACATATTTTTTAAAATTAAAATAAATTTAAGCCAAGGCCCGGAGACCCTGTTTTTTAATTCAAGGTATAAGTTTCGTTCAGATTGTTGATTTGTATCGGCAAAGACAAGCCGAAAGTCTTGCCTTCCGTCCAAGCGCTCGTCAGCTGGAGATTGAAAGTGTCTAAGGCTTGATAATCGCTTTTTAAACCGGCGATGACCGAGACTGCGGCCGGTTCACTTTGGCTAATACGCAAATAACTGATATTGAAAACTATTTGGCCGTTAGCGTCCATTTGCCTGACGCGGCTGATAACCTGCCCATTTTTAAACAGACGAAAATCTTCCCAATCGTTGTTATCGACCGTGCCGTTATTGCGGAAAGTTAAACGCTTGATAAAAACATCTTCCTGGCCGGAAGTTTCCGTCAAAAGAAATTTGGCCAAAAGACGGGTGCCGGTATTAACGGTCAAGCTCGTCGTGGCCAAACTTTCCTCCGTCGCTCGCGGCTGGCCCAAAAGCGCGTCACCGGCCATAATCCTAAATTCCGTACCGACTAAGGGAAAATCACCTTGGACCGACGCCGAGGTCGTAACGCTAGCGGCGTTTTCTAAACTTAAGCGCAAAGTTTGAAAAGTGCAGGTGGAACAAACGCCTAAGTTGACAAAGACCATAACGGTTTTCGTTTGGTCTTTATTCAAAGTCAAAGGAGGACGGAATTGGACGCGTAAAGAGCGTTCATTAGTATTGAGATTAATGTTGGCCTCGTAATCATTATTGTTCTCGTCTAAGACAAAAGCGTCAGAAAGGAGAGAGGCGCTGAAAATACCGCTAAAACTAAAAGTTAAATCCGTCACCGTGACTTCAGCGCCGCTGGCCGCTAAGCGAAAAATCGCCACCAAGTTGCCGTCGGTGCCGGCGACAAGCGTATTGCCATTACTGGTAGTCACTAATTTCTGAGAAAGGGCTAATTGTCCACTGGTCTGGTCTTCCGTCGGATTAAGACCTAAGTCCTCATAATTAACTAGGCGATACTGCTCCAAGTCAAGCGGACTGACTTCCAAGACCGGCTCGCCGGCCAGACCGAGATTTTCTAATTCTTCCAAGTTATCAATTTTTACCCGCTCACTGCCTTGGATATAGTAAATGGCGTTCGTCCCTTCGGCGCGAAATAATTTTGCTTCCGGCCAGCCGGCCAAGTCCGCCGGGAAAACGGTCCGGATGTCTTCCCAATGGTTGCCGTAACACAAATAAGAATTCTCGTTGATATAAGTTTTCTTCAAATGGTAGCGCTGGCTCAAGAAATAAACCGTGGAGCGATCAGCGGTTTTCACTTGCCTTATTTCCGGACTTATGGCGGCCGCAGCCGGCGGAGAAAATAATAAAAATAAAAAAGCGGCCAGAAAGACGGACATTAAAAATAATGATTTTTTATCTGATATTACCATAATAATACCGAAAAATCCCCGCGCCAGGGGCGGAATTACAAGGCGTCAAAAACGCCTAAAATTATTATAACATATTTTAAAATAAAACAAATTTTTCCGGACCGGAAAAATTGGTTTTCGAGCCGGGAAAAATTGATTTTTGGGCTCCAAGCTGATATATTTAAGGCATGCCCAAACGTTTCGCCAAATTCGTTTTATTCCTCGGCGACCTGGCTTTTTTGCATTTAGCCCTGTTTTTAACGCTGGTCGTCCGCTACCCCCGATCGCTTTGGCGCGAAAACTGGCAGAACCACTGGCCCAGCTTTTTAATAATCTTCGCCGTCTGGCTCCTCCTCTTCTATCTTAACGGGCTTTACGACTTGAACCTCAAGGCTTCGGGCCGGAAATTTTTCCGCCTGACCATAAACGCCGCCCTAATAAGCGCTTTATTTTCCATCATCTATTTCTATATAAACGTCAATTCCAGCATCGCCCCCCGCACCAACCTGGCCATTTTCATCGCTTTTTTTCTGGTACTTTTCCTGCTCTGGCGCGGCCTTTACCAATTCTTGGCCCGTTTGGTAGCTCCGCCGAGCAACCTCGCCCTCATCGGCGCCAACGTCCGGGCCAACGAGATCCTGAAAGAATTGCGGCTTAACCCGGGGGCCGGCTACCAGACGGCCCTGATTTTCCAAAGCCCGGAAGACTTGGAAAATCTGGCGGCCAGCGTCAAGGAAAAGGACATCCGCGCCATCGTCATCGCCGATGATTTCGGCCAAAGCGAAAAGATGCGCGCCGCCCTGTTCAATTGCTTGAGTTACCAAATCAATTTTTTCAATTACCCGGATTTCTACGAACTTTTAAGCGGCAAGATCCCGGTGGAAGCCATCGGCCAGAACTGGTTCCTGGAAAATTTGCGGGAAGGCCGGAAGAGCTATTTCAATTTTTTCAAGCACGGCTTGGATTTCTGCCTGGCCCTGGCCGCTCTCCTCGTCTCTCTGCCCGTTTGGCCCTTCATCGCCCTGGGCGTGAAATTGTCCGGGCGCGGGCCGGTCTTCTTCCGGCAAACGCGCTTGGGCAAGAACGGCGTCCCTTTTAAGATCATCAAATTCCGCAGCATGCGCACGGAAAACAACGACCAGTCGCCGACCGCGGCCGCTGACCGGCGCATCACGCCCTTCGGCTCCTTCCTGCGGAAGACGCGGCTGGACGAGCTGCCCCAGCTGATCAACATCCTGAAAGGCGAGATGAGTTTCATCGGCCCCCGGCCGGAGCGGCCGGAGATCGCCGACGGGCTGAAAAAACAGGTGCCCTTCTATGAGACGCGCCTCCTGATCCGGCCGGGACTGACCGGCTGGGACCAGATTTCCGGCCATTACCATTCGGCTTCGCCGGCCGACAGCCTGAAAAAACTCCAGTACGATCTGTTCTATTTGAAACACCGCTCGCTCTACCTTGACTTGGCCATCGCTTTGAAGACTCTGGCGACCATGGTCGGCCGCCAAGGCCGCTAAGGCCGGGCGGCGGCGAGGCTAAACTTTGCCCGCCAAAATCAGCAAAGCTTAGCCGCTAAAAGCAAAAGGAGAATTTAAAACAAATAATCGGCATGCCCGAATTATTAAACGTCAACAATTTAAAAACGCGCCTCGCCCACCCCGGCTTCCGCCGCTATTTTAAAAATACCGGCTGGATGTTCGTCGGCCAGGCCTTCAACCTTTTGGTCGCCTTCTTCGTCGGCGCCTATGTGGCCCGCTACCTGGGGCCGGCCAATTTCGGGCTGATGAATTACGCTATAAGTTTTTCCTTGCTTTTCTCTTTCCTGGCCGGTTTCGGAATTGATACTATTTTAAATCGTGATTTAGTCAAATTCCCGGAAAAGCAGGATGAGCTATTAGGCACGGGTTTTTGGATAAAATTGGGCGGCGGTCTGCTGGCAGCCATAATCATTAATTTGATTTCTTTCTTGGCCACCGCCGATATTCTCACCCGGTTATTAATCCTTATTTTCTCCCTGACCTTCGTTTGGCAAAGCTTTTCCGTCATTTCCATCTTTTTCCAAGCTCGAGTCCTCTCGAAAAAGACGGTCAGTGTCCAGGTTTTCGTTACTCTCGTTTCCTCCTTGGTCAAAATTTCCTTCATTTTCCTGAATTTGGGCGTCATTTGGCTAATGGCGGTCTACGTCCTCGACGCCGTCAATCTGGCTCTCGGCTTGTTTTTCCTCTACCAGCGCAGCTACAAAAAATCTTTTTTCCGTTACTTCGACTTTAGCCTGAGCAAAACTTTACTGAAAAATTCCTGGCCGCTGATGCTGACCTCGATCGCCGTCGTCATTTATTCGAAAATCGACCAAATTTTCATCAAGCAATTGCTTGATGCTACCGCCCTCGGTCTCTATGCTATTTCCTCAAAATTGACGGAGATATGCTATTACGTCCCGGCGATAATCTGCTCCTCACTATTCCCAGCCATGATTAATGCTATGCCGAATCCCAAAATTTATCATTTAAGGCTGAAAAGGTTGCTTAGTTTGCTGTTCGTCTTGGCCGTCGGCTTAGCTATATTTTTATTCCTGGTCGCCAAACCAATGATTATCTGGCTCTTCGGCGGCTCTTACGCCCTGTCTGTGGCTACTTTCCGAGTCTATATTTGGTCAATAATTCCCAGTTTCGTTATGGTCGCCATTAGCTATTACCTGATTGCAGAAAATTTGGTGAGGGTTTATTTGTATATGACCGTCATTGGGGCCGTCGCCAATGTCGTTCTCAATCTCTTCCTGATTCCCCGCGCCGGCCTGATCGGCGGCGCTTTGGCGACGCTTATTTCCTACAGCCTGGTCCCTCTATCTTTAGTCCTATTCCCAGCCATGCGAAAAAGGCTTAAAAGCTTAACCTATGCTTAAAATCATCATATTTTTTAGGCCGCTTCTCAAAAGGATTAAAGTTTACGATTTTCTCTATAAGCGGGCGATGCGGAAACGAGAGGGGAAATTTACCTATTCCGAAGATTGGTATAATACCGTCTATCACCATGGCCGCCTCCATTTAGAAGCGGCGGATTTTAAGACTATCAATGAGCTCTATGAAAAGAGAGGGTACCGGGCCCGTTTAGAAAAAGCTTTAGATCAAACTGCTTTGGCCGACCGGGAAATGCTTTGGTTAGAAGTGGGCTGCCATTTGGGTCTCAGTGCCTCCTAGATAGCGGAAAAATATAAAAAGGCCAAGCTGTTCTTATTTGATTTCAGCCGGGAAGCGGTCGCTTGGTGCCGAAAGACTTTCCCTTATCCAGAACGAGCGACCATCTGGCAAGCCAGCATTGACCATATCCGTTACCGAGAAGATGACTTAACGGAAAAGTTCGATGTCATCACCTGCTTGGATGTCACTGAACATTTGCCAGCCGATCTTTACTATAAGGGCATCAAGGAAATGTTCCGGGTCTTGAAACCGGGGGGATTTTTGATTCTGCTACAGGGCGACACCACGGAGAATCCGGAACATATCAATGTCCGGCCGGAAGCAAAATTACTGCAAGATTTTTTAGCGGGTGGGTTTAAATTGGCCGCCCGCTTGCCGGAAAGACATTATCAATTAAGCAAATAAAGCGATATGCTGGGCATAAAAAAACTTTCTGCCGGCCGGATGGGCAACCGCCTTTTTCATTATCACTTCTTGCGCCAAATCGCTGCCCAGAGCGGTATTGACTATTTCCACCCCCGTTTTCCCGAAGCCAGATATTTTGAAGCCATGGACAAAAAGCCGCGGCCTTTCTCTTTCTTCAGAAAACAAGTCAAGATAAGCTCTCTGGAAATCAGGAATTGTAAACCGGCCGATTTCCTTAAGTTCGTCGCCGCCCGCCACGATCAAGGTTATGATATGATCTTCCAGCCGCCGCTTTTGGGCGAAGTCTTCTTCGATTACTTGTTTTACCCGCCGGCCGAATTCCTGAAAATAAAAAAACCTTACCAAGAGGACTGGCCTTTCCCGACCGAGAATAAAACCATCGTCGGTCTCCACTTCCGCGGCACGGATTTTGCCGCTTGGGACAGCCGAGCTGACCTGAAATTCCCTTATTACCAGAAGTCTATCCAGCACTGCCTGGCTTATTTCTCCGAAAAAAAACCGATTTTCGTCCTCTTCACGGACGATCTTAACTTCCCGGCCTATCGCGCCACCATCAATTACCTCCAAGAAAATCAGCTGGAGTTCCATCTGCCGCGGCGGCGGCGGCCGGCGATTTACGACTTTTATCAACTCGGCCAGTGCGAGGTCATAATTTCCTCGCCCAGCACTTTCGCCATCTTGGCGGCCTGCCAGGGACGGAGCCATAAAAAAATAATCCATAATCAAGACTGGCTCGATTACAGGCTAGCGAAAGGCGATCCCTTTTGGGCAAACCTATACCACACCCAAAATCCTTATTACTCTCTCTGGCGAGCTTTCTAAAAATATGATCTACTTAAAGACAATCTTTTCCGCCGCCAATGAAATCAAATATTTAAAGTTGAATTTGCGGGAAGCCGGAAGCCAGATAGATAAATTTATCATCTGCGAATTCAACCGCACGCATATCGGCTCCCCGCGAGAATTCATTTTCCCGCAGTTCTGGTCGCAATTTGACGCCGGCGAACGGGCGAAAATAATCTACATCCAGGGGGATATCGCCGCCCAAACTAAATTCAGTGAAACTGATAATTATATAATTCATGAGATCAACGAAAAATTGATCCGTGGCTATTTTGCTTCCCAAATCAAGTTGGCGGACAAGGATATAGTCTTTTCGGTCGATGCCGATGAGATAATCTTTTCTTCCCATTACCCGAAAATCATAGCTAAACTCAATTTCTGGCGGCCGGCCCTGAAACTGCCCCTATACCAATTCTACTATCGGATTAACTACCTCTGGGAAAATAACCGCTTTATCGCCCCCACTGTCTGTTTCGCTTCTTATTATAAGCACGAATATCCCGCGGCTTGGCGCTATCAAGGTCGTTTGTATAAAGAGTACGCCGGTTGCCATTTTTCCTGGTGCTTGAGCATTGAGGAAATGATAAAAAAATTGGGTTACTATAGCCACCATCAAGATTACGGCCATCTGGCCCGCCGTGAAATTTTGGAAAAAGCCGTGGCCGAAAAAACCTATCCCTTCGATCCTAAAGTGCCCTTCCGGGTCCGGGTCTTAGACTTAAAAAAAGATAGGCAATATTTCCCGGCCGCCCTCTATGGGCAACTGGACGACTTCAAGGGCTTGATCGCTAAAGAATAAATTATGAGAATCGGCTTAGTCACAAGCTGGCAAGAACGGGGCGCCGCTTATGTCTCGCGACAATACCGTGATGTTTTAAAAAACAACCACGAAGTTTTTATTTATGCCCGCGGCGGCGAAGCTTACGCTATCGGCGACAAAAATTGGGACGAGCCAACAGTCACTTGGGGCAAAAAGATCCCTTTACATATGCCTTTAAGCATCGACTTAGCTGATTTTAAAAAATGGCTCCGGAAAAATAGGCTAGAAACCGTCTTTTTCAACGAACAGCAATGGTGGGATCCGGTGCTTTTGTGCGTCCAGTTGGGGATAAAAACCGGCGCTTACGTTGATTATTACACCGAGGAAACCGTGCCCTTCTTCGCCCTTTACGATTTCTTGATCTGCAACACCAGGAGACACCAAGAAGTTTTCGCTTGGCATCCGCAAGCCGCTTTTACCCCTTGGGGGACTGACCTGGGAATCTTCAAACCTTTGGACAGCGCCCCGGTTGCCGCGGGTTTTGTCACTTTCTTTCATTCGGCCGGCGTCAGCCCAGAAAGAAAAGGAACGGATTTAGTGATTAAGGCTTTCGCACGCTTGCACGGGCCGGCGAAATTAATTATTCACAGCCAGACCGATTTGATTAAAAATTACCCGGAATTAGCGGGGATGATGGATATTTTGATCAAAGAAAAACGCTTAATAATAGAACAAAAAACCGTGCCCGCACCCGGCCTTTACCATTTAGGCGACGTTTATGCCTATCCTTCACGATTAGACGGTATCGGTTTGACCTTAGCCGAAGCTCTGGCTTGCGGCCTGCCGGCCATTACCAGCGATAATCCGCCGATGAACGAATTCGTCAATGAAAGCAACGGCCAATTGGTAAAAATCGATCGTTGGCACGACCGGCCTGACGGCTATTATTGGCCGCTGTGCGAACCGAACCTTGACAGTTTGAAAGAAAAGATGGAAATTTATATTAATAACATCAATTCGCTTAGTGATTATAAAAAACAAGCGCGAGTCTATGCCGCCGCGCATCTAGACTGGCGCCATAACAGCCGCGATTTGCCTAGATTATTTGAGGAATTTAAAATAATTCCGGCCGGGGAAAAAATGCCGGCCATTGAAAATATCACCGCCTATGAGAAAAAGCGTTCCAACTGGCAAACCAAGCTATATCGCCGCCAGCCCTGGCTATTTAAGCCCTTCGCTTGGCTTTGGCCTTTGATAAAAAACCGATATAAGCAAAAATAAATCTATGAAAACCGTCCTTTTTGTTTTTGGCACGCGTCCCGAAGCCATTAAACTGGCCCCTTTGATTTTGAAAATGAAAAAACAGCCAAAATTTTTCCGGGTCAAGATCTGCGTCACCGGCCAACATCGGGAAATGCTGGACCAGATTTTAAAATTCTTCAAGATTTCTTCTGATTTCGATTTGGATTTAATGAAAGATAACCAATTTCTCTTTGATTTGACCGCCAACGCTATAAAGAACATGGCGGCAATCATAGAAGAAGCCGGGCCGGATATCCTCGTCGTCCAGGGCGACACGACTTCCGCTTTCGTCGGAGCTCTGGCCGCCTTTTACGGGCAAATAAAAATCGCCTATGTGGAAGACGGGCTAAGGAGCGGCCTTAAATATTCGCCCTTCCCGGAAGAAATCAACCGGCGACTGATCAGCCAAATGGCCGATTTCCATTTCGCCCCCACGGTTGCGGCCGCCCGGAATCTGCGCCGGGAAAATATCCGCAAAAATGTTTGGGTCGTCGGCAATAGCGTGATTGACGCCCTCCTTTATACCCTCAAGATAATCAAGAACAAAAAGGCGGACGATAAATACCGGCGCTTATTTCCCGGCCTGGATTTTTCTAAAAAGATAATCCTGGTAACCGGCCATCGCCGGGAAAGTTTCGGCCAACCCTTGAAAAATGTCTGCTTAGCCTTGAAAATCCTGGCCCAGACCCAAGCTTGCCAAATCATCTATCCGGTCCACCTCAACCCCCACGTCAAAGGCCCGGTCTACAAAATTCTTGGCCGGGTAAAAAATATTCACCTGATTAAACCTCTTGATTATCCGACCCTGATTTGGCTCATGCGCCAAGCCTATTTTATCATCACTGATTCCGGCGGCATTCAAGAAGAAGCGCCCTCTCTCCATAAGCCGATCTTAGTTACCCGCGAAGTGACGGAAAGAAAAGAGGGTTTAAAGACCGGTGGCGCTAAGCTGGTGGGAACAAAAGCAGAAAAAATTATCCGAACCAGCTTAGAACTTCTCCGCCACCAGCAAAAATACCACCAGATGGCTAAAACAAAGAATCCTTACGGTGATGGCCGGACGAGTGAAAGAATTTTGCGTATTCTGGAAAAAAAATCTTAACTTATGACCCTAGCCCCTATCATCCTCTTCGTCTACAACCGCCCGGAGCACACCCGCCGGACGGTGGCGGCTTTGCAAAAAAACCAGCTGGCCGAGGCCAGCGACCTGATCATATATGCCGACGCGGCCAAAAACGAAGCGGCGCAGGCCGGCGTCAATGAGGTGCGGGCTTATCTGCGGACTATTGCCGGTTTCAAATCCGTAAAAATAGTGGAGCGACGGGAAAATTTCGGTTTGGCCAAGTCTATTATCAGCGGCGTTACGGAAACGGTCAACCGCTGCGGCCAGGCAATCGTCTTAGAAGACGACCTGGAAACTTCCCCATATTTTTTAAGCTACATGAATGAGGCTTTGGATTTTTACCGCGACCAGCCCCGGGTCGTTTCTGTTCACGGCTATGTTTACCCAGTCAAGGAACCGCTGCCGGAAACGTTTTTCTTAAGAGGCGCCGACTGCTGGGGCTGGGCCACCTGGAAAAGGGGCTGGGATATCTTTGAACCTGACGGCCGGAAACTGCTCCAGGAACTGAGGGCGAAAAAATTAACGAGGAAATTCGATTTGGACGGCGCTTACCCCTATACCCAGCTGCTGGCTAGCCAAATCTGGGGTCTAAATGATTCTTGGGCAGTGAGATGGTACACGGCCGCCTTCCTGGCCGACAAATTGACCCTTTATCCGGGCCGGTCGTTGGTTAATAATATTGGTTTTGATAAAAGCGGCACTCATACTGGTACGACCAATGTTTTTGCCGGCGCTTTGAGCCAGAAACGGATAATAATCCAATCCATACTTTTAGCGGAAGACGACTCGGCTCGACGGGCCATCAAACATTTTTTTCACCGTCCCCTGCTGCGACTGCTAACCGCCTTCATGCGCTGGAAATTTTTTCTCGCTAGAATCAGGCGACTTTAAAATATGGTATATAACTTCTGCACCCTGTTTGACAGGAATTACCTCTACCACGGACTGGCGCTTTACCGCTCGCTTTTACGGCAGGCCGGCGATTTTAAATTATGGATATTATGCCTAGATGATGAGTGCTACGGACTCTTGAAAAAAATGTCCTTAAAGAATGTCATCCTTGTCTCTTTAAAAGATATTGAAGGACCAAAGCTGTTAGCGGCCAAAGCCAACCGCTCCTGGGGGGAATACTGCTGGACGCTCGGGTCGGTGTTTACCTATTACTTATTAAAAAATGAACCCGGCCTAGACCACCTGGCTTACTTGGACAGCGACATTTATTTTTATTCCTCGCCCCAGCCGATTTTTGACGAGCTGGGCAGCGACTCCATCCTCATCATCCGCCATAACTACGCTCCGGCTCTGAAATACTTGGAGAAAAAAGGCATTTACAACGTGGCCCTGGTGCTGTTTAAAAATGACGCGCGCGGCCTGGCTTGCCTGGAGTGGTGGCAGGGCGAATGCCTAAAATGGTGCTATAATAAGCATGAAGACGGCAAGTTCGGCGACCAGCTCTATTTAAACGCCTGGCCGGAAAAATTCGCCGGCGTCTATGTGCTTAAAAACGAAGCGGCCAATGTCGCTCCCTGGAATCTTGACCATTACGAAATAACGGCTAAAGACAGCAAAATAATGGTTAATGGCCATCCCCTGATCTTCTACCATTTCCATACCTTCAAGATCCTGGGAATGGACAAATTCCAAAGGCATTCTTCCTTCTACAGGCTGAATCCGGCCGCGGCCGAACTAATCTACCCGTCCTACGAAACCGAGCTGAAAGAAATAATCAGCGAAATTAAGGCGCGGGAACCGCGATTCAATTACGGCTTCCGAGAGCCGGAAAACTTTGGAGAGAGATTAAAACAAAAGCTAAAAAGAATTTATGCGGCTGCCCAAAATCAAAGTCAAAAATTCCGGAGTCGTTAAATGCCAGTTTTTCAATGACTTCCCCGACGGCAACTTAGTCATTGCCGAAGGCCGGCGCAATATCCCCTTCCCCATCAAGCGCGTCTATTTCATCAACCACCTTTTCAACAAAAAGGCGCACCGCGGCTGGCACGCCCATAAGAAACTGGAACAGATAATCTTCTGCGTCAACGGCCATTTCCGGCTGACCCTGGACGACGGCCGGACAAAACAAACCATTAATTTCGATAATCCCTATTATGGCCTCCGCCTCGGCCCGCGCCTCTGGCATACTATGACGCGTTTTTCACCGGACTGCGTTATCCTGGTCCTGGCCAGCGACTATTACCGGGCCAGCGACTATATCCGCGACTACGGCGAATTCAAGAAATTTATCCGTCGTCAATAATCTATGCCGGTTCCCTTCCTTGATTTAACCCGCGAATGGCGACATTTTGAAGCAAAATTAGAGGGCGCCTTTGAAAAATTCGGCCGCGCCGGTTTTTACGTCCTCGGCCCGGCCAGCGAGGAATTCGAAAATCACTTCGCCGCCGTCGTCGGCTATAAGTACGCCGTCACCGTGGCCACGGGACTAGCCGCTCTGAAAGTCGCCCTGCTGGCCAAGGGGGTTAAATCCGGGGACGAGGTCATCACCGTGGCCAACAGCGCCGTAGCCACCAGCCTGGCCATATCGCAAATCGGCGCCCGACCGGTTTTCGCAGACATAAAGGACGATTTTTTAATGGATGAAAATAAAATTGCGCCCCTAATTACGCCTCGGACCAGGGCCATTCTGCCGGTGCATCTTTTCGGCCGCCCGGCCGACTTGACGGCGATCGGCAAAATCGCGGCCAAGCACAATCTGCTGGTCATTGAAGACGCGGCCCAAGCCGCCGGCGCCGATTTCGGGCCGGATGGAAAAATTAACACAAAAGCGTTCAGCTTTTACCCGACTAAGAACCTGGGGGCTATAGGAGAAGGCGGTTTGATCGCCACTAACGACGAGGGGGCACGCGACTTTGCCAAGCAGTACCGCAATTACGGCCAAGCCGGGCGCTACGAACACGTCATTAAAGGCGATAATTTGCGCCTCAATGCCTTAACGGCCGCGCTGCTGGACGTCAAGCTGCCGGCCCTAGCTGAGTTGGTGGCCCGTCGGCGCCAGATAGCGAGAAAATACGTGGAGGCGCTCGCGCCACTCAGCGGCTTGAACGTCCTGCCTTTCGATCCGGCTGGCGCCTACCACCTGTTCGTCATCCGGATTCTAAACGGCCGCCGCGACGCCCTCAAGGCCCATTTAGAAAAAAATGGCGTCGAAACCTTAATCCATTATCCGACTCCCATCCACCAACAGCCCTGCTACCGCCAAGAATATCCCGATCTCATATTGGAAAAAACCGACACTTATCAAAAAGAAATATTATCCCTACCCTGCTATCCTTTCCTGGAGCCGGAGGAGCAAGACGAGGTAATTGCCAAGATTAAGGGATTCTTCCTATGACCTTCTCCCTCATCACTCCCTGCCTCAACAGCGCTTCAACTATTAGCCAGACCCTGGCTAGCCTGAAAGCCCAGACCTACAAGGATTGGGAATACATCATCATCGACGGCGGCTCCAGCGACGGCACGCTGGCAGTAATAGCCCGAGAACGGGCGGACCTGCCCCTGACCCTGGTTTCCGAACCGGACCAGGGCATATATGACGCCATGAATAAAGGCATTGGCCGGGCGAGCGGCGACATCATCGGCATCTTGAACGCCGACGACTTTTACGCGGACAAAAATGTCCTGACCAAGGTCGCCGCCGCCTTCGCCAGCCATCCGGAAACGGAAATCGTCTACGGCGACCTGGAGATAGTCAAGGCGGACAACCCCGAAAAAACCGTCCGGCGCTGGCGGGCGGGCCAATACCGCCCGGAGCGCCTGCGCCGCGGTTGGATCATGCCCCATCCGGCCTGCTTCGTCAAAAGGACGGCCTATGAAAAATATGGCGGCTTCAATCCTTCCTTCCGCCTGGCCGCCGATTACGAATTTCTGCTCCGGCTTTTAAAAAGACATGGCCTCAAGCCCGTTTATATACCGGAAATCCTGGTAATCATGCGCGCCGGCGGCTTGAGCGGCCGCGACCTGAAACAGCGCCGGCAAGGCTGGCGGGAATTAAAACGGGCCTGGCTGGTAAACGGTTGGCGGCCGCCGTTTTTGTTGGTCGGTCGGCGTCTATTTTCCAAACTAAGGCAATTATTCCGGTCGCGAAACTAAGGACATTAACGAGTCTCCGCACGGCAAGCCGGGCGGAATTTGCAAGTTAAAAGGAGCACGAAGGCTCCTTTTTTTGCATCACCGCCGAAAACTTCCGCCTTAAACAGCCAAAAACGGCCGGCGGCCGAAGCAAGCCCGGTTTAATAGGCCAAGGCGATTATCTTTTCGATCAGCTGCCGGTAGCTCAGCCCTTGGTCCTGGAGCAGCTGCGGGAACATGGAAATGTCGGTAAAGCCGGGCAAGGTATTGATTTCGTTGAGGTAAATCCGGCCGCGGGCCAGGAAGAAATCCACCCGGGCGAAACCGCGGCAATCGGCCAGGCGATAGGCGGTCCGGGCCAAAGCCCTTATATTCCTGGCTTGGGCGGGGCTAATAGCCGCCGGGATGACCTGGCGGGCCTGTCCCAATTTATATTTATCCTCGTAATTATAAAAATCTTTGGCCAGCCGCAGTTCGCCCGGCCGGGAAACCAGCAGTTGGGCGTTACCTAGGACCGCCACTTCTATCTCCTTCGGGCTGACCAGCCCCTCTTCGATGATGACCTTGCTATCGTAGCGCCGGGCCAGTTTCAGAGCGGCCGGGATCTGCCCCGGGGCCGTGACGCGGCTGATGCCGACCGACGAGCCGGAGTTGGCCGGCTTGACGTACCAGGGGAAGCGGAACCGCGTTCGGCAGACGGCCACGGTCTTTTTTATCTCCGCCGGCGAGGCTAAAGAAAAATCCACGGTCTGATAGCGCACCTGGCTGATCCCGTGGCCAGCCATCAAGTCCTTGAATATGGATTTGTCCATGCACAGGGCCGAGCTCAAGACGTGGCAGCCGCAATACTTTATGCCCCGGGCTTCCAGGATGCCCTGCAAGGCGCCGTCTTCGCCGTAGCGGCCGTGGGTCATGAGCAAGGCGACGTCGAAGAGCCGGGAAAAGTCATCGCCATTTATCGGCCGGGCTGATCTTAGATTTTTTATGGCCGCCAGGCTTTTCGGGAGATAGAAACGGCGGTCCTTGTGCCAATAGCACAAGAGCAGGCGGTATTTATCCCGGGGAAAGTTGGCGGCGATGTTCTTGGCCGAGGCGACGGAGACGCTGGCTTCGCTGCCCGGCCCGCCGAAAAATAGGGCGACGGTCGTCATAGATATTTTTTCTCAATACGCGGAAGGCTGGAGTGTTATTTAAACAAAACATCAAATCTTGATTATAAAAGTTTTGTTTGCGCCGAAGTTATTCCTTGACGGTATTTCCCGGTATTTTCGTGGTTATTTTTTCTGTCCGCAAATGTTTTCTCGACAATATGCTTAGCTATTTCTTCATCGACTTTGTCTTTATAACTTAAATAATTTTTTAATCTATTTTCTGCATCTTTTACATATTCTTTAGAAATGTCTATGCCAATATAATTTGAACCTAATAGTTTCGCGGCTAAACAGGTTGTTCCGCTACCAACATAAGGGTCTAAAACCATGCCTTTTTTAGCGTCTAAAATAGAATAAATTATTCTGGCCGGTAAAATTATCGGGAACGGAGCGGGATGCCCATTTTTCCTTTCCGGGGGAAACCGCCAGACTGATGTTAATAAGGCGTGTTTGGATTTTAATTCTTTGCCGATTCTATCTCCGGCCAACGGTTTATAAAGCCAGTAAATTCTTTCATCCACTTGCCAAAACCGCCAGCCCCTAATATTGGCCGCGATCATTCTATCCCAAATAATCTCTTGCCTGATTATCCACTTTGTTTTTTGAAGCCAAATGATCGGATGCAACATTTCTCCTTGTACCCATCTTGTTTTATGATTATAAAAAAAATGAACCGCCCGATTTTGTAACCCGATAAATTTCATTTAACACCTGAATCTGTTGCTCTTGATAAATTTTTTCAGGAATATTATCACTTGCCAGACTGTATTTAACATTTTTTACCAGCCAACCCTTATGCCTTTCCCCTTTGTTATAGGGCGGCGACGTGATCCCTAAATCAACAAAATCGTTGTCAATTTTTTTTAAAATTTCCAGGGCATCACCTAAAATTATTCTATTTTTTGGTTTCATGGTTGATTTTTTTTAAAATTCATAACAAATAAGGGGAATTTAGTAAAATAAAAAGGCACGATTTTGAAAAAAGACTCGGCGAAAATAGGTTTATCCAAAGAGATAAAACGAAAAACAGAGCCGTAAACCATGTTTTTGCCTACTCTGTTTTTGCCTGGCTGCGGAGAGCTTGGTATGATATAGGAATGTTGGTTAATAATAAATTTATCTATAATTTTGAAAAAGAGGCTAATTAAGCCCCTTAATCATAGATATTTAAAAATAGTGACAGGGCGGTATATTATTCGGGGCTTCCATTTTTGAAAGTCAGTTCAGTATGAACAGCTTGTTCACCAGATAGCCACTTCAAAACTTCAATTTCATTGTATATAGTACCAAGCTCTAATCTTTCTTCGTTTAATCCCTGCAATGCTTCATATCTAGGGCCAACTTCCTCAGCTTTAGGGCCATATACATTAATAGGTTGCAGGAAGAGACGCTGTTTTTCTCCAAATTGTTTTTCTTTTTGTTCAATTGCCGCTTTTATCTGCTCCAGCGAAGCTGATCCAAATTCTTTTACAATATTTAATTTAGCTTTTTCAAAATTTATTAAATCAGTGTCCATTCTAGCATCTCTAACGTTCTTGTCCTTTATATCCTTCTCTTTGTCTTTCTTTAAGTTCAGAAACTTCTCCTTCCAACCCATTGATAAGGGATATGGTTTCTTCTTTTCCTCTTTGTTTTTTAGTTGAGTCTACGATCGTAGGCGGGTTTTCAAAAGTTTTCATAAATATGTATCT
>CAZXZR010000003.1:0-47743 GCA_964645545.1 uncultured Gammaproteobacteria bacterium | reverse complement strand
CAGGCTAAATTATTAATACGGAAAACTGACATCCAGTTGAGTTAAGATAATAATTAAAAAAGGATTTTTCTTTAAAATATCCGTCTATAGTTTAACCTTTTTTTTCTTTTTTTAAAAGTCATGGGAACATTAATTATCATCTGTCAAGATTTATTTTCTTAAAATAATATATTAGAATGTAAGTACTTAAATTATTTAAAAATTATTCCTAAAATCGGCTTTAAAATTTAAAATTTATGAATTCGTCTAACGCCGCTCAAAAAAACGTTTATAAACGCCCCTCCTGGGACGAGTATTTCATGAAAATCGTGGACATGGTCGGCAGTCGCGGTTCTTGTGATCGCGGCCGTGCCGGCTGTGTCGTCACCAAAGAAAAAAGAATCATCTCCACCGGCTACGTCGGTTCGCCGGTCGGCTTGCCCCATTGCGACGAAATCGGCCATGAAATGCACACCGTCACCAACGATGACGGCAGCGTTTCCCGGCATTGCATTCGCACCACCCACGCCGAGCAAAACGCCATTTGCCAGGCGGCCAAATTCGGCGTCTCTTTGGACGGCGGCACCCTTTATGCCAAAATGACGCCCTGCTATACCTGCGCCAAAATAATCATCAACGCCGGCATTAAACGCGTCGTTTGCCAGCAGGACTACCACGACAGCGAAAGGAGTAAAGAAGTTTTTAAAGAAGCGGGCGTGGAATTCACGCTTCTGGACGGCACTATCGCCCCTTACGAAGATCAATAAGAGAAACAAATAATTTTATGGCCAATATTTTTATTTACGACGAATTCAATCCCGAGGACAATGCCATGTTGCAGGCTCTTTATTCGCGCAGTCCGAAAAGCGTTACCGAACACGTGGCCAAAGTGCGGCAGAGCGACTCGGGCAAGTTCATGGAAACTTTTTACGTCGGTTACGGCCACGCCAGCATCGCCGATTGCGGCAGCACCACCATTTTTATAGAAAATATCAGTATCTTGGGCGACAAAGCCATTCAAGACTGGCAGCTTTACAGCGGCCAGGAAACCAGCACCCGCTATATTGATATGTCCAAGCAGCCCCTGGTCGATCCCATGGGACTTCCTGAATCAAAAAAAATCCTGGATGACTGGATGAGTTTCTATACCCGCCACCAGGAAGCGACGCAGACTCATTTGCAAGCCAAATATCCGCGCCAGCCGGAAGAAAATGAAGCCATGTATTTAAAAGCCATTAAAGCCCGGGCCTTTGATTCTTTGCGCGGTTTTTTGCCGGCCGGCATCACGACGCAATTAAGCTGGCACACGAATTTGCGCCAAGCCTGGGATCATTTGGCTTTACTGCGTCATCATCCTTTAGAAGAAGTGCGGCAAGTGGCGGAAATAATTTTAAGCCAACTTAAGCAAAAATATTCCCATAGTTTTTCTCATGTCTTAGAGCCTAAACAGGAAAGCTACCGCGAAGAAATGGTAAAAAAATACAGCTATTTTCCCCCGACCGAAGCCCCCGATTTTAATCTACAAAGCACTATAAAACCGAAAGACTTGGCGCCTTATCAAGAGATCTTTAACGGCCGGCCACCAAAAACCGGCTTGCCGAACTTCCTTAACGATTTGGGCACGTTTACTTTCCGTTTCCGCTTGGACTTTGGTTCCTTCCGCGACATTCAGCGCCATCGCAACGGCCTTTGCCGCATGCCGCTTTTGACGACCGCCTTGGGTTTCAACCCTTGGTATTTGGAGCAATTGCCGGAAACTATCCGTCAGGAAGCCGAAACGTTAATCGCCAGTCAAAGGACGGCCATTGACGCCCTAAAGGCGCCGGCGGAAATAAAACAATATTACGTTGCCATCGGCTTTGACGTCGCCTGTCAGTTCACCTTCCCCTTGACGGCCGCCGTTTACGTCATTGAGCTGCGTTCCGGACGCACCGTCCACCCGACTTTAAGAAAAATCGCCCACAAAATGCATGCCGCCGTTTTAGAACGCCTGCCTAATTTAAAATTGCGTGCCGATCTTGATCCCGACGATTGGGACGCGCGGCGCGGCTTGCAGGACATTGTTAGTCGCGAGAAGCAAAACGACGAACAAATTAGAAGCGAAGCGAAAAAATAATATGCCCAAAATAATTATCGGCTTGGTCGGTTTGGCGGCCAGCGGCAAGGAGGTGGCCAAAAAATATTTACAAGAAAAATACGGGGCGGGCGGACACCGCTTTTCCACGATCCTGCGTGATATCTTAAACCGTCTCTATTTGCCTGTCAGCCGCGAGAATTTGCAAAACCTATCCTCTTGCTTGCGTGATCGCTTCGGCGGCGATGTTTTAGCGCGCGTCATGGCCGAAGAAGCTAAAAACGAGCCAAAAAGCATCGTCGTTATTGACGGCGTCCGGCGCTTGGACGATATTGTTTATCTGAAAAAACTCCCCGGCTGGCAGCTGGTGGCCGTGGACGCTGATCCAGAAATTCGCTACCAACGTCTAATCAAACGAAACGAAAACGCCGGTGACGCCAAAAAGACTTACACCGAATTTAGGGCGGACGAGGAAAAAGAGGCGGAACAGGAAATTCCGCGCGTCCTGACGACGGCCGATCAGCGCTTGGATAATAACGCTTCTTTGCAAAACTTTTACCGACAAATAGACGGCCTCGTTGCCGCTCTGAAAAAAGATTATGTCTAATTATCCGGGAAAACTTATCGTCATTTACGGGATCAATAACTTGGGCAAAAGTGTGCAGGCGAAATTATTGGTGGAACGTTTGCGCCAGGAAGGCTACCGAGCGCAATATTTAAAATACCCTCTTTACGAACTCACTCCTTCCGGCCCGATTTTAAACGAATATCTGCGGCGGGATAATCCCCATCGTTTAAGCCCGCGGGAAGCGCAGACAATTTACGCTTTTAACCGCTTCCAATACCAAGAAAAATTAGAGACTGACTTAGCGGCGGGCGCGATTATAGTCGCCGAGGATTATAAAGGCACAGGTATCGCTTGGGGTTTGGGCGCGGGCGTGGAGGAAAATTATCTTAAAACCATTAACGCCGGCTTAGTGGAAGAGGATTTGGTTTTTCTTTTTGATGGCGAAAGGTTTAAGGAAGCGGTTGAAAATAATCACCGCCATGAAAATGACGAGGATTTACTCACTAAAGTCCGTTGGGCGCATCTAAAACTGCGCCAAGAATACGGCTGGCTGAAAATAAACGCCAACCGGCCGATAGACGTAATCCAGGAAGAACTTTGGCACCAAGTCAAAAAATTCTTGACCGTCAGGGCGGGCGCCAAAAAAGCGGCCGGCTTCCAGTCCGTCGGCGAGATAATCAACAAAAACGCGCCGGAAAAAATCAGTTTTAAAATCGACGGCCATCTGCTGGTGGAAAAAATTTCCCCGGAGGCCAAACTGCCGCAAAAAGCGCACGTCGGCGATGCCGCCTACGACCTTTATGCCGCCGAGAATTATTCTCTCGCTCCTTATGCCCAGACTACGGTCAAAACCGGCGTCAAAATGGCTATTCCCGAAGGCTATGTCGGCCTGATTTGGGATAAAAGCGGCCTGGCGGCCGAAGGCATCACCACTTTAGGCGGCGTCATTGACGCCAACTACCGCGGTGAGGTCAAAGTAGTGGTTAAAAATTTAAGCGAGGATATTTTCCATATCGCCCAAGGCCAAAAAGTCGCGCAAATTCTCATTCAGCCGGTTTTAGACTTAGAAATTAGTGAAAGCCCTTTAAACGAAACCGAGCGCCAGGAAAACGGCTTCGGCAGTTCGGGCAAATTTTAAAAAGGCAAAAATTTTTAAATTCATGACTTACGACGCTCTCATCGGCCTGGAAATCCACGCCGAGCTAAAAACTAAAAGCAAGATGTTCTGCGCCTGCGACAACGGCGGCGCCGACAAGGCGCCGAACACGACGGTCTGTCCGATTTGCCTGGGCCATCCGGGCACTTTGCCCGTGCCCAACCAGGAAGCGATTGATTGGACGATTTTAACCGGCTTGGCTTTAAACTGCCGCATCAACCCCCTTTCCAAATTTGACCGCAAAAACTATTTCTACCCCGACTTGCCCAAGGGTTACCAAATTTCGCAATATGATTTGCCTTTCGCGGTCAACGGCTGGCTAGACATAGATGGGCATAAAATTTTAATCACCCGCGTCCATTTGGAAGAAGACACGGGCAAATCTTTGCATTTCAAAGACAAGGGCTATACCTTGATAGACTTTAATCGCGCCGGCACACCGCTAATGGAAATGGTTACCGAGCCGATCATAAAAGACGCCGGGGAAGCGAAAAAATTCTGCCAAGCCTACCAGCAAATTCTGCGTTATTTGGAAATCAGCAAAGCCGACATGGAAAAAGGCGAGATGCGCTGCGAGGCCAACGTTAGCGTCCAGGAAAAGGGCCACTGGCTTTATCAAGACGGAAAAATTGTCGCCAGAGACGATTATCAATTAAATCCAAAAGTGGAAGTAAAGAACTTAAATTCTTTTCGGGCGGTGGAAAAAGCCATAAATTTTGAAATCGCCCGCCAAACGACTCTCTTGGTAAAAGGCGAAAAAGTCAGGGCGGAAACGCGCGGTTGGGACGAAAGTAAAAATGAAACCGTCAGTCAGAGGAGTAAGGAAACTTCGGCCGACTACCGCTATTTTCCCGAACCGGACATCCCGCCTTTGAAAATCACGCCCGCCTACCGCCAGCGCCTAAAAGCGTCCCTGCCCGAACTGCCGGCCGAAAAGGAACGGCGCTTCCTCAAGCAATACGGCTTGGAGAGAAAATTGGCCGCCGTTTTGGTCGCGGACAAGGCGCTGGCCAATTGGACGGAAGATGTCATTTCCGAACTGGACGCCTGGATAGAGGCGAACGGCGACGAAGAAGAGCGCCAGGAAAAGCGCCTGGCGAAAACGGCCGTCAATCTCATCACTTCCGAACTCTTGAAATATTTGCATGCCGACCGTAAGACGGTGGCCGATCTGAAATTGACGGCGGAAAATTTCGCCGAACTGGCCTGTTTGCTTTACCAAGGAAAAATCAATTCCTCGGCCGGACAAAAAATCCTCCAAATAATGTACGAAAGGGGCGGCGACCCGACCGACATCATGGCCGCTGAAGGCCTGGAGCAGATTGACGACGCTCTCGCTTTGGAAAAAGCGGTCAAAAAAACGATTGCCGCCAATACCAAGCAGGCGGCCGAGTACAAGAAAGGCAAGACCGGCCTTCTGCAATTCTTCATCGGCCAGGTAATGGCGCAAACGCGCGGCCAAGCCAACCCGAAAACGGTCAAGGAACTATTGGAAAAATTTTTGCGATAAAACCGGGCCGACCGTAAAAAAGGGCCGGATGCAAACCCGGCTTTTTTATTTTATAAATTTTTTCCGCCTGGCCGGCGCCCTTTTTTCAAAGCCACTTTCCAACCAATTTTTCCGCTTCCCCCTTATCTTTTATCCACTTAATTTCCGTCCCCTGTTTTTCCCAGCGCTTGAACCAGGTTTTCTGCCTCTTGGCGAAACGGTAAATGGCCGTGGCCAATCTTTCCGCCATCTCCTCGTAGCCCAATTCTCCCTTTAAATAACGGGAAACGAATTTATATTCCAAGCCGAAAGCGGCCAGGCGCGGCCAGGAAACGCTGGCCTTATGCAAGGCCTTGACTTCGCCGATCAGATCTTCCTTCTCCAAACGCGCTTGCAGGCGTTCGGCGATGCGGCGCCGCAAAACTTCGTCTGGCCAAGTCAGACCGAGCAGGAGGAAATCATAAAGTCTCTCTTTTTTCCCGGCCCGAGATCCGCCGGCCCTGATGATTTCCAGGTAACGGGCCAAACGGCGGGCGTTATGGCGTTCGCTGTTGTTGAGGCGCTTGGCGAAACCCGGCTTCAAGGCGGCGATCTTTTCCAAAAGCTCTTCGGTCGGCAATTTTTCCCAGTGGGCGCGCTTGGCGCCGGCCTTAAAAGCGGCCAGGCGGTAATTGTCCACCAGGGCCTGCAAATAAAGGCCGCTGCCGCCGACTATGATCGGCAGGCGGCCGCGTTCCAAGATGCCCGCGATCGCCTTCAGGGCGGCGCTTTGGTAACGGGCGACGTCGAATTGCCTTTTTGGGCCGACAACATCTATTAAATGATAAATGATTTTCTTCCCCCAGACTTTATATTCGCTTAAATCCTTGCCCGTGCCCACGTCCAGGCCTTTATAGACCTGGCGACTGTCGGCGCTGACGATTTCCCCGTTGAATTCGGCGGCCAAGGCCGCGCCCAAGCTTGTCTTACCCGAAGCGGTCGGGCCTAAAATGACCAAAACTTTCGCTTTGGCTTTAATGGCTTTAAGATTACGCTTGGGGATAAATTTTTCCATAAATTAGGCCGATTTGCTATAATATAAATGTCCTTTTTCAAACTATTTATTATTAACTAAAACCAAAAAACGATAAAAAAAATGGCTTTACAGAACATCGTCACGAGAACGGCGATCTAACGGCTATCTCTTGCGAGGAAATTTCGAGGCTTGAGCGTCCCCTCATTTTCCAAGACGCTCTTTTTTTATTTTAAAACCCCGGCCAGGCCGAAATCATAAGCGGTTTTTATTTCAATTTCCGCGAACTCCCCGATCAAGCTCTTCTTTTTCCGGCGAAAATTTTCCGCCGTAAACAGGACCGTCTTATAGCTGTCCGTCCGGCCATAGTATTTCCCCGCCCGATTTTTCCCTTCCACCAAAACCGTCACGGTTTGGCCCAAGTATTTCCTGTTGTTGGCCAGGGCCGTCTTTTTCAAAATGTCCGTCAGGACCTTGAAGCGGCGGCGCTTTTCTTCGCGGTCGACGTCGTCTTTCAATCTATAGGCGGCGGTTTGCGGCCGAGGACTGTATGGGGCGATATAGGCGAGGTCAAATTTCACTTCCCGGAAAAGTTTAGCCGTGGCCAGAAACTGCTTTTTCGTTTCGCCGGGAAAACCGACGATAACATCGGTTGTCACCGCCAAACCCGGCTTGGCCCGGCGGGCTTTTTTAATCAGGGATTGATAATGGCTAATAGTATAATGCCGGTTCATGGCTTTTAAGACGGCGTCGTCACCGGCCTGAACGGGCAAATGCAAATGCCGGCAAATCTTGGGTGAAGCGGCCAAGGCCTTAATGAGCTTGTCGTTCATGTCCTTGGGGTGGCTGGAAAAAAAGCGCAGCCAAAAACGGCCTGGGAAGCGGCTTAAAGTCGTTAAGAGACGAGGAAAGTCATAATCTCTGTCGCGATAACTGTTAACGTTCTGGGCCAACAAATAAATTTCTTTATAACCTGTTTTTATCAAAGCCTCTACTTCCTTGATGATATCTTCGGCCGGCCGATAAACCTCGCGGCCGCGAACATAAGGCACGACGCAATAGGCGCAAAAATTGTCGCAGCCGTTGCCGATGGGTACATAGGCGCTAAAACGCGTAGACAGTTTGGGAGTGATGGTTAAATATTTCTCGCCCTGACGCTTTCTGACCGCGTCCAAGCTGAAATATGGCTTTAATTTCTCACCGGCCAATAATTCCGGCAAACGGAACATCTCGTTAATCGGCAAAAACAGGTCGGCACAGCCGGCCAGACGTTTTTTCACGTCTTCACGCTGGCTTAAACAGCCCGTTATAACTATCTTGCCGGCCGGATTTTCGCGTTTGACGCTGGTTGCCAAGCCGTAGACGCGGTCTTCGGCCGCCTGCCTGACCCCGCAAGTGTTGATTAAAAGCAAATCGGCCGCCTTCGCCCGGGCCGCTTCCCGATAGTCTTGGCTCTCTAAAAAAGCAGCCAGCCGTTCGCTGTCCGCCTTGTTCATCTGGCAACCGATGGTGATGATATGATAGCGTTTATTGGCTCTCAGGCTCATAAGCAGAAGTGTTTAAACGATAAAGGCCGAACTGGCCGTTAATTTTTTTTATGAGCTCCAATTTCAGGCCGTAAGCGGAAAGTTTACCGATATTCAAATAATTAACGGCGGCCGGGTCCAGATAAAAATTATAGTAATAAACCGGGTATCGGCGCGTCAAATTCTTGGCCGCCTGTTCAATTTCCTCATTGGGCAAGCGACCCATGATAATACGCCGGTAAGGAAATAAGAGTTTATCGTAATAAGTCGTGATAATAACGGCGGCCGGTTCGGTCAGAGACAGAACTTGTCGAGCCGAGGCCCTTTCCGCTAAGGTACTATCATACAAGGACGCCAAACCTTCTTCGGAGCCGTACAAAACAAAAACTAAAGACAAAGCAGCGAAGGTTAAAACCAGCGCCGCCTGCAAAGCACTGGCTGCCCACTGCCTAAGCCTATCATGAGTTTTAACCTTTGACCAGAAAATAAAACGACTAACTTTAACTATAGCTAAGGTGGCCAAAGGCAAAAGAAAAAGATAAATTGGCAACCAATAACGGGTATAGGAATTGCCAATAGTAAAGCGACTCGGATCGGGATTGTCGTTAAAGCGCCAACTGCCGTAATAAAAAAGCAAAATCGCCGTTAAAATCAAGCCAGCCAAAACGTAGACCAAATGTTTTTTTTGCCAGCGCCGGCTATTCTGGCCGAGCAAAAGGACAAAACCGAGCAAGGCGGGAAAAAATAAATAAGGAAACATTTTAACCACGTAATTCCCGAACAGATTTAAAGACTGGCCGGGGTGAAAACCGAAATAAAAAACGTTCTTGGCGATAACCGCCAAATAAACGCCGAATTGATTAACTCCGCCGGAAAAAACCCGGGTGACGAGATCACCGCCGCTTTGAGAAATGGAATCCAGGGAACGGTTCATTTCGTTATAGCCGCCGTGAAAAATCGAACCGTACAGAGCTTGATTATAATAAATAACCGGTAAAAGCGCGAGGAAAAGTCCGGCCAAAAATAAAATTAGTTTCATCAGGCCGAAACGGCGGGCGTAAAAAAGCCAAATGACGAAACCAGCCGGAACCAGCCAAAGCAATTCGGAAGTGCGAGTGATGACAGCCAGGCCGGCCAAAAGGCCGGCGGCGAAAGCGGCCGCGAATTCCCAAGAAAAGCAAGGAGAAAAAGGAAGGGACAGAAATTTTCTTTTTTCTCTTGCCTGTTTTTTCCCGACGGCTAAAACGGCCAAATAACTGGCGGCCAACAATAAAACAACAAAGAGAACATTATGGAACATGCTCCTGACGGAATAATAAATATAGACCGGGAAAACCGCCAAAAGACAAGCCGAGATTAAAGCGACGCGGCGGCCGAAAAGCCGGCGCGTCAAGAAATAAAAAAGAATAATGCCTAAGGCGGCGAAGAGCGGAGTCAAAAAAGGAATAACCGCCGTCCCCAAGCAAAAAGCGATGCCGCCGTAGATTAAAAGTAAACCCAAAAAGCTCACCGGTTTTAGCCAACCAAAGTCGTCGCGGACGCTGCGCGGCATTAAAATATTATTGCCGTAAGGCGCCGCCGGATCAAAAAAGGCCAACCGCCCGGTGCGGGCGAACTCCTCGCTGAAAAAATAATTAGCGTTCTCGTCCGGCGAAGACCAGGAGACGTAATCTTTAGTTTGGACCAAGTAATTGAAAGCGGCCGTGGCCGCGAAAAAAACCGCGGCCAAAAGGCCGACGATAAGCGCGGGCAACTGTTTTTTGAGATTAGTTTTCATTAACTTTATGTTATCGGAAATTGCCATTTTTAGCAAGAATTTGCTATGATGATAATACTATGAAAACCAGGAATATTATTGTAAAACTGGCCGCCAACATTAATGATTACCTCTTGCTTTTCCTTTCCTTATTGATTATTTTTAGCGCCCTCGTCTATTATTTTTGGGCTTTAAATTGGGTTGGAGTCTTAATCGCCCTATTTTTAAGTTTGCTCACTTTTTTTCTTTTGCTTAAAAATTGGCGGCCGGAAGCGCTGGAAAAAAACCGTTCCATTGAAAAAAATTACCTAAAATTAAATAAAAAATCCTTTTTGGTATTATTGATCTATATCCTTTTCTTTCTGGCGGCAGCCGCCTTTTTATGGTTAGGTCGAAGCGATAAAGCTCTTATTTCCCCCTGGCAGGTGGTCTCAATCCGCTTTTTCATTTTCTACGGCTTAGCTTCCTTGGTTTTGGCGCATTTGCTTTGGCGCCGGAACCTTTCCGCCGGCTTAAAAATCGTCTTCTTAAGCGCCCATTATTTATTGCCTTTAGCCGTGGCCGTTATTATCTATAAAATCGGCTACGGCTATGACCCCTTCGTCCATCAGGCGACCATGGAATTAATCGACGCGCGCGGCGCCGTTTTACCCAAACCCCCTTATTATCTCGGTCAATACGGCTTAATCGTCAGCCTCCATAAGTTGACGACGCTTTCCATTTACGCTCTCAATAAAATTTTAGTGCCCTTTTTAACCGCCCTTTTCCTGCCCCTAGCCGCTTTTCGTTTTTTAAGGCGCGCCGATGAAAGTGCCGGCGAGAGAAACCAGCGCCTGTCCGAATTTTTAAGCGTCTTGTTTTTGCTCGGACTGACTTTTTCACCTTTTATCGTCACCACTCCGCAAAATTTAAGCTACCTTTTCCTGCTCTTGGCTATTTTCACCGGTCTAAGCCGGGCTCGACCGGTAAAAGTTTTTGTGCTCGCTTTGGCGGCTTTAGCCATTCACCCCTTGACCGGCCTGCCGGCGATTTTCTGGAGCGCCTGGCTATTTTTAAAACGCCGCCAGGAAGGTCTGCGCCCGGCGGCCAGAAAATTTCTTAGCCTGAGTATTTTTAGCGCCAACGCCGTGCTCTTGCCCTTGGCTTTATTTTTCGCCGACGGCCAAAAAATCACGGCTTTAAAGGCCGCTTCCCTCTGGGCGCCCTTTAAAAATTTAATCACGACTTTAAGTGCGGCCGGTCGGGAAACTTGGTTTATAAACGCCGTCTATTTTTTTAAAAACAATTACAATCTCTGGCTGGCCGCTTTCATTATCGCCAGTCTCGCCTATTTTTATTTCTTCCGCCCGCGAGAAGTGCGCCGCGACTTGTCGGAAAACGGCCTTTTGTTCATGAACCTGTCTCTCTTGGCGGCCTATATCTTCAGCGCCCAAATTCGTTTTAACAATTTAATAAGCTACGAACAGCAAAATTACGCCGACCGCCTGCTTTTAATCATGACCTTCTTTTTCCTGCCTTTTCTCATAGAAGCCCTTAATCAATTAATTAAAAAAATTCTTCGCCAGGAAACGCTCACGCGCCTTATCTGGCTTTTTTTCGGCGCCGTTTTTTTATCCGTCAGCCTTTATCTCTCCTACCCTCGCTTTGACAAGTATTTCAATTCTCACGGCTACAGCACCAGCCTAAACGATATCCGCGCCGTCCGTCTCATAGACAAAGAGGCCCGGGGACCTTATTTGGTTTTGGCCGACCAGCAGGTCTCGGCGGCCGCCTTGAAAGAACTGGGTTTTAATCATTATTATAACAGCATCTTTGGCCCCCTCTACTTCTACCCCATACCCACCGGCGGCCCTCTTTATCAATATTATTTGGCCATGGTATATAAAAACCCCGACCGTGAAGCCATGCGCCAAGCCTTGGCTCTGGTCGGAGTAAATGAAGGCTACCTCGTGGTCAATAAGTACTGGTACCAAAGCGACCGGATAATCAACGCCGCCAAATTAAGCGCCGACAACTGGCAGTCGATAAACGATGATGATTATATCTTCAAATATTCCCCTTAATTAACCGAATTATTTACTCTCAATATAATCCCAAACCGGACCAACGGACAAAACTTTGCTTTCGCCTTCTTGATGAATGACCAACATCAATTCCAACTGGCTTAAATCTTCTTTGAGGCCGGTTTTTTGTTGGCCGAAACCTATAGTCAGGCGCTTGTCTTCCGCTTTGGCCGGCGTAATTGTCAATTGCTTGGTGAAATCGGCCACGCTTTCATTATCGTCGGCGGAAAGACTTTCGCCCCGCAATTCTTTGACGACAACATCTTTTAACAGGCTTAAATTATCGCCGGCGCCGCTTAAGAGGCTTAAGGCCAAAGGCGCTTCCCGATCCAATTGCAAAGCATTGAACATCGCCTTAATCATATCATTGGTGGCAATAAGTTCGTTTAGTATGGTTAAATTCGGTTCCACGTAAGAATTTTCGTTCCAGCGGGAGAGATTAGTCAGCCCTTGGCCGTGAAACAATTGGTTCAGGGAAAATTCTTCCCAAGGCAATTGCCAATTAACCCAAAGGGCGGGCGCCGTTTTTAGCGAGGCTTCGTTCCAGGCCTCATTGCGGCTGAAAATCGGCAAACTTGCTTTCGGCATTTCTAAATAGGCGCCAATTAAAGACAGCGTTGACCAATAGCTGGTGGCGTGCGCCAACCCGCTCTCGGTCAATTCCTTTTTTAGATCGCTGGCGGCACTGGCGTAACCGGCGTAATCAGTATTGACCTGAAAATAATCATTGGCGCCGAGCGGAAAAACCAAATTAACCGGATCCAGAGCGAAGCCTTGGCAACGCCTGAAAGCGCCCTTTACTTGGCAGGCGGTCAAATTATCGCTGGGCAAACTGGCCGCTTGATAAACGCCGACATTGGGATAAGTCAAGCGAGCGAATAAATAATCATTGGGCGAAAAAGGCTCGGCTAACATGCGGAAGCCAAGGAGGGCGGCTTCTACAGGCTGGCTCTGGTCGCGACCGCCCTGAATAGCCGGGAAATTATAGGTTAAAAGCTTATTCCGTAATTTTTCCAAATTGGCCTTAGCCTCACTGTTAGTGTCGTCAAAGAGACGATCAATTTTATAGTCGGCGCCGAAAACGGCCGTTAAAGCGTCGCGATATTGGACGTAATTCAATTCCTCCCTTAAACCCTTAAAAAATGACATGACTTTATAAACCCGCGCCCACTTGTTTTTTAATTCCGGCAAAGAAGAAAAATCTTGAGCCATGAAACTGGCGGCGGTCAGGTTTATCCGCCAATCGGCGTAATCCAAAAGACAGTCGGGACAATGACTGTTGCGGTAATTTAAAGGAAAAACAGCATTGAGCCAAACGGTCGTCAGATAGAAGTTGTTCAATTTGGCCTGGGCGCGGTAGTCAACGGGCACGGTAAAATCGGCGTAATTTTTGCTATAAAGCAAAACCGGGGATTTAGTCGTCCCTTTCGCCTGCCTAATCATCGCTTCTTCTTTTAAAACATCGTCGCGCAAATAGGGCGGCACAACGAAATAGAAGCGGTCAGCGTCGGCGGCTGAGAATTTGTTAGGGTCGGCGCTATTGGCCGCGGCTAATTGGCCCGCCGTCGGTTTTAAAAGCTCCAAAGCGACGGCGAAAAAAGCCGTTTCCAAACGTTCGCCTTCTAGAACTGAATCATTAACGTTGCCCATGGCCGCCAGCCGGGCCTCGTAGCGGGTTTTGGCGGCCTCATACATTTCTTTGTTAATATCCCATAAATTGTCGTAAAAAACGTCTTCTTCCACGTTTTTAAAAGCTTTTTTCAAAATTTCTTGGTAATAATAGGCGATGAAATCGGCGCTTATAAAAAGCGGGATCTGTTTCTCGTCCAAATTGGCGTAAATAGAATAAAAATCAGGCGCGGTCTTGGTCCAAGGATTATTAATGGTGGCGAAGCCATAATTATTCAAGTCGTCCAAGGCCGGATCCAAATTAAGTTTACGGGAAAGATCATAATAATTCATCACGTCTATTTTCACGTTTAAAGGCAAGCTATAGTCATTCAGTTTTGTTTCCACTTGCTTATTGGGCGCTTTATAAAAATCGGCGAAAGACAAATATTCTATGGCTAAATCGGAAAAAGCCGCGCCCGCCGTTGAACTGGCGGTCGTCGGCGCGTTCAAATCGGGCAAAGTCGGCGTTGACGAGGCGTTCTCCTGAGAAAGATTGTCCGCCCAGTCATTAGTTAATTCATTAACGGCGGTTGATTCCGGCGCGGCCGGACGAGAAGTTATTTTTTTCACAATCAAAAAACCGGCACCGACTAAAAGAGCCAAAACCGCGACAATGGCGGCGATGATGATTATCTTTTTCCCCCGGCCTTCCGGACTGCCGACGGGCGGTGGCGGCGTTGAGGCTGAAGAAGAGATAACGGTCGCTGGCTGGTCAAACATAGTTAAATTATTTTAAATATTTCTGTTTGTTAAGCATCTGTTCGGCGTAAGTTTTGGCGTAAATAACTTGGCCGTCAGCGGTGAGAAAATAATTGTAATCGCTGACCAAAGGATAAACGGCCGCTTCTAAAGCCAACAGGCCGGGATTACAGATGGGGCCGGGCGGTAAACCCGAGTATTTATAGGTATTATAAGGAGAATCAAACGTTAAATCCGCGCCGCTGTGCTGGATTTTGTTATCGCCCAAGACATATGACAAGGTGGCGTCCGATTGCAAAGCCTGGCCAATGGCCAAGCGATTCCAGAAGATACCGGCGATAAGGCGGGCGTCGCGATTATCGCCGGTGGCGTAATCTATCGGCGCCTCCTTCTCCACCAAGGAAGCCAAGGTAACTATTTCATAAATCGTCTTGCCCTGGGCCTTGATATCGGCGCGCATTGGCGGCGTTAATTTCCGGTCAAAATTGGCCAGCATCTTTTCAACCACCTCCACGGGCATGGAGCTGGCGTAAAAACGGTAAGTATCGGGAAAGAGATAGCCTTCTAGACCGTAATAGCTGGGCTTGTCGGCCAAGAAAGAAAATTCCCGAAAAAAATCGGGTAAATCGGGATGATTTTTATTATGCCGGTAATCCAGGCGCGGCCAACCGACCACGTCCAAAAACTGGGAACTCGGCCAAAAACCGGCGGCGCTTAAAGTCTCGGCGATGTCTAAAACCGTCTGGCCTTCGGGAATGATCACTGTTTTTTCCGCCTTTAAAAGCAGAGTTGGCGCCGGTTGGCGGCCGGCTAACTTAGCTATAATTCTCGTTAATAAGGGCGTTTTCCCCGAGCCGGCCTGGCGGCGAATAACTGGCAGGAAAATCAAACAAAAAAATAAAACGAGAAATAAAACCACTAAAATCAACCAGCAAAAACGTAAATTAAACCGTTTCATACTTAATGGCCGGCCGCCTTTGTTCTTAATTTTCTTTGCCCGGCCGCCTTCAGTTTCTCGGTGGCGGCCCGGGAAATCAATTCCGAACTGGCCCGGATTTTTTTACCCAAACCGTCCACCATCTTTATGCCTAAACGCCGGCAAAGCGCGGCCTCGGGCACGTCGCCGACGTTGTGGCGGTCGCCGCCGTTGGCGAAAATATCGGGCCGGACTTTAGCCAGAGAGCGGCAGACGCTCAAATCGCGGTCCAGGGACAAAAAAACTTCGTCCACGTCGCGCAAAGCCTTGATGATTTTCAAACGGTCATTTTCCTTCATAAAAGGTACGCGGCCCTTCAGTTCCACCTGGTAATCGCTGTTGACTATGGCGACTAATTTATCGCCCAGCTTTTTCGCTTTGGCTATCATTTCCAAATGCCCGACGTGAAGCGGGTTGAAATAGCCGGACACGGCCACGACCACTGGTTTCTTAGTTTTTCTCTTAACCGGCATAAAAAACGCGGCAAATTTAGATATAAATTTATTATAGCAGAAAGGAAGCGTCTTGGCTAAAATTGCCCCGGCCAAAATTCGTCAAGGAATAAAAAACAAAAAGACCTTTTTGGATCTTTTTGTCTTAGACGAATTTCCCTTTTATTACATCATGCCCAAGCCTTCCATGCCGCCCTCATGATTATGTTCATGTTTTCCTTTTTCCGGCTTGTCGGCGATAACCGCTTCCGTGGTCAAAAACATCATCGCCGCGGAAGCCGCGTTCTCCAGGGCCGAGCGCACGACCTTGGTCGGATCGACGATGCCGGCCTTGACCATATCCGTGAATTCGCCCTGGGCGGCGTCATAGCCGCGAACGGTCTTAGCGTTCTTGTTCTCTTCGATAATCCTTTGCAAAATTAGGGAGCCATCCACGCCGGTGTTGGCCGCTATTTGCTTGATCGGTTCCAGGCTGGACTGGTTGATGATCCTTTCCCCGAAAGCCGCTTTTTCGCCGCCGCGCATTTCTTCCTCGAAGCGGCTGAAATTACGGCCGTAGCAGGCGATCGCCAAAGCCAGGCCGCCGCCGGGCACGACGCCCTCGGCCACGGCCGCCTTAGTAGCGTTCAAAGCGTCCTCGATGCGGTATTTCTTTTCCTTCATTTCCGTTTCCGTGGCCGCGCCGACCTTGATGACGGCGACGCCGCCGGCCAGTTTGGCCAGGCGCTCCTGCAGTTTTTCCTTGTCAAAATCCGAGTCGGCCAATTCCTTTTCTTTCCTTATCTGTTCCACGCGCGCCTTGATCGCCTTCGCCTCGCCCTGACCGTCCACGATGGTGGTGTTGTCTTTGGAAGCGACGACTTTACGCGCCCGGCCCAGGTCTTCTAGTTCCGTCTTGTCCAATTTCAGGCCGACTTCTTCGGAAATCACGTGGCCGCCGGTCAAAACCGCTATATCCTCGAGCATCGCCTGGCGCCGGTCGCCGAAACCGGGCGCCTTGACGCCCAAGACATTGAAAGTGCCCCGCAGTTTGTTGACCACGAAAGTGGCCATGGCCTCGCCGTCAATGTCTTCGGCAATAATGACTAAATCTTTCTTGCCGCTAGCCACGACTTTTTCCAAAAGGGGCAGGACGTCAGCGATGGCGGAGATTTTTTTGTCCGTTATTAGGATATAGGGTTCGTTCATCTCGGCCTTCATGGTTTCGGGATTGGTGATCATATAGGGCGAGACGTAACCCTTGTCAAACTGCATGCCTTCCACGACTTCTTTCTCAATGCCGAAAGACTGGCCTTCCTCCACGGTGATGACGCCTTCCTTGCCGACACTGGCCATCGCCTCGGCGATGATGGCCCCGATCTCGGCGTCGTTGGCGGAAATGGAAGCGACCTGGGTGATTTCTTCGGGCGTGGAAATCGTTTGGCTCATCTTCTTGAGCTCGGCGACGATTTCGGCCACCCGTTTCTCGATGCCCTTGCGTATTTCAATGGGGTTCACGCCGGCGGCCACCAGCTTCAGGCCGTTGGTGATTATGGCCTGGGCCAAAATCGTGGCCGTGGTCGTGCCGTCGCCGGCGGTATCGTTGGTCTTGGCCGCCACTTCCTTGATGATTTCCGCGCCGATGTTCTCGAATTTGTCGGCCAGTTCTATCTCCTTGGCGACCGTAACACCGTCCTTGGTGATGGTCGGGGCGCCATAGCTCTTGTCTATGACCACATTGCGGCCCTTCGGGCCCAAGGTGATCTTGACCGCGTTGGCTAATTGGTCCACGCCCTTCTTCAGGGCCAAGCGGGCTTTTTCGTCAAAAATTATTTGTTTGGGCATATGGTTATTATTCAATGACAGCGATGATATCGCTCTCGCTTAAGACTAAGAATTCCTGGCCGTCGATTTTGACTTCGTCCGGCGAATATTTCTTGAACATGACTTTCTGGCCGACTTTGACGGTCATGGCCGCCAGTTGGCCGTTGTCCAGGAGGCGGCCCGGGCCGACGGCCACGACTTCGCCTTTTTCCGGCTTTTCCTTGTCGACCGTATCCGGCAGGACGATGCCGGACTTGGTCGTCGCCTCGTCTTTTAATGGCTTGACGATGACATTGTTGAAGAGAGGTTGCAGCTTCATATTTTTTCTTTAAGATTAAATGATTTTAATTAGCAGTCTAATAATATGACTGCTAAGCTTATTATTATTTTAAAGCGAAAAGAAACGGCTGTCAAGGGTGGCGGACGTTATTCGGATTAAAATCTCAAAAAGCTTAATATAATTAGTTATTATTAGATAACCAGTAGTTATTTGACAATTCTCCTCTTATCTTAAAGCTATTTCCGTGCGGCAAAATGTTAGGCGGTTGGCGGAAGCAATTTTGAAAAACTCCGCCAAGAATTTGACGGAGAAAAATTAGCCACTGGCGGACACCCAGAAAGCGGTAGTTGTCATTCCAGTCGCCGTCCCAGTTGTTGAGGTTGAGCTTGCGCTTGGAATCGTTCTCGTTGAGAACCAGGACATAGCGATTGATGTCGTTGCGCCAAACCGAGCCGAGGGCAACGATTGGGAATTGCCTTTGCAATTCGGGGTTCTTTTCGCCGAAGGCCATGATTTCATGGGCGGTAGCCGGACGATAGCCTTCTTTTTCCATTTCTTTGACAGCGTCTGGGCTGAATATGGAGCGGTTGAAATGGAAAACTCTGGTGCTGATGGCTTCGGATTTTCCGGCTTTGTCGGGCGGAATAGGATAATGGTCGGGAGTAATATCGCCGTTTGACCAGTCATATTTACCGGCTTTGACCATTTCCTCGACGGTCCGAGTGTAATCGACGGTACAATCAAGGATTACTTCGTTATTATCCGATTTAACCGTTTGGTGGGCATAACGGCGGCATACATTTTGATTGCCAATTCGTTATCCTTGGAATTGATGATCTCCTGGATGAGTTCGTCGGTAAAACCGGCTTTCTCGAGAGCCAGAAGAAACTCATGCGTTTTTCCGATAAAAGCACACATTTCGTTCATGATGCTATAAATTTAAATTGTGAATGAACTATTTTTAGACACTAGGCCCCTAAAAAATAGCAAAATGGGTCTGAAATTATTATTGGTATATCAAAACATAAATAATAAACAATGTCAATACTACTCCAAAAACTAACTTTAAGATATAATAATTGGGGTAAAATAAGATAAATCATCAAAAAAGTATGACCATCATCCATGGCCTAATATTAGGTATAATCGAAGGCCTAACCGAATTCCTGCCCATATCTTCTACGGCCCATCTCATCCTGGCCAGCGCCTGGTTGCGGATTCCGCCGACGGCCTTTTTAAAAACTTTTGAAATTTCCATACAGTTGGGCGCGATTCTAGCCGTGGTCGTCCTTTATTGGCGCCGGCTCTGGTCCAGCTGGGAATTGATCGGAAAAATCCTGGCGGCTTTCCTGCCGACCGCACTTATCGGTTTGATTTTCTATAAACTCGTCAAAAACTTTTTGCTCGGCAACGCTTACGTCGTCGCCGGCGCCTTGGCGGTCGGCGGCCTTGTTTTGCTTCTCTTTGAAAGGTATTACGCGGAAAAAAACGCCCTTCTCCAAACAGCGGCAGGCGGCGATCTCGTTCTGGAAAAAATTTCTTACCGACAGGCGCTTTGGATCGGGCTTTTCCAGGCCCTGGCGATCGTCCCGGGCGTTTCCCGGGCGGCCGCGACCATCATCGGCGGTTTGGCTTTGGGCGTAAAACGGAAGAGTATCGTGGAATTTTCTTTCCTCCTGGCCATTCCGACCATGCTGGCGGCCACGGTCCTAGACCTTTACGAAAGCCGGCGGGCTTTGGGCCTTTTGCCCGGTGCCGACAAGTTCGTCTGGCTCTTGGGCTTCATCGCCGCCTTCTTGACCGCCGTCATCGCCGTCCGCTTCTTCCTAAAATTCATCCAAAAGCACGACTTCCGGCCTTTCGGCTGGTACCGCCTGGCCCTGGCGGCCGCCGTTATCGCCTGGCTGACAATCGCCCGCTAAGCCAGAATAAAATGTTCCCAAAAATAAACCGCCGGCCGAAGCTGGCGGTTTTGTCGGAGACCCTTTAAAATTTTAGGCGGCGGCGATTTAATCGACTTCGGAAAATTCCACTTTCCTGCCCTCCGGATCCAGAAGTTGGCCCCAAATTTTTTTGACTTCCATTTCGGGAAAACGCTCCCTGATGATTTCTTCCGCCTTCTTCATATCCTCAAGCTGGAACCTCTTTCCCGCCTCCTCACTGGCGAAATTATAGGCGGATTTGTAAGCGCCGCAATCGCTGTGGTGGAAAATAATAACGACTTCGGCCTTATGCAGGTCCCGGGAAAGGGCAATTTGCTTCAAAATAAATTTCCTCACCGCGCGTTTCCCATGGACCAATTCCCAGCCGGCGCCGGCCCAAGAGACGTCGTCCCAGTTGTGAACAAGATCCCTCTCGGCAACAAAACGATCCAGCTCTTCAAGGAGTCGGAAGTCCATACATTTCAGAATAATGGCTTGGCATTTGTGCATAGTTTCCTCCTTTTTTTAACGTTATTTTTTAATTAACTTTTTTAATTTATATGTTTAACGCGATTTTTACTTTCGCTCAAGGCTTCGCTTAGACCTTGGGGCGCTCTTCCTCTCCTCGTTTATCCGCGCCTTTCAAGCGGCGCCAGCGGCTGACCGCTTTCAGACGGGCCAATTCTTTTTCTAGGCGGGCGGAAATGGCGGCGAATTCCACCTCGTCCTGACGCCGGGCAGTTTGTTTCAACTCCTCGGCCCGCTTTTGCGCTTCTTTAATGCGAGCTTCGTCTAATTCTTCGGCCCGTTCGGCCGTGTCGGCCAAAATAACAATTTTATTGTCTTGGCTGACCTCAATAAAACCGCTGGAGACAGAAATAATCTCCACTAAATTATCGGCGCGCTTAACCTCAATCACTCCTGGCTCCAAAACCGAAACCAGAGGCACGTGGCCGGGCAAAATCGTTATTTCCCCATTTTTAGTCGGCACCGTGGCCTGTAGAATTTCCTGCTTTAAGACCACTCTTTCCGGGGTGACGATGGCGAAATTTATGGTTTTTGCGGACATAATTTTAGTTGTTTAAAAAGCCGGCCGGCGGCGAATTACCGTGAGCTATTTACCCTGCCCGACCTCTTCAATCCCGCCTCTCATATAGAAATCATCTTCAGTTTTGGTGTCATATTTACCTTCTAAAATTTCCTTGAAACCGCGAACGGTGTCGGCGCGAGAAACATACTTGCCGGAACGACCGGTAAAAGCTTCGGCGACGAAAAAGGGTTGGGATAAGAAACGCTGGATCTTTCTCGCCCGGGCGACAATGAGTTTGTCTTCGTTGGACAATTCTTCCAGGCCCAAAATGGCGATAATGTCCTGTAAATCTTTATAGCGCTGTAAAATTTTCTGGACGCCGCGGGCGACTTCGTAATGCTCCTCGCCGACCACTTTCGGATCCAAAATAATGGACGAGGAATCTAAGGGATCAACAGCCGGATAGAGGCCCAGTTCCGACAAGGAACGGGACAAAACCACGGTGGAATCCAAATGACCGAAGGTCGTGGCCGGGGCCGGATCAGTCAAGTCGTCGGCAGGCACGTAAACGGCTTGTATGGAAGTGATGGAACCGTCCTTGGTGGAAGTGATTCTTTCCTGTAATTCCCCCATTTCCGAAGCCAAAGTCGGCTGATAGCCGACGGCCGAAGGCATGCGACCCAAAAGCGCGGAAACCTCGGAACCGGCCTGGGTGAAGCGAAAAATGTTGTCCATAAAGAAGAGAACGTCCTGATTTTTTTCATCGCGGAAATATTCGGCGATGGCCAAGCCGCTCAAAGCAACGCGAGCGCGCGAGCCCGGCGGCTCGTTCATCTGCCCGAAAACCATAGACACCTTGCTGATGACGCCGCTGTCCTTGAATTCGTTATATAAATCATTACCTTCGCGGGTCCTTTCCCCGACGCCGGCGAAAACCGAATAGCCGCCGTGTTCGGAAGCGATATTATGAATGAGTTCCTGAATGACGACCGTTTTCCCGACCCCGGCGCCACCGAACATGCCGACCTTGCCGCCCTTGACGATGGGGCAAATCAAATCAATAACTTTAATGCCGGTTTCCAAAATCTCGGCCTTAATGGACTGGTCCACGAACTTCGGCGCCGGCCGGTGGATAGGATACTTCTTCGCTGTCTTGACCGCTTTCCCGCCGTCCACGGTCTCGCCGAGGACGTTAAAAATCCGGCCCAGAGTTTCCTCGCCGACCGCGACGCTTATGGGCGCGCCCAAGTCCAAAACTTGGTCGCCACGCTTCAGGCCGTCGGTGGAGCCCATGGCCACGGCGCGCACTAGGCCGGAACCGAGATGCTGTTCCACTTCCAGGGTCAGCTTTTGCCCCTTGATTTCCACGACCAAAGCATGATAAATCTCCGGCAATTTATGCTCGAAGTAGGCGTCGACGACCACGCCGATGATTTGTTTAACCACGCCGAAGTTCTGCTTGTGTTCTGCCATATTATTGAAAAATTATTTTAAATATAAAGTCGTCAAAAAAAAGAGTTTTAACTTCTTGAACCGGTCACAAATTATGACCAGTTCAAATTAATAAATCTACTCCGCCAAGGCATTGGCCCCGGCGGAAATTTCGGCGATTTCCGAAGTGATGCCGGCCTGGCGCGCCTTGTTATAGAATAAGGTCAATTCACTCACCATATCGGTGGCGGCGTCGGTGGCTTGGTGCATAGCCGTCATGCGAGCACTGTGTTCGGAAGCGTTGGCTTCCAGGAAGGCTTGGTAGAGCTGGACTTCCAATAGGCGCGGGATCATTTTGTCCAAAACTTCGCGCGGACTAGGCTCAAAAACATATTCATAAACGTCGCCAATGACTTTTCTTGAGCCTTTTTCCGCTTCTTCTCCCCCTTCCCACGCCGCTTTTAATTCAATACTGCCTAGATATTGTTCCGGGTTTTCTATGTTCACGGGTAAAAGCTGTCTCAAGCGCGGCACCTGCTTTACGGGATTAACGAAATCGGTATAGGCGACTAAAATCTTGTCATATTTCTTGCGGGCGTAATCGCTTAAAACCATTTTCACGATCGGGTAAATCTCGCGCGCGTCGGTCAAAAGTTCGCTTTTCTCAAATTCGGCGGCGATATTAAAGCCTTGATGATAAAGAGCCGTGCCTTTTTTACCGGCCAAGATGAATTCGGTTGTCGCCGGATGCTTCTTGATTGACTCCTTAGCTTTATTAATAACCGCCGTATTATAGCCGCCGCACATGCCGCGGTTGCCGGTCAAGAGAATAATGGCCGCTTTATTCACCTGTCGCCGCGGCTTTAAAAGCGGATGCAGACTCTCGCTGTTAGCGGCGGCTAATTTGGCCAAACGCAAAACCGTCTCCCAGCTCAAACTGGCGTAAGCCCGGGTCTTTAAAACCGCTTCAATGGCTTTGCGCATTTTGGCCGCCGAAACCATTTCCAAGGCCTTGGTGATTTTCTTGGTGCTGGAAACGGACTTGATGCGGCGCAAAATTTCCTTGGTTTTGGCCATAATTACTTAACTAAATAATCCAGCGCCCCCTTGTAATCGCCGATCAATTTTCGTAAATCTTTTTCTATAGCTTCGTCCAGATCTTTCTTGTCCGCGATCACTTTTAAAACCTTGTCATTTAAATCGGCGTATTCATATAAACCGCTTTCAAATTCGCGCACTTTCTCCACCGGCACGTCGTCCATAAAACCGTTAATCAAAGCGTAATAAATCAAAACCTGCTTGGCCACCGGCAAGGGCTGGTACTGGTCCTGCTTGAAAATCTCATAAAGCCGCCTGCCGCGCTCCAGTTTCTTTTTCGTCTCCTCATCCAAATCCGAGCCAAACTGGGCGAAAGCGGCCAATTCGCGGTATTGAGCCGCTTCCAAACGCATTTTCCCGGCCACTTTCTTCATCGCCTTTATCTGGGCCGAGGAACCGACGCGGGAAACGGACAAGCCGGCGTTAATGGCCGGGCGGTTGCCTTGATAAAAGAGTTCCGGCTCCAAGAAAATCTGGCCGTCGGTAATAGAAATGACGTTGGTGGGGATATAGGCGGAAAGGTCGCCGGCTTGGGTTTCAATTATCGGCAAGGCGGTTAAAGAGCCGCCGCCGTAATCCTTGTTTAGTTTGCAAGCGCGCTCCAAAAGGCGGGAATGGAGATAAAAAACGTCGCCCGGATAAGCTTCTCGGCCCGGCGGCCGACGCAGGAGCAAAGAAATTTCCCGATAAGAAACGGCGTGCTTGGACAAGTCGTCGTAAATAATTAAAACATCTTCGCCTTTATCCAAAAAATATTCACCCATGGCGCAACCGGCGTAAGGAGCGAAATAGAGCAAGGGAGCGGCAACGGAAGCGCCGGCCAAAATAACGGTCGTATAAGCCATGGCGCCGCTTTTTTCCAGTTTGGCCACGATATTGGCGACCTTAGATTCTTTCTGACCAATGGCCACGTAAATGCATTTCATGTTTTGACCTTTTTGGTTAATGATGGTGTCAATGGCTAAAGCGGTTTTACCGATTTGGCGGTCGCCGATAATAAGTTCCCTTTGCCCGCGGCCGATGGGGATCATGGCGTCGATGGCTTTGATGCCAGTCTGGACTGGCTGCTTCACGCGCTCGCGGGTGATGACGCCGGGAGCGATTTTCTCAATCGGATAAAACTGTTTGCTCTCCACTTTGCCCTTGCCGTCCAGAGGTTCGCCCAGGGGATTCAAAACGCGGCCAATAACAGCTTCGCCGGCCGGCACTTCCAGGATCCTTTTGGTCGCCTGGACTTCATCACCTTCCTTAATACCGGTAAAATCGCCTAAAATAATGGCACCAACCTGATCTTCTTCTAAATTCAAAACCACGCCGTTGACGTCGCCTGCCGCGCTCTTGAAGCGCAAAATTTCGCTCATCATGGCCTCGGACAAGCCAGAAACAAGAGCGATACCGTCTGAAATTTTCAGGACTTTCCCGACTGATTTTTCGCTAATTTCAGCCTTATAACCGGCTATCTCTTCCTTCAGCTGCTTGACGATAAAGTCTTTGGTCGTTGACATATTTTTTATTTTATAGTATAATATTATTTAATAAAACGATTCATAAAACGATTCAACTAAAACTCCGGGTTTATCAGGACAATCGAAAGCGATTTAAAACACCGCTTTTTTTATTTCAAAAAACTTACCCACTGATCTTCTCTTTCAGTCCCGCCAAATTAGTTTTCAAGCTGCCGTCCAAAATTTGACTGCCGTATTTCAAAATGAAACCGCCGATGATTTTTTTATCCACTTCCTCTTTAATGACAATTTTCTTGGCGCCGGCTCGGTTTTTTAAATAATTTATCACTACCGTTTTGACCGTTTCCGACAGAAGACGGGCGCCGACCAAGTCGGCGCTAAGCGTTCCCTCGGCGTCGTCCCAAATCTCGCTCAAGCGCCGGGCAATTTCCCCGCCTTTATTCAAATCGCGCCGGCGCGCCAAAAGGATGACGAAATTCCTTAAGGCCGCCTTAACCTCGGCCTCGCTTTTGCCAGCCAGGGCTTCATACAAACTTTGGGCGTATTGTCGGGCTGATATTTTCATAATAATGCGGGTCAGGATGCTATTTTATTTCACCAACCTTTTAATAAATTCCCTGTCCTTGTCGGCTGTCATCTTCTCGTCCAACAGTTTCTCCACAGTCAAAACCACGAGATCGGCCACCTCTTTCTTTATTTCTTTCAAGCTCTCCTCTTTGTCGCGGGCGATCCTGGCCTTTTCCTCCACGATGACACGATTGATTTCCTCCTTAGCCTTCTTGACCAGTTCGTTCTTCTTATCTTCGCCGCGCTTGCCCGCTTCGGCGACAATGGCGTTCGCTTCCGTTTTAGCGGCGCGAATAATGTCCGCTTTTTCCTTTTCGGTTAAAGCTAACTTTTTCTCGATCGCCTCGGCATCCTTCAGACTTTTATCTATTTTCTCCGTTCTTGCCGACATAATTTTAACCAAAGGCTTGAAAGCGAAAAAATACAAAATGGCCAAAACGATGGCGAAATTAATTAATTGGGCAATCATCAAACGCCAATCAACAGCAAAAGTTGAAATTAATGATTCCATA
This sequence comes from uncultured Gammaproteobacteria bacterium, assembly GCA_964645545.1. Taxonomy (GTDB): domain Bacteria; phylum Patescibacteriota; class Patescibacteriia; order Patescibacteriales; family UBA12465; genus UBA12465. Next base: position 22,213 of record CAZXZR010000003.1, on the reverse strand, counting down.
TTATTGATAATAAGCTAACCACTGCCCCTAAGGGGCAGGTCGTCAGCCTACTATTTGATGCTGAAGGCGATGACGAGGGCGTAAATGGCGATCGCTTCCGCGAAGGCGGCGATGAGGAGCATGGGTACGAGAATCTTGCCGGTCGCTTCCGGATTGCGGCCGATAGCTTCCATGGCTTTGGCGCCGATAAAACCAATGCCGAAACCCGGGCCAATGGTGCCGATGCCGATTGCCAGCGCTTTCGCCAACATAACGTTGTCCATAAATTTTTTAAAATTATTTGTATTTAATTAATGGTCTTAAAAAAAACAATGCTCTTAAAACTCTTCTTCCTCTACGGTCGTGTTAATGGTTAAATAGGTTAAAATCAACATGGCGAAAATCAAAGCTTGTATGAGGCCGACTAAAATTTCCAAAAACATAAAGGGCAAAGGCAGGCCAAAGGCTAAAATGGCGGACATGGAGGCTAAAAGAACTTCACCGGCGAAAATATTGCCAAACAACCGGAAAGACAGACTGGCAATTTTCGCCAATTCGGAAATTATTTCTATAAAACCAACGAAGATTTTAATGGGATTGACGATTAAAATGGTGGGGTTCTTCCAGACTTTTTTGGGAATTTCCAAAATAGCCTTAAAATTTATAAATTTATTCAAATAACGCCACCAACCCAAAGCGATAACGCCGATAATGTGGCTTAAAATCACGCCTAAGGTGGCCAAGGCCAAAGTGGCGTTTAAATCGGCGCTGCCGGAACGCAGATAGGGAACAAAAAATTGCTGGCCGCCACTGGCCACTACTTGGCCGAGCGAACCAACGCCGGGCAGAAGGCCCGACCAATTGTTAAGCAAAATAAAAAAGAAAAAAGCCAGAACCAAGGGGGCGAAGTTCAGGGATCGCTTGCGGCTGCCGGTGACGCTGTCAAAAATACCCAAAAAGCCTTCAATAATCATTTCCAAAGCGTTTTGCAAACCGCGCGGCACCTTTTTCAAGCTTTTCGTCAAAGCGATGGCGACAAGAATAACGATAATAACCACCAGCCAGGAATTAATCATGGCGTTGGTAATGGGAAAATTGCCAAGGTGGGCCACCGGCTCGGCGTATAAGGTATTCTCATGTAAAATCGTGTCTGACACAGGAGCTAAGCCTTATCGTTTTTCTCGTCCCGCTTGCCGCTATTATCGCCCGCCGTCGACCTTTCCTCTTTCCGGCTCTCTTTCTCTATTTTCTTAAACTCTTTAACGGCGTTGATGATCAGGCCGTACATGGAAATCAAAAAACAAACGCCAATGGTGGTCAAAAACAACCAAGGCTCGGTGCCATATTTTCTATCCAGCCATTTGCCGAGCAAAAGGCCGACGATTAAAGGCGCTAAAATCCAACCGGAAACATTAACTAAAACCCGTAAAGCAATGGCCCAGGAAGAATTTTTCATAATTATTTAAAAATCAAATCCGGAAAAAGGCGCGAGCCGTGGCCGTGGTTACGGCCGCCACTTTTTCCAGCTTCAGGTTCCTAATTTCCGCCACCCGCTTGGCCACGTATTGGACTAAAAGTGGTTCATTTCTCTGGCCGCGGTAAGGTTCCGGCGTCATATAGGGGGAATCAGTTTCCACCATCATTTTTTCCAAAGGAATTTTACGAATTAAATCATCCCATTGTTGGCTGAAAGTGATAAGGCCGGTGAAAGAAATCAAAAGGCCTAAGGAAAAATATTTCCAAGCCAAATCTTCGTCGCCGGAAAAACAATGGACCACGCCCCAAGGCTTGTTAGTGGGAATAATTTGCCCGTACTCCTTTTTAAAATCCTCTAAAATCACTGAGAGGTCGTCGTGCGCCTGACGGCAATGAATAATGACGGGCAAATCCAAACTGCGGGCTAATAAAAGCTGCTGGACGAAAACTTCCTGTTGTTTGCGCTTAAGCGCCGCCATATCCTTAGTCGGGCTCAAGTGATAATAATCCAGACCGGCTTCGCCAATAGCCACGACTTTTTCAAATTTCGCCAGCTTTTCGTAGCTGTCGTAATCAAACTCCTCGGCCCGGGCGGTAAAACTATACTCATTCCCCTCTTCGCTACTATCCACTGAACCCGACTGTAAATGAATCGGATGCAGGCCGACGGCGGCGTAAACGCCGCGCTGGTACTTGTTGGCGAAATTCAGGGCGCGATTGGAAGTCTTAAATTCAGAACCGATCAAAACCATCCAAGTTTCATTAGCTAAGGCCCGGCGAATGGTTTCCTCGGCGTCTTCTTTAAAGGCGGCGAAATTGACGTGGGCGTGAGTATCAATAAACATAAACTTAAGTCGGGATTTAAAAAAAATTTTTTCCCGAGAACTTAAAAAACGCGAAAAACGCGTCTTTTAAGCTGGATCGGCTAAAAATTACTGGGGTGCTTGGCCTTGATCTTTCATGGTACTATCTTCGCTCTTGGGCTCGATGTTAATTGGCATTTCCATAGGTTCAGCCCGGTTTGCTTCCATTTCCTTAGCGGTCTTTTTACCCCCAAAAAGCCTTCTAAACCAGTTACTCATAAATTTAGAGGGTTAATAATAAAGACATTTTTATTGTAGCATTTAGTTATAAAAAGTCAATCAAAAGGCTAAAACCCCTCTAAAAGCCGGCTTAAACCTGTTTATAAAGGTAACGTTGACAAAAATATTTAAATACGATAACATACATTCAAATCGTAAATTTAAAATAATCAAAAAATAAACGGCCATGGGAAATGTTGAACAAATAACGGTAATAATAAATAAAACCGGAGAGAAAAAAACTTTCTCTGTTACGTCTTATAGCACACAACGGGCCCTTAAACACATTATTGAAAAAGGCTTATCTGTAGAGGAGGCGGAAAGGAGGGCAAAAATAGCACCTGGAAGCATTCTAAAACTTTTAGAACAAGGGCGACCTCTGCCAAGTAAATACACACCCCTCTTATTCTCTTATCTTTGACATCTTGGGAAAATATTTATAACAAAAGGCAGCGAAGTTAAGCGCTGCCTTCTTTTTTTATTTAAATAGTTTTTATAAATCCAATTCCTCCAAAATCTGCTTTTGCTTTTTGGAGAGCCCAGAAGGAATTTTCACCTTGACCTTGACCAGTTGGTCGCCGGTGCCGCGATTATGTAAACGAGCTATACCTTTGCCCTTGAGACGGAAAATCGTGCCCGATTGCGTGCCTTCGGGAATTTTCAATTTCACCAGTCCGTAAACCGTTTCAATTTCAATTTTGTCACCCAGGGCCGCTTGTTTAACGCTGATCGTTTCTTCGGTTTTTAAATCATAACCGTCGCGGATGAATTTCCTGTCTCTACCTACGCCCAAACGCAGATACAAGTCACCGGCCGGCGCGGCGTTTTGCCCGGCTTCGCCCTGGCCGCGCAAATGTATGGACTCGCCGTCGTCAACGCCGGCCGGAATGCGCACTTTAATTTTGACCGGCTCGCGAACAATGCCCGTGCCTAAACATTGAGAACACCTCTGACTAAAAATTTTACCCTCACCGTGGCAATGCGGACAAATTAATTGTGTTTGGATATTGCCTAAAATGGTGCGCTGGATACGACTGACACGACCCGAGCCGCCGCAGGTCTTGCAGGTTTCTATTTTCGCGCCCGGTTCGGCGCCGTTACCGCGGCAACGCGGGCAAATGACGTTTTTGGTAAAGTTTATTTCCTTCTCCGCCCCAAAAACCGCCTCACGGAAAGAGATGTTTAAATCCATTTCCAAATCGTGGCCGGCGCGCGACTTTTTAGTCCGGCGACCGCTAGAGAAACCAAACATATCGCCTAAACCGCCGAAAATATCGCCTAAATCTTCAAAATCAAAATTAAAACCGGCGTTTTGAAAACCAGAAAAGCCTTGACCCGGACTAAAGCCGCCCCAATTAAAACCGCCTTGGCCGCCTGAAAAAGCCGCCGCCCCGAACTGGTCATATTGCTGGCGTTTTTCCGGGTTACCTAAAATCTGATAAGCTTCATTTATCTCTTTGAATTTTTCGGCGTTCCCGCCTTTGTCGGGATGGAATTCATGCGCTTTCTTATGGAAAGCATTTTTGATTTCGTCCTGGCCGGCGTCTTTTTTCACGCCTAATATGTCATAGTAGTCTTTAGGCATAAATTATCGGGGACAAAATGCCCCTCTCTAACAGAGGGGCGTGGAATTTAAAGCGCTTATTTCTTCTCTTCTACTTCCCCTTCCACAACGTCATCCTTATTGTCCTGACCAGCTTGACCGCCGGTCGCGTTCTCGCCCGGACCGGCTTGACCAGCGCCAGACTGACCGCCCGGCTGTTGATACAAGCTAGCGCCAATTCTCTGGGCGACGGCGTTCAATTCTTCCATTTTCTTTTTCATCTCGTCTAAATTATTCGCTGCCTTGGCCTTCTTCAGTTCGGCCGCCTTGTTTTCCAGTTCCTTTTTGTCTTCGGCCTTCATCTTATCGCCGGATTCTTTAATCATTTTTTCTATGGTGAAAACGGCCACATCCGCCTGATTCTTAAGATCGGCCTCGTCCTTTTTCTTTTTATCTTCCTCGGCGTGCGCCTCCGCTTCTTTCTTCATCTTCTCCACTTCCTCCTTAGACAGGCCGGAAGAGGCGGTAATCGTTATTTTTTGCTGCTTGTTGGTCGCCTTGTCGGTCGCGGAAACGTTTAAAATGCCGTTGGCGTCAAGGTCAAATTTCACCTCTATTTGCGGAATGCCGCGCGGCGCCGGCGGAATGCCGTCCAAAATGAAGCGGCCCAAAGTTTTGTTGTCATGCGCCATCGGCCGTTCGCCCTGGACAACGTGAATTTCCACCGAGGTCTGACTGTCGGCGGCGGTGGAGAAAATCTGAGCTTTGGAAGTCGGAATCGTCGTGTTGCGCTCTATCAAGGGGGTGGCCACGCCGCCTAAAGTCTCAATGCCTAAGGTCAAAGGCGTCACATCCAGAAGCAAAACATCCTTAACGTCGCCTTGCAAGACGCCCGCTTGCACGGCCGCGCCTAAAGCCACGACTTCGTCCGGATTAACGCTTAAATTCGGCTCCTTACCGAAGAAAGATTTGACTTTCTGTTGGACCAAAGGCATGCGCGTCATGCCGCCGACCAAAAGGACCTCGTTGATGTCGGACAGCTTAAAGCCGGAGTCAGCCAAAGCCTTTTTGCAAGGTTCGATGGTCTTTTCCACCAAGTCGCCGACCAAAGACTCTAATTTTGCCCGGCTCATTTTCATAACCAAGTGCTTGGGGCCGTTAGAATCAGTGGTAATAAAGGGCTGGTTGATTTCCGTTTCCATGGCTGTGGACAATTCTATTTTCGCTTTTTCCGCCGATTCCTTGATGCGCTGCAAGGCCAGACTGTCTTTGGACAAATCAATGCCCTGGTCTTTCTTGAATTCCTCGATTATCCAATTAATGAGGCGCTGATCGAAGTCTTCACCGCCCAAATGCGTGTCGCCATTAGTCGCCTTGACTTCCACGGTGTCGCTAGAAATGTCCAGGACGGAAACGTCAAAAGTGCCGCCGCCCAAATCATAGACAACGATCTTTTGCCCCTGTTTCTTGTCAAAGCCGTAAGCCAAAGCGGCCGCGGTCGGCTCGTTGATAATGCGCTTGACTTCCAAGCCGGCGATTTGGCCGGCATCCTTGGTCGCTTGGCGCTGGGAATCGTTGAAATAGGCGGGAACGGTGATTATCGCCTCCGTGATTTTCTCGCCTAGCTTCACTTCCGCGTCGGCTTTCAGTTTCGCCAAGACCATCGCCGAAATTTCCTGCGGCGTGTATTCCTTGTCGCCCATTTTTACTTTCACGCCTTCGCCGGCCTGGAGAATTTGATAGGAAACGGTTTTCACGTCGCGCTGGATTTCCTCTTCGCCGAAATGCCGGCCGATTAGACGCTTAACGGCGTAAATCGTGTTGGCCGGATTAATGACGGCTTGGCGCTTGGCGGCCTGGCCGACCAGACGTTCACCGTTTTTGGCAATGGCCACCACCGAGGGGGTGGTGCGGTTGCCCTCAATGTTTTCAATGATTTTCGGCGCCCCGCCTTCCACGACGGCCATGGCGGAATTGGTAGTGCCCAAATCAATACCTAAAATTTTTGGCATATAGTTTTTTATTTTATTTCTTCTTATTCTGTATTTTAATCGTCTTCGGCTTGACTTCCGGGGCCTTCGGCACCGTGATTTTCAGGAGGCCGTCTTCGTTGACGGCCATGGCTTTATCGCCGTCCACTTTGACCGGCAAAGGCACGGAGCGGTAAAAAGAGCCGCGGCGGATTTCTTTGCGATAGTAATTCTTGTCTTCCACCTCGCTTTTCTTTTCGCTCTCGCCTTTTATGGTTAAAACATTATTTTCAATAGCAATGTCCACTTTTTCCGGATCAATACCGCCCAGTTGCGTTTCCACGACGATGTTATCTTTGTCCTCGTACATATCAATCGCGGGTGTGAAGCCAAACTCATGACCGCGCACCGCCGGCAACATGGAGTCCATCATTTTATCCATGTCCTCAAACTCCGGAAAAAAGGGCGTCCACTTTATTAAAGCCATATTTTTACTGCGGCTTTTTCTGAAACTCGGAATAAAAATCCGAGTGAAGAGAAAAAGCTGTTTTTTTATAGACAAATTATTTTTGTTTTTAAAACTTTTCTCCGAGGCTTCCGCGCGGAGCTGGCCTTATCCCAAAATCACTTTGGCGTGACGGATGACTTTGTCGTGCAGCTTATAGCCAGGCATGACTTCCTGCTTGACCCTTTCTCCTTGGCCGCCGACTGCTTCCATGGTGTCGTAGTTGAATTTCTCGCCCACGGCCCTTATCTCTTCAATGCCATGTTGGTTAAGGACTTTTTTAAACTTGTGTAGAACGTGCTCCACGCCTTCCACCCAGGGGTTGTCCTTATCTTTTCCGTCCAGTCCGACCAAGGACATTTTTAAATAGTCGTAAATCGGCAAAATATTATGAAGGAAATCGGTTAAAGCATACTTGGCGAACTCCGCCTTTTCCTTGGCTGTCTGTTTAAGCAAATTTTGGTAATCGGCCAAGGCGCGTTTGTAGCGCTCTTCCCAACTGCCGTTTTCGTTTTCGCGCAGGAAGACAAAGCGCGGCTTCTTTTCTTCGCCGACCGCCACTTCCGAAAGGAATTCGATTTTCGGCCGCGTCCAAATCCGGCCGTCTTGCAAGCTTTTGTAAATGACGACGGCATTCTCATCTCGGCTGTCAAAACCCTCGGCCAAAATTTCATATTCCTTGCCTTTGTAGTGACGGTAAACGCCTAATTTAATTTCCGCCATAATTATGCAAATTTATTTTTAACAAAATCCACCAAGGCCAGGTTGCGCTCATAGTCCATGCGCAAGGGCCCCAAGATGCCGAACATGCCGGTGCGGTTATTGTGTTTATATTTTACCAAAACCGCACCCAAAAAATTGCCGAAAGGATTGTTATCGCCTAACAAAACCTGCTCGCCGGCCGGCAATTTTTCAAACAAGCCGTCGATAATTTCTTCCAAGCGGTCAATAGTGCCGGAAACGTCGCCAACCATGTCCAAACGGTTGAATTCGGGTTGAGAAAACAGATTGGACAAGCCGGTATGATATAAATCGTTCTTATGGAAGGCCCAAAAAACGGCGGCGTTAGCCAAGTCGGCAATCGTTTTCGCCGTTTGTTTATAGGCCGCTTCGTCGCGCTTAAAAAGCTGGCTTAATAATTTCATTTCGCCCTCTTTCAAAACTTTTTTTTTACGTGGCACTAAGTCGCTCACGGCTAGCTCATAGGCGGCGACGGTGGGCACGCGGCCGCTGGAGGTGTGAGGCTGGAAAATATAGCCTTCATCTTCCAACTCCATCATTTCATTTCTAACCGTGGCCGGCGAAACGTCCAGCCTATATTTTCCCACCAAGACGCCGGAAGAAACCGGTTGCGCCGTTTTCACATATTCCTTAATAATGGTTTCCAAGATAAATTTTTTGCGCTCATTTATCATAACTTAAATAGGGTTGAAGTTAAACAAAATAATCCTTCTCCGGACTTTAAATCCATTATAAAGCAAATTAGCACTCAAGTCAAGAGAGTGCTAAAAGTAGTACGCTTTTTCGCTTTTTCCGCTTTTGGCCGGATAAAGCCGGCGGGGCGGCGACCGACACGAAGCCGGCGCTCTCCCCAGCGCGACCCTAGAGCCCCAATTCTGCCTTGTCTTTCAGGTTTTCTTGGTATTTTTCCGGCGGCAAAAGACGAGCGGCAGAAAAATTAACGCTGGCACGATAGCTTAAGGAATAAAATTTTAAAGGGTAAGCGTTAATGAGGGAATCGGAAAGTAAATGAACGCCGGCGGCCACGGCCACGGTCAGTAAAAACACGGCCAATTTTCGGCGGCGGCGCAAAAGCCAGGCCGCCAAGAGTAAAACAGGCAAATACTCCCAGGCGTGAAACCAAAGGCGGATTTTATCGCTGATTAAAATTTCGCGTCCTTGCAGAAAATAGGTGAGATGAAAAGGCCAAGGCAAAGTCAAAAAATATTCTAAAATATGATCCAAATCAATAAAAAAACCGCCAACGAAACCGGCGATCAAGCCTAAAGTGACGTTTTTAAAATAGCGGCCAAAAGTGTAACCGACCGCCAAAGCGATAATAAGATGAAGGGATAAATGTAGAGCTAAAGGCATAAATAAAAATTCCGCGGGCAAAAAGCAGATCTTTCGCTTAAGAGGAGCGATGTTCGGGCTGACTAAAATACCAATTTAAAATATCGCGGGCTATGAGCACGGCGATAGTACTGCCTTCCACGCCCTCTTCCACTAAAACGGTAATGACGATTTGCGGATTTTCATAGGGAGCGAAACCGGTAAACCAGGCATGCGGAGAATTTTTCGTGGACCATTGAGCCGTGCCGGTCTTGCCGGCCACGCTAACCGGCAGGCTTTGCAAAGATTGGGCGCTGCCGGCCGTAACGGTTTGGCGCAGGCCGGCGCGGACAATGGCTAAATTGGCCGGGGCGATAAAATCACTCCGTAAAACTTGCGGCTGGACCTCGTAAAGCAAGCTATTATCCGAGTGTAAAACTTCGGTAACCAAATGGGGAACATACAAAGTGCCGCCGTTGGCGATAGCGGCCGTGTAATTAGCCACCTGTAAAGGCGTGACCAAAACATCGCCCTGACCAATGGCGAAATGATAAGTGTCGCCGATGTACCAAGATTCGCCTTTGACCGCCTGCTTCCAAGCGGCGGTGGGCACGAAGCCGGTCGCTTCCCCAGGCAAGTCAATGCCGGTTTTTTCTCCCAAGCCGAAAAGCTCGGCGTACTTATCTAAACCGTCCACGCCCAAACCTTTAAAATCGCCGTAGCCGCCGCCGATATAGTAAAAGAAGGTGTTTATGGACCAAGCTAAAGCTGATTTAACGTCAGTTAAACCATGGCCGCCCGCTTTCCAGTCCGGGAAGAACCAGTCGCCGACCTGAAGCCCGCCCGTGCTTAAAACCGTGGTCTTCTCGGTGATAACTTTGTCTTGCAGGGCGCCGGCGGCGAAAATCGGCTTAATGGTGGAACCGGAAGGTAGTTCGCCGCTAATGGCCCGGTTAAACAAGGGCTGGTTGGGATTGTTTAAAAACTTATCATACTCTTCCTGGTTGATACCGCGGGCGAAAGCGTTATTGTTATAGCTGGGCAAACTGACCAAAGCCAAGATTTCGCCGTTATTTGGATTCATAACAATAACGGCGGCGCGCTTTAAATTAGCTTTACTAATATAGGCTTCTAGGACTTCTTCCGCCTTGGCCTGTAAAGCGGCATCCAAAGACAGAACTAAATTATCGCCGTCTAGGGCCGGCACTTCATTAATGACTTTTTCCTGCCGCCCCAAAGCGTCCACTTCAATATTTTTCTGGCCGGCTTGGCCTTTTAATTCTTTCTCCCAAGAATATTCCAAGCCGACTTTACCGACGTAATCAATTAAAGAATAGTCAGGACCCAAAGTCGCCAATTCATCGGCGTTTATCTTGCCGGTATAGCCTAAAATATGGGCTAAACTACTCTCACCTAACACGGCACTGGTCGTGGCCGAAGTTGGTAAAAGGTATTCGCGCCTGATTTTGGTGGTCAAAAACACCCCCGGCCAATTCTCTAAAGACAGGGAAATGAGCATGGCTTTGTCGTAGGCGATATTATCGGCCACAAACAAAGGCCGATACGACTCTAAAGAACCGATTTTTATGGCGGCCAAAAATTCCTTGATCCTATAGAAAGTGGCGTTGTCCTTGACCAGATCCAGTTCTTTACTGCTAGCGGCCAGGATTTCAGGAGTCGGCGGCGGCGGCGGCTGGCCCTCCAAAATGCAGCTGATTTTTCGAATTAAATCATCACGCGTCAATTCGTCCTTGGGCAGATCCACGGGCAGGAAATAGAGGACGAAGTTGGCCTTATTCCTGACCAAGGGCTTCATGTCCCGACTGTAAATTACACCTCGCTTGGCCTCGATGGTTTCCGAACGCAAACGATTGCCTTCCGAGAGGAGGTAATAGTAACCGCCTCTTATCACTTGCAGCCAAGCGGCGCGAGTAAAAATAATTAAAAGGGTAAAAACGGCGAAGAGAACGTAATACTTTAAACGAGAAAAATCAAAAGTCCGGCTAACCACTTCTTTGCAGCTGGTGTCAGATAAAAAGGACTGCTCCGTCCAATCGGTATGATAGAAAGAGTCTTTAAGCTGGCCAAAACCGTATTTGCCTTCCTTAATGGCGAAAGGATCGCTTTTTTTCTCTTCTAAGCTCTCGGCCCAACGTTTCTTTTTGGCGATTTTGAAAATTTTCGCGCTCATAATCTACTTTCCATATTATCCTGAAAAGGCGGGAAAGGCAATGTGGCCAAAAACCAGAAAAGCTGTTTATCTTTTATTTAAAAAATATTTAGAAAATTTTTATCACCAAAAAGCTATAATAAAGAAAAAATAAAAAAAATGAGCAAAGCTTGCCTAAAACATCAGTGTTTTAAACGCGGGGACTGCCGGCATAAAATCTGGCTCGGCTATTTGCCCCTCTGCCATTTAGGGCCTTGCGATTGCGCCTATTGCGCCCCTAGGCCTTTCGGCCGCTATGAGCCCGAGGACGTTCTTTTACCCGAAGACTTTTTTCGGGCCTAAATTTATCCCCGCCGTTCCTTAAAAGGCGGCGGGGATAATTTGATTGCCATTCTTTAAAATTTGAGCTAAAATATAAATAAATTTATGCGTCTATTAATCATTGAAGACGACGCGGAAATCGTCCGCCCTTTGAGTCTGGCTTTGAAAGAAGCCGGTTTTACCGTGGACACAGCTAACGACGGCGAAAAAGGCTGTTTTACGGCTCTAACCAACGTTTACGATCTGATTATTTTAGACTATAATCTGCCCGGCTTAAACGGCAAAGAAATTGTGGAGAAAATCCGCGCTGACAACCGACAAGTCCCCATCCTTATGCTCACCGTCCGTTCCGAAATCAAGGATAAAGTGGAACTTTTGGATTCGGGCGCCGACGATTACTTGACTAAACCCTTTGTCCTTTCCGAACTTTTGTCCCGTGTCAAAGCGCTTCTGCGCCGGCCGGAAAAGCTTAAGGAAAATATCTTAAAAATCGGCGACTTGGAATTGGATCCGGATAAATTCGCGGCCAGCTTCCAAAGCCGGCGCCTGCCCCTGTCCACTAAGGAATTCGCGCTTTTGGAATATTTAATGGCTAACGCCGGCCGCGTCCTTTCACGCCAGGAAATCATGGAACACGTTTGGGACGAAAATGCCGATCCCTTTTCCAATACCATTGAAGTCCATATTATGAAACTGCGGCAAAAAATTGCCGCCCCGCAGGGCCCTTTAATCCGAACCGTTTCCGGCCGCGGCTATAAATTGGAGGAAAAAATTAAATAAAACTTATTTTTAAAAATAATTTAAAAAATATTTATTCCCGAGAGACTATAATAACAGCGGCGATAAATTTAAAGGTCGTATCGCCGCGTCGCTGTTTTAAAGAAAAAAGCTATGGGAAAAATGAATAAAAAAATCCTAATTAAAGCGCGGCTTAAAGAAATGGCTTTAATGGCCATGCTCTTGGCCGCAGTCTTAAATCCCGGCACGCCGTGGCGCAATTAGGATTACGGGCACTTCCGCTTCTTCGGAGCCGGAAGTGTTTTTAATTTCCGCCCCAACGCCGGTTAAAAACTAAACTATGTCAATAAAAATATTTTTGGGAAAACTCATTCACCCGCGGGCCGAAAATGAAGACAAAAGGCGGCGCGAACTGATCTTAAACATTCTCCTCTTATTTTCCCTCGCCTGCTTTTTCGTCATTAACGTTATCCGCTTAATTGACGTCATTAAAGACCCGCATCACGGCTTGCCCTTCGTTTATACCCTCCTGATTATGGCCTTTTTTGTCTTCCTTTTTTGGTTAAACAGAAAAGGCGCGGTGAAAACGGCCGCCAGTCTTTTAATCATCACTTATTCTTTGCCCATGTTCTATTCTTTTATCGTCTGGGGCGCGGACTTGCCGGCCGGCCTGCTTTTAGCCGTTTTGATGATCACTTTGTCGGGCATTCTTTTGGGCGCCAATTTGGCTTTAATCAGCACCGCCGTTTTTATTGTCTTTTCTCTCTTGCTCACTTACCTGCAGGCGCATAATTTAATCGCCGTGGATATTTCCTGGCGCGCCGGTCAACACGAATTGGCCGACGCCATTGCTTACGCCGTCCTGTTTATGGTTATTGCCGCCGTCGCCTGGCTTTTCAGCCGCGAAATCGGCCGGGCTTTAAAACGCGCCCGACAAAGCGAAGAAGCCTTGAAAACAGAAAGGGACTTATTGGAAATTAAAGTGGAAGAGCGAACGCAACAAATCAGACAAATGCAAGCGGAAAAAATCAACCAACTTTACCGCTTGGCGGAATTCGGGCGTTTGTCCTCCGGTATTTTTCACGATCTCGTTAATCCCTTGACCGCCGTTTCCCTAAATTTGGAGCAGATAAAAAGTGAGGGGCAAAACCAGATTAGCAACGCCAAATCATACTTAAGCCAAGCGCTTTTAGCGACCAGGAAGATGGAGAACTTAATCGCGAGCATTAAGAAGCAGATCGCCCGCGAAAACGAAAAGAAAAATTTTTCCGTGCGCGAGGAAATTTCCCAGACCTTGCAAATTCTCGTCTACAAGGCCCGGCGCGCCGGCGTGCGCCTGGAACTTAAAGGCCCTGACGCCCGCCTTTACGGGGATCCGATTAAATTCGGACAAGTCATCACCAACCTGCTCGCCAACGCCATCGAGGCTTGCGAAAATAATAAAAAGGAAAAAATCGTCAGCGTCAAAATGGCGATTAATGGCAGTAAACTCTTGCTGAAAGTAGTTGATCGGGGCTGTGGTATTGCCGCCGCCGATCAAAGCCGTGTCTTTGAACCCTTTTTCAGCACGAAAAAAGAAGGGGGTCGCGGCTTGGGCCTGGGCCTGGCTTCCGCCAAGCACATCGTGGAAAAAGATTTTCAAGGAAAAATAACGCTCAATAGCGAACTGGGACGCGGCAGTGAATTTAATTTGTCTTTGCCCTTAAAAACGGCTTAAACCCTAACAAAAGCAATGAAAACCTCTGTCTATTTCTGGCCGCAATGGTTTAAAGAGGCTTTAAATGATCCGAGAAAGAGAAAAATTGCCCCAACTTTAATTAAACGCCTCAACCAAACCCAATTTTATCTCTGGCAATCATTAAATATCTACGATGATTTTTTAGACGGCCAGGGCCAAAGGCAAAAATTGCCCTTGGCCAATTCTTATCGCCGCCGTTTTTTAACCGGCCTTTACCGCCTAAATTTGCCAACTGACTATTACCGCCTTGGTGATCGCCTTATGGCCGATTTGGAAGCCGCCGATCGCGCCGAAGTTTTAAGGCCGCGCTTGAAGATACAAAAAGGGCGCCTGCTTTGGCCGGGCCGCTGGCCCGGCTTTCCCCGCCCGACGGAATTGTCCCGAAAATCCTTGGCCCTGGCGCTCGCCCCACTGGCGGCCTTAAGCTACCTCGGTCGGCCGGTTCGGAGCCGGGAAAGCCGGGCCGCCCTGGACTTCTGGCGCTACGGCTTGGCGGCTAAACAATTGGCCGACGACGCCCGCGACTGGGAAGAAGATTTGCGGCGGGGCTTGATAACGGCCGCCAACCTCCCCCTCTTAAGGGCGGCGAAAAGACGCCGCCTCCCCCTGGATCCGGCCGCCCGACCGGAAATTCCGCGCTTGCTTTTCGCCCTTAGCGCTTCCAGCCTCGCGGAACAAATCAAAAGTTTGACGGCCAAAGCCCGGCAAAAGGCCGCCGAAGCGGGCCTGAAGCCGTCCGGCCGCCTCTTGAAAGAGCTCCTTCTGCCTTTGGAAAAAGCGGCCGCGGAAACGGAAAAATTCCGCCGATTATTGACGGGAAAACCCGAAGCGATGCTATAATGTAAGCATGAAAACTGCTTTAAAAAATCCGGCCCTAAGCGCGTCCGCCCTGAAAAAGACCGGCCTGGAAGAATTTTTCCGCTTGACCGCTTCTTCTCCCGGGGGCCTCACGACCAAGGAAGCCATCAAGCGCTCCCGCCTTTTCGGCTACAACCAGATCGCCAAAGCCAAGAAAGTCCCGCCCATCCTCCAATTCCTAAATTATTTCAAAAATCCGCTCCTCATCGTCCTGATTTTCGCCGCCCTGATTTCCGGTCTGACCGGCCAGATGCACAGCCTGACCATCATTCTCCTCATAATATTCTTGAGCATCGGCCTGAATTTTTACCAGGAGCGCAAGGCTACCGGCGTCAGCGACAAACTGACCCGTCGGCTGGCCATTGCCGCCGATGTCCGGCGTGACGGCCGAAAAATTTCCCTGAACGTCAAATACCTCGTGCCCGGCGACCTAGTTTTCCTGGCGGCCGGCGACATCGTGCCGGCCGACGGCAAAATCATCAGCGCCAATGATTTCTTCGTCAACGAATCCGCGCTCACCGGCGAAAGTCTGCCCGTGGAAAAATACGGGCCGGAAAACGACGTCGTCTTTTCCGGCACCAACGTCGTCTCCGGCTTCAGCCAATTCCTGGTCACCGCCATCGGCGCGCAAACCGAGTTGGGCCGCCTGGCCGAAAAACTCCGGCGGCCGGCGGAAGCGAACGCCTTTGAAAAAGGCATCCGCGGCTTCGGCCTCCTCATCGTCCGCGTCATCGCCTTCATCGTCGCCGTCATCTTTTTCCTCAACGCCTTGAACCATAAGGGCATCCTTAATTCCTTCCTCTTCGCCCTGGCCGTGGCCGTGGGCATCACGCCCGAACTTTTGCCGATGATAATCAGCGTCAACCTGGCCAAGGGCGCCTTGAAAATGAGCCGGGGCGGCGTCCTTGTAAAAAAGCTCAACGCCATCCCCACTTTCGGTTCCATGGACGTCTTATGCACGGACAAGACCGGCACCTTGACCGAAAACCGCATCACGCTGATAAAACACGTGGACCTTTTCGGCCGCGATTCCCTTTCCGTCTTCAGCCAAGCCTACCTTAACGGCTATTTTGAAACCGGCATCAAGAGCATCCTGGATCAGGCGATCCTGGATTATCGGCCAATGGATTTGCGCGCTTATGAAAAAGTGGAGGAGCTGCCTTACAGCTTCAGCCGCAAGCGCTCCTCCATTATCTATAAGACGGCCGGCCGCCTGACTATGGTCACCAAGGGGGCGCCGGAAGAAATCTTCAAGATCAGCTCGTTTTACCAAGAAAACGGGAAAAACGAAGTCCTGACAAAGGCGGTCTTAAAAAAAGCCCGGGCCGTCTATGATGATTTAAGCCGGCAGGGCTTAAGGCTGCTGGCCATCGCCGCCAAAAACATCGGGCGGGAAAAGAAGCGTTACGAAGTCGGCGAGGAACGCGACTTGGCCCTGTTGGGTTTTATGGCTTTCTACGATCCGCCCAAGGCCGGCGTCAAGGAAACCTTGGTTTTCATGAAAGCGCACGGGGTGGACATAAAGATCCTGACCGGCGATTGCCCCTTGGTCACGGAAAAAATCTGCCGCGACCTGGACCTGGAAATCGAGGGCATCGTCACCGGCGACGACCTGGATTTGAACCTTTTGAGCGACGAGGAAATCTATTTGAAAACGAAAACGGCGACGATTTGCGCCCGCCTCTCACCGAGCCAAAAGGAAAAAATCATCGCCGAATTGAAGCGCCACGGCCTGACCGTCGGCTACTTGGGCGACGGCATCAACGACGCCCCGTCTTTGAAAAGCGCCGACGTCGGCATTTCCGTGGACAACGCCGTGGACGTGGCCAAAGACACGGCCGACATCATTCTCCTGGAAAAAGGCTTAAAAGAACTGATGGCCGGGGTCCTTGAAGGCCGCAAAAGCTTCGGCAACACCATGAAATACCTGCTTATGGGCCTAAGCTCCAATTTCGGCAATATGTTTTCCTTGATCGGCGCCAGCCTTTTCCTGCCCTTCTTCCCCATGACTGCCGGCCAGATTCTGCTCAACAACTTCCTCTACGACGGCTCCCAGCTTTCCATCCCGGCCGACAACGTGGATGAAGACTATTTGCGGAAACCGAAGCATCCGCACGCAAAAAATCCCTTTCCTCCAGTCGCGGCCGAGCCGCTATCTGGTTTTCACGACCTTGGGCGCGGTTTTAGTCGGTTTCCTTTTGACCCAGGGCCGGGTCGGCGGCTTTTTCGGTTTTCAGGTCGTGCCCGGCCGGGCGCTTCTGGTTATCTTCTTGACGGTCCTTATTTATCTCTTCACTGTGGAACTGGTCAAGCAGATTTTCTACAAGAAGATGAGGGTGCGCAAGCTGGTTTAAAAAAATCTTAAAAATCGGGCTTAAATAAGCTAAATTTTTTTAAATAAAAAGGCTTTAAAGGGTCATTTTTTGGGTAATCAATACAAGTTGGAACAATCTAAATTGATTTTTTAAGATAACTTAGCGGAGAATCAAAGATTTCTGGTGAGGAAAATCTGAAACAAAATTCACTCACATATTCTGGCAGGTATTCCGGGGTAGTATGATGATACATTCTTCTAATAAAAGTACGTAAGTTACCAAACATTCCTTCGATTTCCGACGTTAACTCAAATTCCCATTTTTGATGAATATCCTTCCTGTGGCGGACTTGCCACCAATTATCAATGCCTCGGTATATGCTTGATCCGTCGGTATGCAAATTACTCTTCGGCTCTACAAATTGAAACAAAAAATTAGCCGCTTCAGTCTTATCTACGGAATTTTTAAATATCATTTGATGCGCCAGTTTTCTTGATCCGATTTGTTTTGCCATCAGCAGTGATAAGCTTTTAAAATAGGCTTCATCCATTTGAACTTGACCGCTCAAAATAGGTTCAAATTCAGGTAAATGCAGCCTAAATTGCCGGAACCAGAATCTCGTTGTTTTTTCGGTAACATGGCATAATTTCATGGTTTGCAGAACCGGAATTTTTTGTGTCCAACACCAGAGTAAAGCCCAAAAAGTGCGTAAAGATAATTTAAGATCAGAAAGCCAAGTGCCGGAAAGCAAACTGAATGGCTTGCGGCAGTTATGGCAGCGATACCGGTTTTCTGAAACATAAACTTTTCTGGAACGGCAATGAGGGCAAAATACATTTTTCCCGAAAATAATTTTCCTTAAATGCTTTTTGATTTTGGCTTCCGAGGGAATTTGGTTTAAAAGTGCGATCATAGAACAAGATTAATTATTATATTTTAATTATATCTTGTTCCAACAGGTATAGTATACCCCATTTTTTAGTATTGACATTATTATATAAATATTGTCGCCCTTTTTTAAATTTACGATTATGCTAAAAATAGTTAAATAAAAACGATCCAAAACAAAAAAACGATCCGAGATTGAATTTCGGATCTTTTTTTATCGGCCGATATCTTTTAATCGTCAAAGCGGCTTAAGCCCGGCCTATAAGGAAGCGGCGAAGTCAGCTAATCCTTTCGCCCGGCTTTTAGTCCTCAAATTTTCAACATATTCTTTCACATCCGCCGGTTTATGCCGGTCAGAAACGTAAAAAGGCAAGATTTCTTCGTTCAAGGCGGCGATTTCGTCAAGGCGCAGGCACCGGTAGCGCCGAGTTCGTAGCCGTTTTCCCCCTTAACCAATAAACCCCTTTCCAAAAGCCGGCCAATAATGGCGGCGGCACAAGGATAATATGGTTCGCCGCTGGAGGCTTTCTTACTGCTCTTGTTCTTCAAATAATCCAGATTAGCGCCGAGTTTAGCCAGAAGCTGGCTCCTGGCCTCCAGACCGGCCGGAGAAAATCCTTTTTTTATGGCGGCACCGAGGATTTTCATGCCGATCGTTTCCGCTTTCAGCTCTTCCAGGATTTCCACGGCAAAGCCCGGACCCAATCTTTTTCTAACCGCTTTATCGTTATAAGGAATAACGTTATGGCCAACTTCATGCAAAACGGTTTCAGCAAGAGCGGCTTCTTGATAGGCCGTTTCTTCGATTTTTTCGCCTTTAAAGGCCTTCTTTAATAAGGGCCATTCCTTGGCCAAAGCGGCTTCGGAAACAGCGTTGGTATGGAGTAAAATCTGGCTGGCGTTAGACTCGCCCCGCGTCTGCCAATAAAGATTGGGGCCGAAGGCCCAAGGCTGGTAAGTAAGATTGACGCGAGGAATGGTATAAGGCTTGGCTAGGGTCGAAGCCTGACCGGCCAAGATTTCCTGGCCGAGATGGGTATATTTATTAAGCTCTTCTTCTTGCCTTTGGTTTTTTACGGTTTTCAGCTCCAAACGAATTTCTACGTCCACTTTTTCGGCCGCGCCGGCGACCGCGACCGCTCCTTGGGGGATAAGTATTAATGGACAGGCGCCGTCCGTAACCTTTTTGGCGAGGGCATACAATTCATCCCAGCTTTTATCCAGAACCTTTGGGTCAACGTTCGGCGAACCGTAGAGATCAGCGACTTTTTCCAAAAGCCGAGCGTAATCTTCATAAGCGGCCGGCAGGCGCGCTTCTTCGGCTTCCTTTTTCGTCCTTGATGACAAAGCCCGCGGGCGCGCTTCTATCTTCGGCCATTCGTAAGGGAAGATTTGCGCGTAAGTTTTGACGTCGATATCCTCGTTTCTTGGATTTTTATACAAATCATACAGATACTCTGCGCCCGGCTCTTCGTTTAATTTCGTTTCTTCGGAACCGCCGGGCAAATCAGCCAATTCTATTTGCTTCACCTAGGCGTGATCGACGTATTTGCCCAAAATCGCCGCCGTGTCCACGAACAAATTCAATTCCTCGGCTTTAAGCCCGATCTTTTCACAAACGGACGCCAAATCTTTCGGCGCGGCATGCTTAAGCCAATGTTCCATGAGGGCGAGACCGGCTAATTGCCTTTCTGAAGAAGTCATAATCAAAGTCCGCCAAGCCGCGGGGACACTTTCCCGTAAAACTTCCAAAACGCCAAACTGGCGCAGACTGAAATCGCGCTCTAATTCTTCGGGATTACGCAAAAGTTCCCGAGCCGCTTTCGTTTCCGGGATATCAGGCGCCAAATTTTTCTCCCATTGCCCCGCTTTTTCCGTAATGATTCGCGCAATCGCTTCCCTCCAAGTCTTATCGACTTCGGTTTTGGCGGCCGCAAAGATGCCTTCAGCGCCCTCGAGATTTTCGGGCACTGGCAACTCCGGCCAGCTCTCCCGGTCAATTCGCTCCTGGAATTTTTCCCTTATCGCCAAAGAAAATTTAACGTATTCTGGTACGTCCGCTCGCCCTTCTTTTATTTTCAGGGCGTTCAAGCGGCTTCGCGGATCGGCGCCGGTGGGGAAACTTTCACCGAAACGCATATTTTTATTAATTATAGTTTAATTATAACAAAAATTGCCAAAAAAGGCGATTTTTTAATGGCTAAAATTGGCCGAATTGTCCAGACTGTCCGGATTATCCGGTCGGAAAATTTTAACTGAGCAAGTCTTTTTTCTTTTCCTCATATTCCTGCTTGGAAATCTCTCCTTTGGCATAACGTTCATTCAAAACATCCAAGGCATTACTGGAGCCCCAGCCGCGGTACAGCCGATGATGGCGGCGGCGTGAACCAAAAATCAGTCCGAAAATCAGCCAAATCACCAAGAACCAAAATATGAGGGAGAAAATCCAGCCGAAACCGAAGAAAAACGGCCCCTGGCCGAAACTATAATACATCATATTTTTATTAGAGTGATTGCGCTTGAAACGCAAGGCTCTCTGTTTATCTTATAGTAATACGCGAGATACGGGCCGGTTCTTAATCTCCATTCCCAATTGCCATATTCTTAATCGCCGCCCATTTTCCCTTTTTCAATCTCCGCTTATTTCCCCGACGAAAGCTCGGCCGTCCGGCGTCCGGCATTGCGACGGATCTGATTTCGTCACGGCAAAACCGGCGGCGGCGCAGCTTTGAAAATCGGTAATTTGCGCCAACAGGATGGCGCATTTATCTCTACTGGTCATATCGCTTAAAGGCAGGCGGGCGGCCAGTTCGGCGGCGAGATTAAGACCGGCGGGCGGCGCGGGAGTGACTGAAACGCCGCTTATCAGCCAACGGCCGTTGAAATCGACCACGCCGATTTCAAGCGGCCGCGCGCCGGCCGCACCCGTACTGGTCATATCTATAATTTCCCCGCTCACGTCGTAAGCGCCGGCGCCGAATTGCCTGACAGCGGTGATTTCTATGCGGTCCGGCCAGGGACTGGAGGTCAAGCGGTTTGACGGCGGCTCTTTCGGTTTCTTAATTTTTTTGAAATTTAGTTGACGCCAAAAATAAACGCCGATTCCTAAGGCAATGACCGCCGAAACAACAAGCAGTAATATTAATATAATTTTTTTTATTCATGGCTTTTTATCAAGGAGTTTTATTAACGGCTCTTCCCAGCCGAAACAAGTTTCTTTGCCTTTAAGCTTCGCCAAGGCCTTTATACAATTCGGATCAAGTTTTGTATATTCTTCAAGAATTTGTACGGTTTCCTCAATAAATCCGCCGACCGTACCATCTGAATCATCCACTCCGCCTCGGCAAAGTTTGTCATCAAGCTGTAAAAGTAAATCAAGCAGCAATCCCGTCGTTTGCTCGCTTACCGGCAATTCGGACACAATCTTAGCCAGGCGATTGCAACCTTCAAAAAGCGAGGTTTGGTAAGCGAACCAAAAGCGGGACGGACCTTCATACGCCTTAATACATCGCTTGGCCCCAGTAATTGCTTTCCTAATTACCACCAGCTCGCTTTTACTTAAATTTCCTAACTTACCACCGCAAATTATTGACGGCACTTGTTTTTTTTCTTCATCCGTAAGTGGTCGGCCGTCTTTAGCGGCATAAATCGCCAAGGCCACCAGGTGTTTACAAAGCCTGTCATTTTGGCCGAGGTAGCAGCTACAGTCACCCTCGTCATAACGGCGCGCCGAAACAAAAACCTCATAAACATTTCCGCGACTTCCGCGCACGCGCGCCGAAAAGCCGGACCGGCCGTTATCGGCAAAATTTTTTACCCCGCCCGAATCATAAATAGCTACCGCTTTTTCAAAAGTCGGCGCAGACGTCGCGAACTTTATTTTGTTCAGATCATATTTTGGCGGCATATTATTTTTCACTGGAGATATTCTATTTCAACAAATCGTCAAGCTCACACGAAAGCAAAGCCGACTTATTGAGTACTATCTGCTCTTCCTGATTCAAATTATCGGCCGTCAGGCGACTCACTCCGTCCAGTTCTGCTCTGTGGCATGACCCCATTTCTTCGGACACGCTTGTCCACATAAATCAACCTTTGGCGGTCAGTTCGTAAAACTTAGTCGGAGCCATCCCGAGTTTCGTCTTGATCCTCACGTTATTGAAATAGTATATCTGATTGTAGATATTGGCAATCAGTCCGCCTTCGCTTCCGAATCGGTTCACGTTTCCCCGTTCCAGCTTGTAATGCGAGAAGAACGATTCCTGGCGGCCGTTTTCCCAGGGGCTGCCTTTCCGGCTCATAGAAACGGTGACGCCTAGTCTAGCTAGGAAATCAGCGTGTTCTTCGCTCTGATATTCAGAGCCCTGATCGCTGTGGAAGTATTGAGGCAAAAGGCCTCTTTTTTTGATGGCGTCGAGGGCGGCCGATTTGACCAGGTATCGGTTATGCCGGTTTGATATCGCCGCGCCGATCACTTCGCCGGTATAGCCATCCATCACCGTGGCCAGATAGAGCCAGGAAGTCCGGTATCTGATATAGGTGAAATCGGCTGCCCAGACAGTATTTGGCTCCAATATC
>CAZXZR010000002.1:0-51864 GCA_964645545.1 uncultured Gammaproteobacteria bacterium | reverse complement strand
ATATTATGCTAAAATTTATCGTTATATTTAATCAATAAATATAACGGGAACTTTAAAAATTTATTGTTTAACCTGCTCGCGTCCGCAAAAAAATTGGACAGGAGCGCAAAAATGGAGGTCTTAGACCATGGAAAAACTATTTAGCGGGTTGC
Organism: uncultured Gammaproteobacteria bacterium; assembly: GCA_964645545.1. Taxonomy (GTDB): domain Bacteria; phylum Patescibacteriota; class Patescibacteriia; order Patescibacteriales; family UBA12465; genus UBA12465. The sequence continues at coordinate 51,712 of CAZXZR010000002.1, read as the reverse complement.
ATCGGATCTTTCAGACCGATCTGACCCAAGAGACCTTGGAAAGGGAGGTCCAGCGAGTCCTTGATCAGAAGGAATTCGCTCTCACCCTGAACGGCAAAAAATATTTCATCAGATTGCCGTACACGCAAAAGGCATTGGAAATTGAAATTAAGCCGGAGCATTTGAGGTGCAATTTCAAATTCTATTGCCAGCAGCCGGAAAACGCGGCTAGCGTGGAAATAAGCTACAGCGTATTCACTAACTTCAGCCGCCACTCATCATTTATCTTCGGCTACGTCGGCCAAGATAGAGTTGAAAGGTTTGCGTTGGAAGGTGGTGTTTCCCATGACAAAATGCTAAGAATCTTCAACTGCCCTAAAGGGGAGTTAGATTCTGTAATGACCATTCCTCAGCTGATTGATGGTGTTATCAAAGAAAAAATCGAAAATTCTTTCTTTGATTTCAGCCCTCTGGACACAATCAAATGGAAGGGCCTTAACCCGCTGGAAATGTATCAGCGTCACCTGGGCATGGATGCCTGGAGAACATTTGCCGAAGCCAATTTAAAAGTGATACAGAGAGATCAACCTGGTTTGGCCATTGATGTTGAACGCCTTCTGTCCGGCCTGGCCAATAAGACCAGCGCCAAGGGCATATTAATGCAAGCGGAGGCCATTTCAGAAAAGCTTGACCTGCCCAATCCGCTGGTCGCTTTCTGCACGCAAAACAAGCGTGCCGGCCTTCTCGGCATAGACCATGTCACGGCTATTACTCTCATCCCCCTAATTCCCGAGGGGATTAGGCGCAGTTTTAATTTGGTTTGGAACCATTTTAACTGCGAAACAGTGCTTGATCGGCATAACCTGATGCTCGGTTGGCATAATTCTTTCCAGAATGAGATTGATCAAATTAAGGACGGCGGGCGACTAAAAAGTATCAAGGGCGCATTCTTGGGCTTGAAAGATAGCTTGCGCGATTCAACTGACATCAAAAAGATCGTAAGTCTGGCGGCATCGCTGGAAAACAACATTCTGAACCGCCGGGATTCTTTCTGGGCCAGCGAAATCACGGGCATAAGCATGAAGCCGTCATTCGTTCTCGGCAAAAGCGACAAGAGCGTTAATGGGTTAATCCATACTTTATTTATCGTCTTCTTGTCGCTTAACATTAAGTCAATGTGACAAAAAACGTAAGTAAAATCAGTATTAACCCGCCCCCGTCCTTAAAAACGAACGGACATGGACACAAAAATTAATGCCATGGAAGAAAAAAATCAATTACTGGCTAAAATTGACGGGCGCTTGAATATCGGCACCATCCTTAGCCAGAAAAAAATTGAGATTGATCCGCACTTGGAAGAAATCTCGACTGATCTTAAAAAAATCCGGACCATGAAAATCAGTTTACATCCGGATTACCGTGATTATGCTTTGCATGAAAAAGCCCTGTTTGCTACCGATAGCCAAGAGCAACAAAGACGCAGCCAAGTATTGGCTGGAATTGAAGCCAAATACCAGCAAGAGCTGGCTGATGAAGCCGGTTTGGTCAAAGCCTACGACAAGATGCTTAACGCGGCAGCCGAAGACATCGCTCCGGACAAGGCGGAAATAGATAATGATTTCAACCAGTCTAAAGCCGCCCTGGAATCGCACACGACGCCTTTAGGCCGGCCGGAAACGGAACAATTCTATCAGGAGCAAAAAAGGGCCAATGCCGAACTTCATGACCAAACTGTTAAAATCTTGGCCGCGGAGTTGGGCGAGTTGAAGGCCGAACGCCAAACCAAGTATAATGAGTTATCCAATCTCTCATATACTTTGTGGAAAGTTACCGTGCCGCACCGGCCGTCAGCCATGAGAAAAATCATTTATGCGATCGGTTTGGCGGCGGTGGCGCTCGCGGAAATGCCGGTTAACTATCCGGTATTCCAACTTTTCGGCGAAGGCAAAACCGCTACTTATGTCATGGCTTTGATGTTCGGCATTGTCATTATGATGCTGGCGCATGTCAGCGCCGCTTCCATAAAAAAATCCGAACCGAAAAAGCCATACTGGCTGGTCGCGCCGGTAATCTGCCTGCTTATGGTCGGCGTCAGTTTCATCGCCGGCTATTTCCGTTCCCTTTACATTTCCGAGGTGGGAACGGCCAACATCAGCCCAACCATGATGGCGGTTTTGAACTTCTTCATTTTCATTGCCGGTTTCGGCTGGTCCCTGATAATGACCAGCAAAATCCCGACGGAGAAAAGAAAAGCTTATGAAGATCTCTACAAAATCGTGACCAACTTGAACGCCAAAATCCGTTCTAAAGAAAATGAACTGGATGGCGTGAACCAAACTTATCTTGACACTATCGCGCAAGATAACGCCACCAAGCTCCATAAGCTTAACCAGGAAATAAAAGCTCTGGATTATACGAGCGAAGCCAAGAAATTTGAAGAGAAGAGGAATGATTATGAAGAAGCGGAAAGAATTTTTAAGAAAAGTGAAAATTACTTAAAAATTTACCTGGATTTCATGATGAAAAGATTCCGCGCGGATTTAGTCTATCAGCGCCAAATACTCATGGAATACTTCCCCGTCGAAGAGCTCGGCCCTGAACCAAGCTTGGACATTCCTGAATTGTTTAAGCCTTATTTAGGCGCCGAGGAAAACCGGACAGACAAAAAAATTGATGCGGGCTTGCCAGTAAAATCGCTTATCTTGTCGATTTTATTGGCCTCGTCATTATTTCTTTCGCGTTGCGGCACTCCGGACCAGCCGAAATATGACATTGCAATCATGGTCGACCAAACGGAGCAAAACCAAAAATTGCAAAGTTTGGTTGACCCAAATGGCATCCTGGAACTCATGAAGGGCGGTTATGGCCGCATATCCTTCTATGAAATAAACGCTTTTTCCCTAAACAAAACCAGGAAAATCTCGCTCAAGCCCAGGCTGCGAGACGAAACTGCTGTCCTAAGAAAAAGGGAGCTGACGCGGTTCACCACGGAACTGGCCGAACAATGGAAAATGTTTTTTACCTCGTCGCAAGGAGAGGAAAAAACCAGCATCTATTTGCCCATTGCCGAAGCGGCCAAGACCATGAACGCCGATCCGGAGGCGATAAAAATCATCATCATCGTTTCCGATATGATAGAAAATTCTGATATTAGTTTTTACCGGCTGGACTTGAATAATCAAAGACAGCAGGAAAAAATTAAAGAGGCTTTCTTGAAAAAAGCGCCTCTGCCTAAATTAAGCGGTTATCAGATTTATATCATTTACGCCCCCAGAAATATTGAGGACGACGCGACTTTCCGCGCCGCCAGCAATTTCTGGAAAACCTGGCTGGAAACGATGGGCGCGCAGGTTACGATTAAGGGTAATCTATAGTAATTTATAACCATAATAAGCCCCGGACCAAGGATCCGGGGTTTTTCAATACAAAAGCGCCCATTTAACCTGGGCGCTTTTAATTATCATTAATTTTTACAGCAACAATCCCACGATCAATAAGGCCACGATATTCAAGACCTTGATCATCGGGTTTATCGCCGGGCCGGCCGTATCCTTATAGGGATCGCCGACCGTGTCGCCGGTCACTGCCGCCTTATGGGCGTCCGAACCCTTGCCGCCGAAGTTGCCGGCTTCAATATATTTCTTGGCATTGTCCCAAGCGCCGCCGCCCGACGTCATGGACACGGCCACGAAAATGCCGGTAATGATGGAGCCGACCAATAAGCCGCCGAGGGCTTCCAGGCCGTGGCTCATGAAGGCGAAACCGACGACGATGGGCACGACTACCGGAATCAGGGCCGGCACGACCATTTCTTTCAAAGCCGCCTTGGTGACGATGTCCACGGTGCGCCCATAATCCGGTTTTTCCGCGCCGCTCATGATGCCGGCCTTTTCCTTGAACTGCGCGCGCACGTCTTCCACGACCGAGCCGGCCGCGCGGCCGACCGCTTTCATGGCCAGGGCGCCGAAATAGAAAGGCAATAGCCCGCCGATGAACAGACCGCTTAATACGTAAGGGTTATTGATCAAGAACTGCACCGTGCCGCCGCCAGCAGAAATCTTAAAAGTGAAATCAGCGAACAGGACCAAGGCGGCCAGGGCGGCCGAACCGATGGCATAGCCTTTGGTCACAGCCTTGGTCGTGTTGCCGACCGCGTCCAAGGGATCGGTAACGTTGCGCACGTCTTCTCCCAATTCGGCCATTTCCGCGATGCCGCCGGCATTATCGGTAATCGGGCCGTAAGCATCTATGGTCACGATGATGCCGGCCATAGACAACATGGCCATGGCGGCCACGGCGATGCCATACAGGCCGGCTAAGGCATATGCGCCTAAAATCGCCAGCACAATCACGATAATCGGCAAGGCGGTCGATTTCATGGAAACCGCCAAGCCGGCGATGACATTCGTGCCATGCCCGGTCTTGGACGCTTCGGCAATGGATTTTACCGGCCCGTATTTGGTGGAAGTATAGTATTCGGTAATCACGACCAGAAGGCCGGTCACGGCCAAGCCGATCAGGCTCGCCAAAAATATTTTCAAACTCACGGCCGGATCGGCGATTAAATTCCTGGTAACGAAATAAAAAGCAATGGCGGATAAAACGCCGGCCGCTATCAAGCCTTTATACAAAGCCCGCATGATCATTTTCTTTTTGCCCAAACGGATGAAGAAAATGCCGATGATGGAAGCGATAATGGAAATGGCTCCCAAGACAAGCGGGTAGATTATGATTTTCGGATCAGCAGAAAAAGTCAGCGAACCCAAGACCATGGCCGCGATGGAAGTCACGGCGTAAGTTTCAAACAGGTCAGCGGCCATGCCGGAGCAATCGCCGACATTATCGCCGACGTTATCGGCGATGACGGCCGGATTGCGCGGGTCGTCTTCCGGAATATTGGACTCAACCTTGCCGACCAGGTCCGCGCCCACGTCGGCGGCCTTGGTATATATGCCGCCGCCCAAACGGGCGAATATGGAAATAAGTGATCCGCCGAAACCGAAACCTATTAAAGCGTGCAAGTCATGGGTCAGGAAATAGAAACCGGCCGTGCCCAAGAGAGCCAAGCCGATAACCAGCATGCCGGTGACGCTGCCGCCCCTAACAGCTACGCCCAAAGCCTTGCCCAAGCCCTGGCGGGCAGCTTCTGTCGTGCGCACGTTGGCGCGCACGCTGACGAACATGCCGATATAGCCGGTCAATGCGGAAAAAATTGCGCCGAACAGGAAGGCGGCCGCGGTCAGCCAGCCCAAGGTCGGCACTAAGCCGATAATGACGAACAAAACCAGGGCCACCACCGCCACGGTCTTGTACTGGCGGTTCAAGAAGGCCTTAGCGCCGGCTTGTATGGCTTTGCTAATGGCGGCCATTTTCTCATTGCCGGCCGGCAAGCGCAAAATGGAAACGATGACAATGGCGCCGTAAATGACGGCGACCAAGGCGCTCCCCAAAATAAAGAGATGGGTCAGCATAAATCGTGATTTTATTTTTTATTAATTAAATTCTTATAGAAAGATTCATGGCGATGTTTCTCAAGTTCGCCGTTTTCCCACTCGATCGTGGCGATGCCTTTGCCGAGCGTGATTTTTTGGCTTTTCCCGCGGCCGTTTTCGCCCTCCAAACTTTCTTTATTCTTAAAGGCATTGACTATCTTTTTCGCTTCTTCGGCGCTTATTTCCATGATCTCCACTTTAGCATTCGTTTTTGTTTTCTTCGGCTTTTCCTCGGCGGCGACTTTTTCCTCTTTGGCGGCCGACTTTTCAGTCGTTTCTTCACCGACTCCCTCACCGGCTTCCTTTTTAAGCACCGCCTCCCCCGCCTTAGCTTCGCCAATCGGCTCTTCGCTTTCCTCGCTTCCAGTCACTTTCTTCGCCCCGTCTTCGGAGGCTTCCACGATGTCTATTTTCCAGTCGGTCAGACGGGCGGCCAAACGGACGTTCTGGCCGTTCTTGCCTATGGCCAAGGACAGCTTGTCCGGCGAGACCCTGACAGTCGCCTTATGCTCCTTTTCGTCCAGTTCCAGGCCCATGATTTTCGCCGGCGCCAGGGCGTTGGCGATGAATCTTTCCGGATCGTCATTATATTCTATAATGTCTATCTTCTCCCCGCCCAATTCGCTGATGATCATCTGGATACGCGAGCCGCGCTGGCCGACGCAGGAACCGACCGGATCGACGTTTTCCGCGTCTGTCCAAATCGCCACCTTGGAGCGCGACCCGGCTTCTCTGGCCACCGCCCTGATTTCCACCAAACCGTTGGCGATTTCGGGAATTTCCAAATAAAAGACCTTGCGCAAAATTTCCTCGCTGCGGCGCGACAGGATTATTTCCGGACCCTTGTGGCCTTCGCGCACTTCCTTAATGAAGACTTTCAGGCGCTCGCCCGCCTCGTAGCGTTCGTTATAGATCTGCTCTTCCGAAGGCAAAAGGCCTATGGCCTTACCCAGATCCACGAAAACCAGGCGGCCTTCGCGGCGCTGGACGACGCCGGAAACGACTTCCTTTTCCTTGCCTTTGAATTCCCCGAAAATCATGTCGCGTTCCATTTCTCTCAACTTCTGGATGATGACCTGCTTGGCGGTCTGGGCCGCCATGCGGCCGTAGCTTTCCGGCAAGGGCAGTTCGGTAATGATTTCTTCCCCGATTTTGGCGTCATGCTTCAAGATCAGGGCTTCTTTCAATTGGATGTCCGACTTGGGATTGAATTTCTTTTTTTCTTCGCCCGCTTCCGCGCCGGCCGGAGCTCCGCCGACCCCTTCGCCAGGCACGGCCTTCTCTTCCGCCGCGCTCGCGGACGCTTTCGCCCCCCGTGTTTCCGCAAATTCTTCTTTGAATTCTTCCTTTTTCGTTTCCGCCGGTGGGTTATATAAATTTTTTAGCATTTCCGCTTCTTCCTCTTCGGGCAAGTCTTCCACCACCGTTTTCACGTCAAAAATTTCGCTGCCGCCGGTCTGGGGATCGAATTTGACGCGAATGTTCTGGTTACGCTCGCCATAATCCTTGCGGTAGGCGGCCGCCAAGGCCAATTCGATGGCGCTCGTGACCGAAGCGAAATCAAGATTCTTTTCTTCGCAAAGCTGTTTGATGGCGTTGGTTATTTCCGACATATTTTTAGGCTTAAAATAGCTGATAGAGAAAAAGCTAATTGTCTTCACAACTAGCTTTCTTTTTCCATTATAACACTGGGCGTAATTTTGTCAACCGAAACTGGCGGACCGCCGGGAAATCAATATGGATACAACAGGTCCACGTTGTTATTGATAGCCGCGGCCAGGCGGCGCAAAATGAAGCGGGTGATCGCCCAGGCCATTAAGACGATGACCAGGCCGATAAGGGCATTGGTCAAATGTTTCCTGGCCGTCCGGGTTTTTTCCTCGTTGCCGCCCGAAGTCATGTATTGGAAGCCGGCGATGAGGGTCAGAACCAGAAATAACAAGGCTAAGAAGCCCAGGGCGATGGTAATGATATTGCCGATGATTACCCTGATATCCGTCTTGGTATGGCCGTAAACCGTGCCCAATTCCGCCATGCCCGTCTGGCTGTTGAATAGGGTTTCGTCGGCTGAAACCGGCTGAACCGGCAGCGTAAAGACGGCCGCTTCCCATAAGACAAGAAGAGACACGAAAAACCAAGAAAAAATGCGCTTTCTGGTCATAGATATAAATATGATATAATTATAAGGACAATCTCATTATATAAAAATTCGCCTAAAAAAACAAGGAAAAAATGAGCCTGGCCGCCAGAATCGCCAAAAATACCCTGGTACAAATAATCAGTAAGATCATCTCCACGATACTGGGGCTTTTTTCTATCGCCCTTATCACCCGCTATCTCGGCCAGGCCGGTTTCGGCGAATACACCACCGTCATCACTTTCCTGACCTTCTTCGCCGTCATCGCCGACCTCGGCCTGACCCTGGTGACGGCGCAAATGATCGCCGGCCGGCGCGAGCCCGAAGAAGAGCGCCACATTTTGAATAACCTTTTCGGCCTGCGTTTGCTTTCCGTCCTTTTCTTCCTTGCCCTGGCGCCCCTCTTCGCCATCTTTTCGCCTTATGGCGCGACCGTCAAAGCCGGCATCCTGCTGGCGGCGGCGGCCTTCATTTTCCCGGCCCTGAACCAGATCATCGTCGGCCTCTTCCAAAAAAAATTGAGCATGAACCGCGATGCCGCGGCCGAAGTCTTCAGCCGCTTGGTTCTCATCGCCGGCATCATTTTTTCGGAAAAATCCGGCGCCGGCCTGAACGGCGTTTTGATCACCACGGTCGCCGCCGGCGCCGCCAACTTTCTGCTCCATTACTTCCTGGCTTTCAAATATGCCTTTATCCGGCCGGCCTTTGACTTCGGCTTATGGAAAAAAATCGTGACCAAATCCTGGCCTCTGGCCGTGACCATCGTCTTGAACCTGATTTACCTGCGCGCCGACACGCTCCTGCTCTCCTTTTTCAAGAGTCCGGCCGACGTCGGCCTCTACGGGGCCGCCTACCGCGTCATTGATGTCCTGGCCACCCTGCCCTTCATGTTCGCCGGCCTGGTCCTGCCTATTTTGACGGCCGCCTGGCTGGATAACGAGCACGAATATTTCAGGCGCGCCTTGCAAAAATCCTTTGACTTCATGGCCGCCTTGGCTATTCCCTTGGTCATCGGCGCCCAATTCGTCGGCAAATCGTTGATGGTCTTCGTTGCCGGCGACGACTTCGCCCCTTCCGGCGCGATCCTGCAAATCCTGATTTTCGCCGTCGCCGCCATTTTTCTGGGCACGATGTTCTCCCATGCCGTCATCGCTTTGGACAAACAGCGAAAGATGATCCGCTTCTACGTCTTTACCGGCTTAAGTTCCCTGATCGGCTACCTCTGGCTCATCCCCCGTTTCTCCGTCTTCGGTGCCGCCGGCGTCACCATTTACAGCGAGGTCCTGATCGCCGCCTTCGCCGCCTATTGCGTTTACAAATACGGGCGCTTCCGACCGAAGCTGAAAATGAGCGGGCGGGCTTTGGCGGCCGGCCTGCTGATGGGCGCCTGCCTGTATTTTTCGCCCCAACGCTTCCAAACCAACATTCTCGGTTTGATCGCCGTCCTCCTTATCGCCGCCCTGGTATATTTCGGCGGCCTCTGGCTCTTCGGCGGCCTGGGTGCGGAAGACCTCAGTCTTATTTTTAAGCGCCAGAAAAAAGGCGCCAGCCCGACTTATGACCCGACCGGAAAATTCTAAGAAAAAAAACAAGGTGCCGGCCGTGGCGACCGGGAGCGCCCCGTTCCCCGAACCGGCCGTCATTTCCGAAACCAGGGATTACTTGGTTATAAACAAACCGGCCGGCCTGGCGGTCCATCCGGGCGGCAACCTGCGCCAACCGACCTTGGCCGACTGGCTGCGGCGGCATTATCCGGAAACCGCCGGCGCGGGCGAGGATCCGGACCGGCCCGGCATCGTCCACCGCCTGGACAAGGAGGTCAGCGGCCTGATGGTCGTGGCTCGGAACCAAGAAACTTTCTCGCTTTTGAAAAAACAGTTCCAGGCCCGGAGCGTGGACAAGGAATACGTCGCTTTAGTTTACGGCCGCGTCGCCAAGGACGAGGGCGACATAGATTTCCTGATCAAGCGCGCCCGCGCCGGCCATAAGATGGCCGCCCTGCCCCGACAAAGCGAAAATCTTTTGACGCGCCGCTCTCCCCGGAGCCGCGACCGTGGCAATATCGCCGGCTTCTTCAAGGCGCGGACGGCCGCGACCGGATTCAAGGTCCTGGAACGCTTCGTCAATTACACGCTGGTAAGGGTCAAGATAAGGACCGGGCGCACGCACCAAATCCGCGTCCATTTCTTCGCCTATGGCCATCCGCTGGTCGGCGATGACCTTTACGCCACCAAGAAAACCAAGGGAAAAAACCAACGTCTCAAGCTCGGCCGCATCTTCCTGGTCGCCGACCGCCTGGCCTTTTCGGACCGGAAAAACCGGCGGCAAAGCTTTTCCCTACCCTTGCCGGCCGAGTTAAAAAATTTCCTGCCCCACTCCTGACGGCGGCGCTTTACGGCGGCCGGGATTTGCTCTATAATGAAAAGAGTTTAAAAAAGAGGGCCGCAATTTGACCGGCGGCTCTTTGCTCTTAAACGGGAATTAATAAATCTTAAGCTAAAATAAAGCTATGAAAAAATTCTTCCAACGTTTGTTCAACCGCAAGACTTTCTTGCGTTTTTTCCTGCCCCTTATCCTAATCATCGCCTTGGCTTTGATCGCTTGGCTTTCCTTCCGCCCGAAAACAAGCGTCCTGACTCCGGACCAGGCCAAAATACGGGCGGAAAATTTCATCAACGACTTCCTGATGCAACCGGGCGAGAAAGCCACGGTCAGCGAAGTCACGCCCGCGTACGGCCTTTACAAGATGAAAGTGGACATAACTTCCGGCCAGGTGGAGTCCTACCTTTCCCAAGACGGCAAGCTTTTCTTCCCCCAAGCTCTGGACATTGACGAGATTGGTGCCAGCCAGAACTCGGGCGATCCTTCCTCTTCCGGCGCGCCGGCGACCGTCAGCGCTAAAAGCGACAAACCAACTGTGGAACTCTTCGTTATGAGCTATTGCCCTTACGGCACGCAGATGGAAAAAGGGATTTTGCCCGCCCTGGCGGCTTTAGGCAATAAAATTGACTTCCAATTAAAATTCGTTGATTACGCCATGCACGGCCAGCAGGAGCTGGCGGAAAACCTGACCCAATACTGCATCGCCAGCGAACAAAACAGCAAACTGCAGGCCTATCTTGGTTGTTTTCTCCAGGCGGGCGATTCCGCCTCCTGTTTAAGCTCGGCCGGCATAAACAAAACCAAATTGGACAGCTGCGTCTCCCAGACTGACCAGAAATATAAAGTCACGAGCAACTTCACGAACAACGTCGGTTACCAGGGCAGCTACCCGAGCTTCAATGTTTTTAAGGCGGATAATGAAAAGTATGGCGTGAGCGGTTCCCCGACCTTAGTCATTGACGGCCAGTCGATCCAGAGCGGCCGCGACAGCGCCTCGCTTTTAGCCACGATTTGCAGCGCCTTCAACACGCCGCCGGCCGCCTGCGACACGGCTTTGTCCTCGGCCACGCCGGGACCGGGCTTCGGCACGAGCACGACCGACAGCGCCGCCGCGGCCAATTGCGAATAAGAGATAATCACGAATAAGGGGTAAGAAAAAATATAAAAAGACGGGCCAACAAGTCCGTCTTTTTTGTTTTTCACCGCCGCCGCGCTTGCGGGCGGCAAGGATCATAAGCATCAGGCTTCCAAGAGCATCTTTTCCAACCGCGAGTACCTCTCCGAACAATCTTCCACGACCATTTCCGGGACTTCCAGCCGGCCGACAAATTCCACATGCTCGCGATTTTGCGGATCCAAGTTCTGGATGCCGAAAATCGCTTCGCCATTTTTAGCCAAGAAAGGCGTCATTACCTTCTTGCCCCATTCGCGCACCGGCTGTTTGTCATATCTGGTCGCTAAGAGTCCACTCCGGATCCGGCGGATCAGGGCGGATAATCGCTACAAATCCGGGAAGTTTATCAATTTCTGCGCGTCTCTCGGCCTTGAGGTCATTATCAACGAACCCTACACCCCGGAGCAGAACGGCAAGATCGAGAGATTCCACAAGACCATTAAACGCGAATTCTTCTGGAAATACTGCTCTTTCCAGGATTCCGACGCCCAGCTGCAGCTCAAACTAAATTTCTGGCTCAATTACTATAACTCGAAGCGGAGACACTACGGCTACGGCATGAACGGCTTAACCCCCGACCTCAAGATCGCCGCGACTTTGTTTAATTCACTTAAATTGAACTTTAACAAAGGCTGCCAGAGCCATTTCTGGTGATTAAATATAGGAGGATGACGACATGAGTTCGATCACCAATATTAACCATAAAAAATCAATTGCCATGAAAAAGTTTTGTCTCGTTCTCGTTTTCGTTTTCGCCCTATTATTCGGGCTCATTTTATTTTTTCTCCTCGCTCCCGGCATCACCGACCAGTGGCAGAAAACTCAAAAACTCGCTGATAAATTCAGCGAGCAATATCTGGGAACAGCTTCCCGCACAAGCGGAATCATGTTCAGGGATAAAGTGGATATTTGTTATTCTCTTTCCCGCGAAAAAACCGAGGATAGCATTGTTATTTACCTCGATGAGCACAAAGTAAAAATCAAATTTTCTGGCAATTGCTGGAATTATGAGATTCCTACTTCCTCGTCTTTCAAAAATAAGGACGAGATAATGAAAATCGTACGAAAGGAATTAAAAGCGGCCATCGTCGATGACCGCGAAATGGTAAAACAAAAGAAGCATAAGCTTCTCCCTGAACAAGAAAAAGAACAAGTGATTCAAAAAAAGAAAGTATAAATTTCGGCGCAACAAACCGCAAAAACCTGCCTCTAAAGCAGATTTTTTATTTGTCCGAACTATCCCCGCCCTGACAATCGCCGGGCGCTCGTTTTTCAAAGCTGGCCCCGCCATTTCTCCGCCGCCAAAATGCGGCGCACGGCGAGCAGATAAGCCGCCTGACGCAGAGACACGGCGCCGGCGCGGGCCTGATATTCCACGTAAACGCGGGTCCAGTTTATTTTCATCTTTTTTTCCAAGAGTCGGCGCAAGTAATCTTCGTCCAGAATTTGGCCGGCGCGGTTTTGCGCCCACTCAAAATAGCTGACGATGACGCCGCCGGAGTTAGCCAGGATGTCGGGAACGATGACTTTCTTGGCGGCGGTCAAAATCTTTTCCCCGTCGTAGCTTATCGGCCCGTTGGCCAGTTCCACAATCCGGTCGGCCTTGATATTTTTGGCGTTGGCCGCCGTGATTTGGTTTTCCAAAGCGGCCAAAATCAAAATGTCGGTCGGCAATTCCAGAAGTTCGGCGTTAGTAATCGCCTTACCCTTGGCCCATTCGCTGACGGGCTGGCCGCCGGCTTTAAAAACGGCCAAAGCCTTGATATCCAAACCGGCCTCGTCATAAATGCCGCCGCGGCTGTCGGAGACAGCGACAATCTTATAACCGTCATCGTAAAGTTTTTGGGCCATAAACAGGCCGGCGTTGCCGAAACCCTGAATGGCGATCTTTAAATCGCGGCGACCCTGCAAAAATTCGGCCGCCATTTCCTTGGTCACTAAATAGCCGCCCTGGGCGGTGGCATCGCCGCGCAAGGCCAGGCCGCCGAGCTCCAAGGGCTTGCCCGTAATCATACCCGGTTCGTGCCGGCCGATTTTCTTTTCATATTCATCCAGCATCCAGGCCATTATTTGGCTGTTGGTATAAACGTCGGGGGCGGGTACATCCTTATCCTGGCCCAAATGTTCGTAAAATTTGTCCACGTACTGCCGGCTGACCGCCTCCAGCTCCTCCTTGTCGGCCGCTTTCGGATCGAATTTGACCCCGCCTTTGGCGCCGCCGTAAGGGATGTCGGCCAAGGAATTTTTCAACATCATCCAAAAGGCCAAAGACTTGACTTCGTCTTCGGAGACCTCGGGGTGAAAACGGATGCCGCCTTTGCCCGGACCGAGAGCCTGGTTATAGATTATACGCCAGGCCGGATATTTCCGGCCCTTGACATCCAGCTCGGCGTAATTGACCTTAACCGGCGCCAAAAGTGCCGCCATATCCGCGTCGGAAATATTGTCCAGCGCCTTCACTTCCGCCAACCTTTTCAGGTTGTCTTCAAAGAGACTCATAGTTTTATTTTATTAAATTTTCCAGCTCGCCTTTAAGAGTTTCCTTATTCCTCAAACCGATGAATTCGCCGACGACTTTCCCGCCTTTGAATAACTTCATATTCGGGATGCTTTGGATCTGGTATTTTTCGGCCAGGTCGCCGCTCGCCGCCGCTTCCGTGTCCAGCTTGGCGATTTTCACCCGGCCGGCCATCTCGGTCGCCAACTCATCCAAAATCGGCGCCATCATCTGGCAAGGTACGCACCAGCTCGCCCAAAAATCGACCAGAACCGGCGTCTGGCTGTCCAGGACTTCGGTCTGAAAATTGTCTTTTGTTAATTCCACGATATTAGCCATAAATTTATTATCCCGCCTCTCAAGACGGGGTCTTAACTTATTAATTATCTTAATCAGCAGTATTTAAATTATCGGTTCTTAAGGCGCGGCTGTCAAACCGGGCCGGATGGGGCCAGGGGACGGCTTGACCAGGCGCAACCAGTAGTTGCGGCCGTCATTCTCATACGTTTTCACTTCCAGGCCGGCGGCTTTGACGAGGCGGAAGAGCTCGCGGCGGCGGAAAGCGTGGTAATAGCGCTGACTAATGGCTTGCCCGCTCGCGTCCTTCCAGGGGAAAATCAGGTCGCCCGCGTCCCAATCGCCGCGGCCGAAAATTTTCTTGAAATACGCCCGCCAAAGCAAACGGCGCCAAGGCCGCCGCCGCAAATTCCAGACACTGACCGTCATTTCCCCGGCTGGCGACAATTTCTCCCCCAGATTTTTTAAAACTTCCCGCCGCCCTTCCTCGCCGGGAATATGCGGCCAAACGGCTAAAAAGAAAATCCGATCAAAGGTTTCCGCGCCCAAATCTAATTGATCTATTTTTAATAAATCACCGGCTAAAAAATCGTAACCGGGATAATTTTCCCGAGCAATATGTAAAAGCTCTTCATTGCTATCAAAACCCAAATAATCTATCCGCTTGCCTTTCAGGGCTTCTAAAAGACGCCCGTTGCCGCAAGCAGCGTCTAAAACTCGGTCGCCGTCTTTAACATTAGAACAATATGCTTTAATTTTAGCGGAAATTTCCTTTTGACGAGTAATATTAAAATGAGGCGCTATATCTTTATAATTACGCTTCACCAAGGCCGATAAATTGGCGGCCGTACTTTTTCTCATATAAAATTAATTTCAATTTAACCCGCTCTTTTTTTATTTTAAGCATTTAATAAGAAGGAAAGTATTCCTTATGGCGATAATCTTCTTTGCCCTCTCCGCGAGCGCGCTTTAAACGCAGGCAATTGTCGCAATGGCCGCAAGTCTTGACCCCCTCGTCGCCGAAATATTTTAAAATATATTCCTGGCGGCAGCCAAAATCATAGACGTAATTTTCCATCTTGTCCAATTTCTCATAGGCTCGGCGCGCCTTCTCTTTTAGGGCCTTAAAATCCAAGACTAAATCTTCGGCCGGCACGTTTTTCAACAGCCTGACTTCGGTGCCGCGAAAAGGCGGACGATAATCAACCAAACCTTCTTCGGCTAATTTCTTCACCGCCCTTAACAAACTATCCTTTTTCACCTGTAAAACCAAAGCTGCTTCTTCTGGGCTAAATTCCCAGCCGCTTTCCAAATCACGGTAATATTTTTCACCCAATTTAATCACCATCTGCTGTCGGCTTTTGGCCCGCGGACTTATAGCCGCCACGACTTCCGGCCAAGGCTTTTTCGCCTTGAGATAGGAATTAACGTTTCTCTCGTGCGGCCGGCTAATATAGGCTTCTTTCTCAAGAATTTTCAAAGCCGTGCCCACGGCTATTTCCGGCACTGCCTCGGATAAACTTTTCGCGATTTCGGCGTAAGTGATCAAAACAGAAGCTCCAGGATTATATTCCTCCATTTGTCGGCGGCGCAGGAAGTCATAGACTTCTCTGATTATTTCCGGTTCGGGATTATCGCCCTGAATAAAAAACTCCCTTAAATAGCGGTCCTGCTGGTGATAGAAAAGGAGACAAAAACTCGGCTGGCCGTCGCGGCCGGCTCGGCCCACTTCCTGGTAATAGGCTTCCACGGTCGCCGGCAAGTCGTAATGAATGACGAAACGAATGTCCTTTTTGTTAATGCCCAAGCCGAAGGCATTGGTTGCCACCACCACTCGGGCGGCGCCAGTCATAAATTGCTCCTGCACCCAGTTGCGGCTATTGGCGTCCAGACCGGCATGATAAACTACGGCTTTAATGTCGTTATCCACCAATAACTCCGCAATCTCGTCGGCTTTGGCGCGCGTACCGACATAAATGATGCCGGCGCCCAAATCCGGATTGGTGATCAAAAGATTAAGGATATTTTCCGTTTTTTGGCTGTTGGCGGCTGGTACCACGGCCAATTGCAAATTCGGCCGGGCGAAACCAGTAATAATCGTGGCCGCGTTTTTCAAGTCCAGCTGTTCTAAAATGTCTTGCCGCACTTCCGGGGTCGCCGTGGCCGTCAGGGCGATGACCGTCGGCGAACCGACCAAACTAATCGCCTCCTTAAGACTTAGATAGCTGGGCCGAAAATCATGGCCCCACTGGCTGATGCAATGGGCTTCATCCACGGCGAACAAAGAAACCTTGATGTTTTTTAATTCGCGGAGGAAGTGTTGGTTATAGAAACGTTCGGGCGCGATATAGACGATTTTATAATACCCGCTCTTTATCTTTTCTAAGCGTTTGTCCGTTTCAACCGGCGAAATAGAGGAATTAATAAAAGTCGCCGCAATACCTAGGCGGCGCAAAGAATCAACTTGATCCTTCATTAAAGCGATTAAAGGCGAAATGACAATTGTCACACCCGGCAAAATCAAGGCCGGCAACTGAAAAATCAAGGACTTGCCCCCGCCGGTCGGCAGAATAACGAGCGTGTCTTTCTCCTTTAAGATATTGTCCAGAGCCGCTTCCTGGCCAGGCAAAAAAAATTCATGATGGAAATGAATCCTTAGGAGTTCTTTTAGTTGCTGCTTCTTTTTCTCCAGCATGTTTTAACGACGCTTATAAATCTCCAAGACATTCTTGAATAAAAAAGCGATAGTCATTGGGCCGATGCCGCCGGGCACAGGCGTAATAAAAGCGGCCTTATCTTTGACATCCTCATAATCAACGTCGCCCAAAACTTTACCGTCAACTTTGGTAATGCCGATGTCTATTAAAATGGCGCCATCTTTTATCATGTCTTTTTTTAAACTATGCGGCCGGCCCAGGGCACTTATAACTAAATCGGCCGCGGCTATATTTCGTTTTAAACCCACTTTCAGGCCCCGCTCTCTTAAAATCTTCGCCAAACTCTTCCCGAAAACTTTAGCATTGTACAAAACGCAGGCGGTTTTGCCGGCCGGGTCAAATTTTATTTCCTCCAAACAGGCTAAAACGGAAGCGAAGACGGGCGAAAGGATGTAATCGGGATGGCCGGGGTGAAAGCCGTCCACGTCTTTAAGGGGATTAAGACAATCAACGATTTTATCGGCATTAAATTTTTCCGGCAAAGGCAATTGAATGAGAATGCCGTCTATTGATTCATCACGATTTAAAAAATCAATCGTCGCCAAGAGCTCGGCTTCGCTAACGTCAGCCGAAAATTTATACAAATGCGTGTCCACACCCACTTTCTTGCCTTCTTTTTCTTTAAGCGAGACATAGAGTTGGGAGTCTGACCGCTCGCCGACTAAAACAATGGCCAAGTTCGGCCTTGGCCCGTTTAACGCATAAATTTTTCGGGCGATCTCGTCTTTAACGCGCTCGGCGATCGCCCGACCGTCAATTTTTTGCACCATAATTTATTTTAAGCCGTGGGTACGGAGAACTTAAGGCACAAATTTTTTATTTCTGCCTTCAGCGTCGCCAGCTTAGCCTCGTCGTCTTTATTTTTAAAAGCCGCATCAAGCGCCGCCGCGATACTTTCCATTTCCGGCTCCTTCATGCCCCTGGTGGTGGCGGCCGGCGTGCCAATTCTGATACCGGAAGGGTTATAGGGCGGATTGGGATCGTCGGGAATGGTGGAACGGGAAACGGAAACACCGATTTTCTCCAGAATTTTCTCCGCTTCTTTACCGACCAAACCCGGCGGCGTCAAATCCACAACCATCATGTGGTTGTCCGTGCCGTCGGAAATTATCTTGTAGCCGCGTTTCATCAGCCCCATAGCCAAAGCTTGGGCGTTTTTAATTATCTGTTTGGCGTAGTCAACAAATTCCGGCTTTAAGGCCTCGCCGAAGGCCACCGCCTTGGCAGCCGTAATATGATCATGCGGTCCGCCCTGCATGCCCGGGAAAACGGCGCTGTTAACCTGTTTAGCAAATTTTTCCTGGCACATGATTATCGCTCCGCGGGGACCGCGCAAGGTCTTGTGCGTAGTCGTGGAGACGACGTCGAAAAAGGGCACGGGATTGGCCAATTGTTTGGCGGCGATGAGACCGGCAACATGGGCAATGTCGGCGAAGCTATAGGCGCCGACCTCATCGGCGATGTTTTTAAAACTTTGCCAGTCAACTTCGCGCGAATAGGCGGAAAAACCGGCGACGATCATCTTCGGCTTCTCGCGTAAAGCGACTTGGCGAACATTATCCATATCAATGCGCCCCGTTTTCGGATCCAGGCCGTACTGGACGAAATTATACAGACGGCCGGAAAAATTGACGCTATGCCCATGCGACAAATGGCCGCCGTGATCGAGTTTCAGGCCCAAAACCTTGTCGCCCGGATTTAAAAAAGCCATATAGACGGCGGCGTTGGCCGGCGAGCCGGACAAAGGCTGGACGTTGACGTGAGGAGCGTCAAAAAGTTTCTTGGCCCGCTCTATCGCCAAGGTTTCCATGTCGTCAATGTTATAATTGCCGCCGTAATAACGTTTGCCGCTGTAGCCTTCGCTGTATTTGTTGGTCAAAACCGTGGCCATGGCCTCTAAAACCGCCGGCGACACGTAATTTTCCGAAGCGATAAGCTCCAGCTCTTCATTTTGCCGCTTTTCCTCGCGGGCGATTATCTCCCAAACGGCCAGGTCTTGTTGGCTTAAATGGTCGTATTTCATATCTTTCATCTTAGTTTAGCGACGGGCTTTTGTCAAAACCGGCTAGAGAAACTTTTTTGGGGGAAAGGCGAATAAAAACCCCGGAAACCGAGAATCTGAAAGATTCAAGGCCTCCGGGGATAATGGCCGGCTGTTTAAATTTTTGAAGAGAAAAAACGTAAATCCGTCGGGATTCAACTTATCGGGATGTTCTCTGCAAAAGGCCTTAATCTAGGCCTGGGTCAAAGCGAATTTATTCGGCTTGCTTAGCAAGCTGAACATCTGACCGGCGGCGGAGTCTTCGCCCCCATGGTCTGTAATTTTTCCGGCGATTTTTTTAATGAACGTTTTTAACTTTTTTAACTGTTAAAATGTCTGTTTGCTTATCCATTAAAGCATTGCTATAAATTCTTGTCAATTTTCTTGGCTATATTCTTTACCATATAAGTATTATTCAAATTATACCCTAACTTCTTATAATAGCTCCTGACGCCCACGCCGGAGATGACGGCGATTTTGCCGGCGCCGGCCGCTTCGGCCAAGGTTTCCGCCGCTTTGAGCAATTTCTTGCCCAGACCGCTGTGTTGGACTTTCGCCCCGCCGCCGACCGGTACCAGTTCGCCGTAAACGTGCAGTTCGCGCACCAGGGCCGGTGCCACCGGCCCGGCCTCGTCCAGGCGCAGGCGGCAAAAGCCGTACAAGGTCCGGCCATCGCGGCTGTCGGCGCTTAAGAAATATTCGCGGCCGCCGGAAGCCGGATATTCCCGGACGTTCAGGCGCCAGCCGGCCTTGATCCGGCCGTCCTTGACTTCGCGGCAACGGACGCAGACGCATTCCACGCCGCGCGCTTTCATCACCTGGCGCAGATTGGTGATTTTGTTGCCGGCGACGATAGATTCGGCCGGAATGTCGCGAATGAGGCGAATGATTCTGACATAGGACGGGACGGCGGCTTTGCATTTGGCGATTAAATTTTGTAAAACCTTATCGCTGTAAGGTTTGTATTTGCCTTGCTTATACCATTTATACAGAAGACTGCCCTTGGTGACAACGGTCGGATAAAATTTTATTTGGTCGGGCTGAAATCTGGCATCGGAAAATAATTTTTTAAACAGAAACAGATCTTTCGCCGGCGTCGCGCCGGGCAGGGTGGGCATCACGTGATACGTGACCTTAAAGCCGTATTGTTTCAAAAGGCGGGTGGCGGCGGCGATCTCCTTAACGCCATGGCCGCGCCGGTTTAGCTTCAAAATCCGATCGTCGATTATCTGAACGCCGATTTCCACGCGCGTACAACCCAATCTCCGCATCTCTTTTAATTCATCTTCATTAATATAATCTGGCCGCGTTTCCAAAGTCAGGCCAATAATTTTATAAACGGCGGCTTCGTTACGCTTTTGTTCGGCGGCCAGGGCAACACGTAAACTTTTTAACAGCCAAGGCTTTGCGTAAGACGAACTCAAGGCCGGAAAACTTAACTTTACCGGAAAATTACTTTTCTTTTGCCCCGTTTTTAGTTTCGTTTGTCTTAACTTCTGATAATCATTGGCGGCCTTGAAACAATTCAAGATATACCAATACTTATATTTCTTAGGTAGATAGCTCCAGGTGCCGCCAATAACGATGATTTCAATTTTAGTCGGTTCGTGACCGTTCTCCTCCAGGGCCTTGAGACGGGAGACGACTTGTTTATAGGGGTCGTAGCCGCAGCGAATGGCCCGCATCACCGCCGGTTCGTTAGACAAATAACTCGTAGGCACGTCCGCTTCGTGCGGACAATAGACGCAGGTTCCCGGGCAGGGATAGGGTTTGGTTAAGACTGCCACCGGCGCGATGCCGGACAAAGTGCGCACGGTCCGCTTGCGCAAAATCTTTTCCAAACTCGGTCGAGCGACGATTTTTTTCGCCGCCAAAAGACGCCGGTATTCTTCCAAAATATCAACGTTTAAAATCGCCGTCAAACGATAACGCCGACAAAGTTTTCGTTTCACCGCCTCCAAATCGTTTCGACTTTTTATGTTTCTATCGTAATTTTCCAACAATTCTTTTATTGCTTCCTGCATTTTTTTGGATTATAATAATAGTAGTGCCTTTCTCACCATAGCCTAATTTTTATAATTTAACAATATCATTATGAAAAGAAAAATTTTTAAAATTGTGCTATTATTAACCGTCTTTATCCTGCCACTTGGCGCTTCGGCCGCCGCGCTTAAAACCGATAACAACGTTTACGTGGAAAAAGGCCAAGTAGTCAGTGGCAATCTCTACGCCCTCGGACAAACCGTTACTATAGACGGCGACATCAGCGGCGACTTGATCGCCGTCGGCCAGACCATAAACGTCAACGGCCGCGTGGACGGCGATATTTTGGCCGCCGCCCAAAACCTGACGGTTAACGGCGAAGTTGGCGGCAACATCCGCGTCTTAGGTAATTCCCTTAATCTGAACGGACCCGTGGCGCGCAACGTGGACGCTCTCGGCGCCAGCGTCGTTTTAGGAGACAGGGCCAAAGTCGGTTGGGATTTGTCTTTGGCGGCCGGAGCGGCCGAGATTCGCGGCGAAATTGACGGCAGTTTGGTCGGCGCTTCGGGACGAGTGATCATCACCGGAACCGTTGACAAAAACGTTGATTTAAAAATGGGCGGCAAAAAACTGAGCCAAGATCTCACCGTCGCCAGCGGCGCGAAAATCGGCGGCGATCTCATCTATACTGCCCAAAAAGAAGCGCAAATTGCCGATCGCTCCGCCATTGGCGGCCAAGTCCAGCAAAAGCTGCCGGCAGCGCCGGCGGGCGGTTGGTTTTTGGCCTGGCTCTGGAAAAAATTAGTGGCGATTTTCTCGACGCTGGTGGTCGGCCTTATTTTAGTCTTCCTCCTAAAAAAAATCACCCCAAAAATTTTAGACATCATCGCGACCGGTCCCGGCCGCTCTCTGCTCTTGGGCTTATTAGTTATGTTCGTCCTGCCGCCGATCGCTTTCTTATTGATTTTGACCATTATCGGCCTGCCCTTGGCTCTTATCATCATGGCTTGGTGGCTGGTCGCGACCTATGTCGCCCGCGTTATCGCTGCCATTCTCCTCGGCCGCTTAATTCTTAGGGGGATTTTCAAACGAGAAAATCCCAATCTCTTCTGGTCTTTGGTCTTAGGGGCGATCATTTTGTGGCTCCTCTCCGCCCTCCCCTATATCGGCTGGCTCATCTTGGTCGTCTCCATCTGGTTTGGTTTGGGCGGATTGGTTAATTTTGGTTATCGGCAAATTAAAAATTTTTAAAATTTCTCTGGAAATTTTTACCGGCCGGCCGGTAAAATGACGGGCCGATAATTTTTTATGCGTATCAATCCTCATATTTTCCGCGGCTACGACTTACGCGGCCTGGTTAATAAAGATCTTAACCCTTTAATCGCCGAGCACCTGGGCCGGGCTTTCGGCACTTATCTGAAAAAGAAAAACATTGACAAGGTCGTGGTTGGCCGCGACTGCCGCGCCACCAGTGCCGCTTACAGCGCCAGTCTTATCAAGGGTCTTAGGGCCACGGGCATTGACGTTATTGACATCGGTTTAAATATGGTCGGCACTTTTTATTGGGCCCAATATTACCTTGATTGCCCGGGCGGCGTTTTCGTGACCGCCTCGCATAATCCGGCCGAATACAACGGTTTCAAGTTCGCCGACGGCTTCTCGCAAACTTTGGTCGCCGACGGTATGCAGGCTTTACGCGAATTAGTGGAAAATGAAAATTATGACTTTAGTCCAAAGCCGGGCTGGGTCAGCCGACAAGACATTAAAAGCGCTTATTTTACCGACCTATTAAAACGTTTTTCCTTCAAGAAAAAATTCAAAGTAGTCGTGGACGCCAGCTGCGCCACACCCGGGGTCGTTGTGCCTGATTTATTACGCCAAGGCGGCCAAGAGGTCATAGCCAGTAATTGTCAAATTAATCCCAGCTTTCCTTTAGGCACGCCGGATCCGACCGAAATGGCCGTGGCCGAGCGCCTGCGCCAAAAAGTGCTCGCGGCCAAAGCCGATATCGGTTTTTCTTATGACGCCGACGGCGACCGTATTGGCGTCGTTGACGAGGGGGGCAATATTATTTGGAACGACATTTTGGTGGCCTTATTCGCGGCCGATGTTTTAAAACATCACCCGGGCGCCACGATAATGTTTAATACTCTTTGCTCGCGCGTCGTCACGGAAACTATTTTAAAGCATGGCGGCAAACCTTTTATGTGGCGCACCGGCCATTCTTTTCTAAAAAAGAAAAATCAGGAAGTCAAGGCCGCCTTTATCGGCGAACTCTCCGGCCATTTCTTTTTCTCCCAAGATTTCTATAACCATGACGACGGCTGCTATTCCACTTTGCGCCTTTTGGACTATCTTGCTGATAGCGGCCAGTCTTTGGCCACCGCCGTTAAAGCCCTGCCTCAATATATCTCCAGTCCGGAAATAAAGGTAGGTTGCGCCGACGATCTTAAAGCGGCTTTGATCGCCAAGGCGGCGAAGATCATGGAAAAAGATTTTCCACAAGCCGAAGTCATCGCCGACGAACGCGCCGGCGACGGCGTCCGCCTGGAAATGACCGACGCCATGCTCGTTATCCGCTATTCGCAGAACGGCCCCTATTTGACGGTAAAATTTGAGACTAAAACAGAGGGGCACTATCAAGAATTAAGGCAATATCTAAACAAGCGCCTACACCGTTTTCCGGAAATAGATTGGCGTTCAGGTGTGAACGTGGAAAGTTTGGCGGAAAAATAGTAAAGAAATAAAAAATTAAATACGTCTAAAAAAGGCCTAAATAAAAGCCTTTTTTAAATCAGATAGCCTTGGGCTGTCTAAACTTTTTTCTCCACCTCAATTGTGCATTTGGCTACCAAAGCCGCCAAAGCGCCCAAAGCGGCTAAAATCGGCGCGAAGACCGCGCCGACGAGCGCGAAGGTCACGGGAATTTCCATCAACACCTTACCCTTTTCATCCTTGATGATAATACGGCGGATATTACCTTCCTTAATTAATTGTTTCACTTTCATCACGACTTCGTGGCCGTAGACCTTGAATTTTTCCTTGGTAAATTCATTGCTTGTTTTTTTCGCCATAAATTTAAAATTTAATTATTTTAATTTATTGTTTTAAAATCATTATTTCCCCCTTAGCGCCTAACCTTACTTTTTACCTGCCGGGCTAAATACATTTGCTTGGATTTTTTCGTGACCGCCAAAATGGTTAAGACGGCGATATAGGAAGAAATAACGGCGTTGGGCAGTTCATAGTTATTTTCCCAAGCTAAGTCGCCGATAATCAAAACAAAAACTAGGGCCGACCAAATCAAAACAAATATTTCCCCCGGATGCTGGCCGCGGTGGCGATGGTACCAACGTTCAAATTCCTTGTTGCTGACGTAAATAGCCAAAGCGCCGATATAAATCGTGGCTAAGGCGTTTAAAACGCTGCCCACCGAATTATCGGTTAAAAAATCGTAATTATGAAGGCTAAAAACAAAAACGTCCAAATATTAATCAAGTAACGCCAGAATTTAAAATCATCAATTAAAAAATCCGTGTTGAAAAAAATTGACGGCGGGGTTTTCCGCTTTTTCCTCTTAAGCATATTTTCTGTCTCTCTTTAAATTATAGCAAATCACCCATTTTAATAAAATCAAATTTTCTTTCCGCGCTCACGGCCCGAACCGGCCTTCATTTTCTCTGTTTGTTTATATTGGCGGTAGCGAAACGGCGCCGGCGTGCGGTAAGCCGGCCGGCCGGGGCGCTTGCCGACCTTAGCGTAATTTTTCATAGTTTTCTCCCCGCTTCCGGCCACCTATTCCACGGTCACCGATTTAGCTAAGTTGCGCGGTTTATCCACGTCCAAACCTTTGTAATCGGCGATGTAATAAGCTAAAAGCTGTAAAGGAATAACGTTAATTATCGGCGCCAAATAGGGGTGGGTCGACGGCACTTTTATTAAATAGTCCGCCAAACGCTTAATCTCGTTATAATCTCTGTCCACCAAGGCGATAATCTGGCCGCCGCGCGCTTTCACTTCTTGAATATTACTGATTATTTTGGCGCTCAGGTCGTTTTTCGTGGCCACAAAAACCACCGGCATATTGGCGTCAATAAGGGCAATGGGGCCATGCTTGATTTCGGCGGCCGGATAGCCTTCGGCGTGAATATAGGAAATTTCTTTCAGCTTCAAAGCGCCCTCCAAAGCGACGGGGAAGTTCAAGCCACGACCCAAATAGAGGAAATTGGTCGTCCCTTTGAATTTCTTCGCCAGGGCTCTGACGCTTTTGGCGCCGTCCAGAGCTTTAGCTGCTAGTTTCGGCAAATCCTTTAAAGCGGTCTCTAATTTTTCCCCAGCCGCCGGGTTTTTGTAAGTCGCCCTAGCCTTCCCTTTCGCTTTAATAAACAAATGTTCTTTTAAATAAAGGGCAAAAAGCAAAAGGGCGGCCACTTGGGCGGTAAAGGCCTTGGTGCTGGCCACGCCGATTTCCGGACCGGCATGCAGATAAATGCCGGAATCCACCTCCCGACTTATAGTGGAACCGACCACGTTGATAATGCCTAGACTTTGCCCTCCTTGTTTTTTCGCTTCCCTTAAGGCCGCCAAGGTGTCAGCGGTTTCGCCCGACTGGGAAACGGCGATTAAGAGATCTTGCGGGCCGACGAGGGGTCGACGATAACGAAATTCGGAGGCATAATCTACTTCCACGGGTAAACGAACGATATCTTCTATTAAGTACTTACCAATCAAGGCCGAATGCCAACTTGTGCCGCAAGCGACAATAATAATTCTCTTTAATGGCCAATTTAATTTCAAGCTTAATTTTATCCGTCCATTCTTGAGACGACCACTTAAAACGTTAGCTAGGCTGTCCGGCTGTTCAAAAATTTCTTTGAGCATGAAATGCTTGAAACTTTTTTTCTCTATCTGGCTAACACTTAATTTAACCTTTTCCACTTGGCGGTCGGCCAGACGCCCGGACAAAGTCTGAAAACGGCAACCTTTTTTGTCTATAACCGCCAAGTCCTTATCTTTGAGATAAACGACCCGACGCGTATGCTTGAGTAAAGCGGTGATATCGGAAGCAACAAAAGTTTCGCCTTTACCTAGCCCGATGATAAGCGGCGAACTTTGGCGGGTGGCCACCAGCTTGTTCTCCTTCCGGCCCAAAACCACCAGGCCGTAAGAACCTTCCACTAAAGTCAGGGCTTTGGCCACGGCTTTTTCCAAATTTCCCCGGTAAAATTTTTCAATCAAATGTGCTAGAACTTCGCTGTCGGTATCGGAAACAAAGTGATGACCCTTCTTAAGAAGGATTCTCTTCAAGGCCTGGTAATTTTCAATAATGCCGTTATGAATGACGGCAATTTCCTGCCGGCAATCAAAATGGGGATGGGCGTTTTTCTCATTGGGGACGCCGTGCGTGGCCCAGCGCGTGTGCGCCAGGCCCGTGGTCGCGATTAAGGATAGGTCGCGCGCCTCCTTCGCCAGCCGCGCCACCGGCCCGGCCTGCTTGCGGCTGACGAATTTGCCCTTTTCTAAAAGACAAACACCGGCGCTGTCATAGCCTCGGTATTCCAATTTTTTCAAGCCGTCCAAAAGAATGTCTTTAGCCGGCCGTTGGCCCAAATACCCGATGATGCCGCACATAAAATAAACTAATGGGGTGAGTGATGGGGATCGAACCCACGACCACCGGAGCCACAATCCGGCGCTCTACCAGCTGAGCTACACTCACCATTATTTATATACCACCAAAACGTGCGCCCGGGGGGGGTCGAACCCTCATCTAGAGCTTAGAAGGCTCCCGTTCTATCCGTTGAACTACGGGCGCGGCTAAACGCGCTTTTTCTTAAGGCCCCGGCGCGTTATTGCTTTATATTAGTAATAAAACATCTTTTTGTCAATAACTTCACGGCCAAAAATTTAGCTGGTCGCCGAACGCCTTTGCCGCTTGGCTTCAAAAACGATTAAGGCCGCGGCCACGGAAACGTTCAACGAATCCAAGCCGGAGCGCATGGGAATTTTTATCGCCTCGTCGGCCGCTTTCAGCCAGGCCGGGCTTAAACCGGCCGCCTCGGTGCCCAGAATAATCGCCGCCGGGCCGGACAAATCGGCCTGCCAATAATTTTTCCGGCCGCCGGTTGAAGCCGCCAAGCTTTTAATCTTATTGATCTTTAACCATTTAAGCGTTTCCTCGCGGCCGCTAACGACCAAGGGCTGGAGAAAAACCAGGCCTTCGCTGGCGCGAATGACGTTAGGATTGTAAATGTCAGTTTGCTCTTCGTTAATAATAACGGCCCCTACTTGGGCGGCATAAGCGGTTCTTAAAATCGCGCCCAGATTACCGGGCTTCTCCACGTTTTCTAAAATGATCACCAGCGGCTTTTCCCCTAAAGACAAGTCCTTTAAAGTTAAAAACTTAGGCCGCGCCAAAGCGAGAAAGCCGTCCGGTTTTTCCTTATAGCAAATTTTCTTAAACACGGCCGGACTGACTTCGTTAATTTTCGCCCCAAGAGTATAAAAATTTTTTCTGACGGCGGCGTCGGCCAAATTGGAAAAAGTCGGGCAGTAAAACAAAGATGGAATTTCCAGACCTGCTTTGGCGGCCGCGCTTATTTCCCTTTCGCCGTCAATAATGATAAGGCTTCGCTTCTTTCTTGCGCCCGCCTTGGCGAGCCTCAAGACAACTTTTATTTTTTCATTAGCCAAACTGCTTATAACCGGCCCCTGACTAATACTCATAAATCCTAATTAAAACCTTGCTAAAAGCATGCTATTATTATATACTAAATGCTTAAAATGATGAAATTCTAAAAACTTCCATAATTTGTTATAATAAATTCATATAATTCTTAAATAATTTTTCCTCCTTGTATGCCTATTCCTGCCTGGCGCCGCCGCCAAATGGGCACCTGGCGAGACAACGTGAAAGCCTACCATCATCGCCCTTCTCGCCCGAAAAAGAAAAAAAAATTAGTGAAAAAATTATTCTTAACCATTGTTGTCGCGGCGATTTTTTTGTTTATTTTTGGCTCAATTTATATCGCCGCTTTATCGCGCAATTTGCCTAATCCGAATCAATTGATGAACCGAGAGGTGGCGCAAAGCACCAAAATTTACGATCGTACCGGCGAACACGTCTTATACGAAATCAGTGGCGAACAAAGACGCACCCTCGTACCTTTAAACGAAATTCCTGACTTCGTTAAAGAAGCGACCATCGCCATTGAAGATAAAAACTTCTACAAGCATGGCGGTTTCAGCGTTTGGGCCATGATCCGCTCGGCCATTACCGACGTTCTCTTTAATCGGCGCGCCGGCGGCTCCACGCTCACCCAGCAATTCATTAAAAACGCGGTCTTAACGCCGGAGAAAAGCATCACCAGAAAGATAAAAGAGGTCGTACTTGCTTACCGCCTGGAAAAAAAATTTTCTAAAGACCAAATTCTCCAGCTTTACTTAAATGAAATTCCCTACGGTTCCAACGCCTACGGCGTGGAAGCGGCCAGCCAAAAATATTTCGGCCAGGACGTGCAAAATCTTGACCTGGCGGAGGCGGCCGCCTTGGCGGCCATGACGCAAGCGCCCTCCTTCTACTCCCCTTACGGCGACAACAAGAACGCCTTATTAAGCCGCAAGGATTATGTCTTAGAGCTGATGGCTGAACAAGACTACATTTCCACTGACGAGCGCGACGCCGCCCAAAAAGAGGAAATAAAATTCCAGGGACCGGAAACCGACATCGTCGCCCCGCATTTCGTCATGTACATTAAAAGCATCTTGGCGGAAAAATACGGAGAAAAAATGATTGAACAAGAAGGTTTAAAAATTTATACGACTTTAGATCTCTACAAACAACAAGTCGCCGAAGAGGTCATTAAAGAACGCAGCAAAGATTATCCGCAGAAATATAACGCCAATAACGCCGCTCTGGTCGCCATTGATCCTAAAACCGGGCAAATTCTGGCTATGGTCGGCTCGCGCGATTACTTTGACAATTCCATTGACGGCCAAGTTAACGTCAGTACTCGGCCGCGCCAACCCGGTTCATCTATGAAACCCGTAGTTTACGCGGCCCTGTTTGAAAAAGGTTATACGCCCAACACGATTTTATATGACGTTAAAACGGATTTTTCCACAGATCCGGCCAATCCTTACTCTCCTAATGATTACGACGGTAAAGAACACGGACCAGTAAGCATTCGTCAGGCCTTAGCCGGCTCCTTAAACATCCCAGCCGTCAAAGCTATTTATCTGGCCGACATTAACAACGTTCTTAATTTGGCCGATAGTCTCGGTTATAGCACCCTCTACCCGCGCAACCGCTTCGGCCTATCTTTGGTTTTAGGCGGCGGCGAAGTGGAGCTTCTGGAACATACCAATGCCTACAGCGCTTTCGCCCGCGACGGTGAAATCAGTTCGGTAACCGGCATTTTGAAAGTTGAGGACAAAGACGGCAAGATCATTGAGGAATACCAGCCGGCCAGCAAAAAAGCCTTGGATTCACAAATCGCCCGAGAAATAAATAGCGTTTTAACCGATAACGACGCCCGCGCCTTCATTTTCGGAGCCCAAAATTATCTGACTCTGGGCGATCGCCCGGTCGGCGCCAAAACCGGCACCACCAACGATTTCCACGACGCCTGGACTATCGGCTACACCCCGTCTTTGGTCGCCGGTGTTTGGGTAGGCAACAATGACAACGCCGCCATGAAAGGCAAGGCGGACGGCAGTGTCTTAGCCGCACCGATTTGGCATGATTTTATGGCCAAAGTTTTGGGCGACACGCCCATAGAAACCTTTAAAGCACCCGACGATTACTTAAGCGGTAAACCGATTATTGACGGCCAAATGCCGACGGAAACCGTGGCTGTGGACAAAAGCACGGGTCAATTGGCCACCGCCGTCACGCCCCCGGAACTGATTGAGGATCGGACTATTAATATTTATCACAGCATTTTATACTATGTGGACAAAAACGATCCCCTCGGACCGCCGCCGACCGACCCCAATCAAGATCCGCAATTCGCTCTATGGGAGGCGGGAGTAGAGAAGTGGGTTGCGGAAAACGCCACTTCGTCAACGGTGATTTTGCCGCCCGGCTACGGCGAGAACAATCGGCCGGAAAACAAACCCAGTCTAAAAATTGATTCGCCTTCGGCCAACGAAACTATCACCACTCCTTTTTTAACGGTTAACATCACCGCCTCGGCTCCGCGCGGCATAAGCCAAACCGAATACTATCTTAATAATAATCTTTGGACGACTAAGGGCGGCGCGCCGACGCCCTTGACTAAAGCCATTGATTTCCTGCCTAATGGCTACCAAGCTCTTAAGGTCAGGGTTTGCGATGACGCGGCCAACTGCGGCGAGGCCAGCCTTAACTTCAATCTACTTATAAACAATAATTCCATTAGCAACGCAAAAAATTCTTTGCTCATAACTTATCCGGCCGGTAGTTTAGCTTTAAACGCCATTGATTTTCCCTTGCCCATAAAACTGCAAATCAGCCAGCCGGCGCGCACGGCGAAAATAGATGTTTATGTTCAAAATACTAAAACTAAGGCGATCGCACTTGTGGACAGCTTAACAGTCTTCTCCGGCAATCAACCGGAGGCGGTTTGGAGCACGCCGCCCGATAGCGGCGCTTATAATCTTTACGTCGAACTTTACGATTGGAACGGCGATACTATAAAAAGCGCCGCCATCCCTTTATTGGTAAGTGGTCAATAAAACTAAGCTAATTAAAATCGCTCAAAAAACCACCGCTTAAAGACGGGGGTTTAATTTTTTCTACCTAGTTTAAATCTACGAGGCCAAAACTCTCATTAAAACTTATTGTCTTATGGGCATAACAATATAGAGATAGTTATTATCTTTTTCCGGCCTTAAGACGCAGGGCGTGGCGTTATTAACCAAACTAATTTTCACCCGTTCGCCCTCAACGTTATTCAAACCATCTAAAAGATAGCGATAATTAATGCTAATTTCATTATCCGGATCCGGCCCGCGCGTTACCGCCGCTAAATCAGCCTGGCTTTCACCGCCGGCCCCCGAGGAGGCGGAAACTCTGATTTTTTCTTTGAAAAATTGTAAATTAATGTCATTAATGCCGGTTTTGGAAAACAGGGCGGCGGCTTTAACGGCCCGAATAAGCTCGGTGCGGTCCGTCAAAACCTCGGTTTGCGTTTTGCTGGGAATAATTTGTTTATAGTCCGGATAATGACCGTTAATCAGGCGAGAAATTAAGTCCACCGAATCAACGGTAAACAAAATTTGATTTTCCGCCAAATAAAATTTAATTTCCGGCTCTCCGCCCACGGCTTCACCAATCTCAAAATTATTCAACACACGTAAAAGTTCTTGGACGGTTTTGGCTGGCACGATAATTTTCTGCTCAGCCGCTTGGGCGTTGCTCTTAACGGCAATTTCTTTTTCTGCCAAACGATAACTGTCGGTCGCCGCCAAGCTTAATTTATTTTTATTAAAAGAAAATAAAATGCCGGTCAACTCAATTCGGTTTTCACTGGTGGAAACGGCAAAAACGACGCTATTTAGGGCTTGGCGCAAATCATTTACCTGACAACTATAATAATTGACCTTGGGAATAGTGGGAATAAGCGGGAATTCTTTGGCCAACTCACCCTTAATTTTAGTCTTATAGTTGCCGCACTCCACTTTTAATTCGCCGTCCTTTTCTTCCACCTTCACTTTCTCGCCCCCGGATAAAAGATTAACATATTCAGTGATTAGTTTTGAATTCACCGTAAATTGTCCCTCTTTTTCAATCTTACCACGCATTTGCTGAATAATACCGATTTCCAAGTTGGTGCCGACAAACTCCAAATTGCCGTTTTCCGCCCGAATTAAAATGTTATTAAGAATTGGCAAATTAATATTTTTAGTCGTGATGTGTCCAACGATATTCAGGCTTCGTTTTAAATTTTCTTGCAGGCTTATAAAGCGCATAGGTTTTATAAATTATTAATTATATTTTACTTTATTTAGATAATAGTAATAATAAGGCGGGGGATAAGTTTTAATTTTCTTTGGTTTCTTGGGGTTTGTTAGGATTTTTGTGTTTTTTGCCTGTTTAAAACTAAGACGCTAAGTTGTTAATCGCTGTTGAGGGTTTGTTAATAAAAATCTTTTTTATTTTTTTATTAACAATTTATTAAAAATTTCTCCCCTTCAAAACACAGCCTGTTAACAAGCTTTTCCCCATAACTAGGCTCGGGAAATTAATAGGCGCTACTAAAAAGTTGACGAATGGAGTTTATTTCTTGTTTTATTTTTTCATTTTCTCTCTGCTTGATTTCTTGCTGGATTTTATTATAAGCATGCATGGCCGTGGTGTGATCGCGGCCGCCCAGTTCCTGGCCGATGGTTGGATAAGAAGTATTCAACTCTTCGCGGATTAAAAAGACGGCGATTTGTCGAGGCACCACCAACTCTTTTTTACGGCTGTTGCCAGTCAGTTCTTTATAAGAAACATTATAAAATTTACCTACCGTCTCAATAATGTCTTTTGGGCTTAAAGATTTAGTTTTAAAATTGGAAACAAAATCATTTAAAATTTCTTTGACGCTTTCTAGGTTTGGGGTCAGACCGCGGAATTGGTGGGCGGCGATCACTTTAGTCAAGGCGCCCTCCAACTCGCGGATGTTGTTTTGCGCACGTTCGGCGATATAAGTTAAAATCTCCTTATCCAGCGGGTAGTTTTTTTCTTGGGCCTTTTTTTCCAAAATGGCGATTTTCGTTTCTAAGTCAGGTTTGCCGATATCAGCCACCATGCCCGATTCAAAGCGGGAAATCAGGCGTTTTTCAATGGCGGGAATAGACTTCGGCGGCCGGTCGGAAGTTAAAACGATTTGTTTGTCGTTTTGCTGGAGCTCGTTAAAAGTATGAAAAAATTCCTCTTGCGTACCGTCTTTGCCGCCCATGAACTGGACGTCATCAACCAACAAGAGGTCAACGTTGCGGTAAAGATTTTTAAATTCTTTGGCTTTGCCCGTTTGCACGGATTGGATGTAATTATTGGTGAATTTTTCGCTGGTGGTATATAAAATTTTATTGTTTTTTTTGGCGACCTCATTGCCAATCGCTTGTAAAAGATGGGTTTTGCCCAAACCAACGCCGCCGTAAATAAAAAGCGGATTATAGGCTTGACTTAAATTATTGGCGACCGCCCAGCAGGCGGCGCGGGCCAATTCGTTGCCCTTACCGACGACGAAGCTGGTAAATAAGTAGCGCGGGTTTAAGCCAAAGCGGTTGGTGTTTATGGCCACCTGGCCGTTTATATCTTTTTTTGTCGCTGTTTCCGGAGAAAATTCCGGCCGGCTGATTTCAAACGCCGTGTTATTACCTTTTTTCAATTCAATTTTATAAATAATCTCCTGGATTTTTTGTTTACTGACGCTTTCCATGGCGTTTAAAATATTTTTATGATATTTTTCTTCCAGCCATTTTTTCACAAAAGCGTTGGGCACGCAAATAACCACCCGTTCATTTTCAAACGAAGAAATAAAAGTGTCTTTGAACCAAGTAATAAAATTGGCCCGGGATAAATTGACTTCAATCTCACCCAAAACTGCTTGCCAAACTTGCTCGTTGGTCATAATTAATGAGGACTTATGATTATTTAGCTTTAGAGATGAGAGAAAAGAGAGTCTAAGACTTTTCTTTTTAGAAGAATTTTCTATTAGTTTAATTATATGGGATAACGAATTTTTCCACAAGGCGATTGATTGTTAAAAATATGTTGATAAGTAGTGGATAAGTTTTTAAACCTTTTAAAAATTCAAATTAACCCTTAAATTTTATAGTTTTTTACAATTCATTGACCTTAGCAAATAAAAATGTTATATTATAGACAATAAAAATCCATAAAATTTATGCCGAAAAGAACTTACCAGCCGAATAAGCGGCGGGCCAAGAAAAAACACGGTTTTAGAAAAAGAATGCGCACTAAAAACGGCCGCCGCGTTTTAAAGCGCCGTCGCGTTAAGGGTCGCCAGCGTTTGGCGAAATAATCTTTTTATAAACCAGGGGGCATGTTAAAGAAAGCCAATAGAATAAGGAACAATAAAGATTTTGACCGGATTTTCAAAACCGGCCAATCTTTTTATGGCCGAAATTTAGGTCTGAAAGTGGCGCCCAACAAAGAGAAGATAAATCGGGTGGCTATTTTGATTAGCGCTAAAGTTAGCCGAAAAGCCGTGGAAAGAAATAAGTTAAGACGGCAGCTGCGAGCTATAATTAGCCGAGAGTTAGCTAAATTAAAAGATAATTATGATTTACTTATTATCGTTTTTCCGCCGCTATTAGAAAAGAGTTTCCCGGACAAAGAAGAGTTAATAAGGAAGGCTTTAATTAGTCTTAATCTTTACAAATAGTTTCTAGTCAGTTAATTTTTATGTTAAGCTATTGGAAATATTTACCCCGCCGTTTTTTGGTGGTTTTAATCCGGCTTTATCAAAAAACCCTGTCTTTTGACCACGGACCTTTGAAAGTTTTTTATCCGCGCGGTTTTTGCCGTTTTACGCCCACGTGTTCGCAATACAGCATTGAAGCCATAACCAAGTACGGTGTCATTAAAGGCGGCCTTATGGCCAGCTGGCGAATTTTGCGTTGTAACCCCTGGAGCAAAGGTGGTTATGATCCGGTCAAATGAAGCGAAGAGCGAATTTAAAAACGATTATTAATTAAAACAATTCTTATGGCACATTTATTCACGGTCATTTTTTATCAACCAATTTTAAATTTATTGATTTTCTTGTATAACACCGTTTCTTTCCATGATTTAGGTATAGCCATTATCCTTTTGACCATAATCATTAAGCTGATTTTATGGCCACTGGGTCGGCAGAGTATTAGGGCGCAAAAATCTTTGCAGGAACTGCAGCCGAAAATAAATGAACTGAAAAAAAATTACGGCGACGATAAGGTTGGTTTGAGTCGGGCGACTATGGATTTATATAAGGCCCATAAAATCAACCCCCTTTCTTCCTGTTTGCCTCTTTTAATTCAAATCCCTTTTCTTTTTGCTGTTTATCAAGTTTTTCGCGCTGGCGTCAGCAATGATTTGCACTTGGTTTATGCTTTCATCCCGAAGCCGGAAATCCTCAATACTATGGCTTTTGGTTTTTTAGATTTAGCCAAGCGCAGTGTTTATCTGGCGATTTTGGCCGGCCTGGCCCAATTTTGGCAAGGGAAAATGATGTTGACCAAGAAGGCGTCCGTGAAAATCCCGGAGGCCAAAGACGAAAATATGGCGGCGATGATGAATAAACAAATGCTTTATTTTATGCCCGCCCTCACGGTTTTTATTGGTTTGTCTTTGCCGGGCGGCTTAACTTTATATTGGTTGGTGATTACGATTTTAACCGCTCTGCAGCAGCTTTTGGTTTTTCGCAAAAAAACCGACCGTGATAATTCGGCCGGTAAAATTATAGAAGGCGAAGTTGTCAAATAAAAATTATAACTTAAGGTTGACTGGAAGTGGCGGCCGGTGTTTCGGCCGCTTTTTGGTTGTTGCCGGCGGTTGTGGTCGCTTTAGTGCTTAGGGGCGCGTTTAAATCCGTGGAGCTGGCGGTTAGCGGCGTGGAAGTAGCGCCGACTAAACAAACCCCCTGCCAAGGCACGTAATGGGAAGAGAAACGGCGGGTTTGTACGGGCGTGGTGGTGGCGCCGACCGGATAAATAACCGTGTAATCAAAATAGGTGTCGGCACCGTTATGCGAACTTTCCGTGCATTTCTTTTCGCCCGGCGCCAAATCAGCGCTCGGGACAATCTTCGTCGGTTCTGGTTTGACGATGTTATAGATAACCGGCGTCGTCATCGTGGCGATACGGCCGTCTTTGACTCCCCAAAAATCAAAATAGAGATTATCGCCCTCAATGCGCGCCTGAATCAGAATGTAATTACCGGTGTCGTTTATAAAGCGGACGTCGGGCCAAGGAATATAGACGGCCGCGTCCATGCCGGCCGGTTCGTAATAAGAAACGCGATAAGAATGATTTTGGCGGGCGGTAATGGGGAGACCCGAAGCCAAAGCGGCGCGAAAAATCGTGGTTCCGATTTGGCATAAGCCGCCGCCGTATTCGGGTACGGTTTTGTCGCCTTTAATGACTAGTTCCGGTAAATAGCCGCTTTCTTTGGAAACATCGCCCAAAGCTTTAACTAAAGAAAATTCCTCATCCGGTTTGATTAAAAGGCCATTTAAGGTATTGGCGCCAACCTTGATGTTATAGCGGCGATTGGATGGCGAGCCGGCGAAATTGGACGCGCCAGTGCCGATAATTTCCTTGATGTTGAAAGTATTATCGGCGGCCAGATTTTCGCTGGGCACCTCTTCGGCCGTTAAAGCGATTTCATTTTGTCCGTTTAAAAAAGCTTGGGCGATTATTTGACTGGTCCCTTCTAAATTTAAGCGCCGGCCGTTTTTGCCGGTTTGCCAGCTGCTTACCTTGCCGTCTTTAATTTCAAAACGCGCCTGGACAGGCTCTTGATCAATGAGGGTGGCGACATTTTCCAAAAGATAATTTTTTATTTTTTTCTGATCCAGGCTTAAACTGGCCTGGTTTCCGCTTTTGTCCAAATTGAGCCAAGTAACCAGTTGCTCCGGTCCGATTTCCCATAATTTACTCGTGATTTTACTGCCCGCGCCGCCCGTTTCCGTGAAACTTAAAGTTAAAGCGCCGCCGTCCATGAGTTTTCGCGCTTCCGCTTCCCGGCCCTTTAAATCATTCGCGATCACGGTCGGGTACTGGGAGCGCGTCTTTAGGGATAAAGCTTCATTTTTTAAAGCGGCCAGATTATGGGCTAATTCCTTAAAAACGGCGTCATAATCGATTTGTTTGCCGATTTTTTCCGGATTGATTTTTAATTCCTCTTCGCCGGCAACCGAAGGGGCGAAGGAAAAATAGGCGTTAAGGGCCGAAATATTTAAATCTTTAAAATTATCGGCCAAAAAACTTTTTATTTTATCGGTGTTTAAACTATAGACGGCGTTTACGCTTGGCGCTTTTTTTAAATGAAGTCGAAGCCGCAAAAAGTACCAGAAAGTTCGCTCGTTTTTTTCGCCCCAAGCCTTTTCTACGGTCGCGGCGGCGTCATAACTTAAGGCCGGGTAAGACAAATCGGAGTCAAAAGAAAAAATGGCCGCCGACAGTAAAGCCGTTTGGCCGTTATAGCGGAAAGTGAGGCCGTCGTTTTCTATTTTTTGTGCCTGGGTGGCGATTAAATCTTTAGCCGCCGTTGCCGTTTGTCCGCCTAAAGCCAAATCGCCCACCCTAAGACCTGGGTAAACGCGATCGGCGTAGTTTTTCCGCCAATCAACATAGTTGGCAGCCAAAAATATGAGCAATAAAAAAACCACCAACGCGACGGAGGAAACAATAAGCCCTTTTTTCACGGTCATATGGTTGGCGGCCGCTTTATTTTAGTCTTTAACCTTGACGGCGATTTTTCCGGGCGAAACTTTATAAAGCGTGATGGTTAAAACGCCGTTTTCCAGCTCCGCTTCCACGCGCTTGTTATCCACCTCGGCCGGCAGAATAATGGCGCGGGAAAACGAGCCCCAATAACATTCGCGGTATAAATAATCTTCTTCTTTGATTTCTTCCTTAATTTCCCGCTTGCCTTTAATGGTCAATAAATCATGGTGGAGAGATATTTTTAAATCTTCCGGCTTGACGCCGGCGATGGTGGATTTGACGATAATTTTTTTGTCGCCTTGGTAAACGTCAATAGCCAGTTGGCCCTCGGTTTCCGGTTCCTCGTAATCCAGCCATTCGCTTATAGCGGCCTCGTTTTTTTCTTTAACCAAGCCGCGCCCGCGGCTTTTGGCGGTTTTTTGGGGGAAAAGCATAAAAATTATTTTTTTTCTTCTCTCTATAATTTACCAATTTTTGGAAGAAATGTAAATAAAAAGGGCCGTCTTCTGGGAAAACGGCGATTTTTCAGTGTATTTATACAATTCCACTCGAACTTATTTTATCAAAAATTCCTGAAAAATCCAATGCCCGCCGCCGTGCCGCAAAGCGGCACTACCGCGCAGAAAATTTTGCTTTACATTTTTTGATTTGTGCGTGCCTAAAAAATTTTTCAGTTAAGGAAAAGCAAAATTTTCTGCTCGGCTCTGTTCTAACGAATATGGCGGCGGGCTTCGCTTTGGCTCGCGGGTAAAAAGATTTCTTCCCCCTTCAACCCCTTTCCACTTTTTGCCCGTGAGCCAAATGCTGGTCGGGGCCTGCAAAAAATTGATTGATATAGTATTACGATTTATAGCTTCGAATGTTTCGGGGCTTGAAATTGTTCTTTGAAAATTGTAAAATGGAGGAAATGAGTTATGCAAGAAATACAAAAAACCTACAACCCCACCATTATTGAGAGTAGTATAAATGAAAAATGGGAGAGGGCAAATATTTTTACTCCTCAACAACAAAAGGGCGAATCATTTGCGATGGTGTTCCCGCCGGCGAACGTGACCGGCGTCTTACACCTTGGTCATGCACTTACTGTCGCCATACAGGATATTCTTGTCCGTTTCCGTAGGATGCAGGGGTTTCGAACTCTCTACATTCCTGGAACGGACCATGCGGCTATCGCGACCCAAGCTAAAGTTGAGGCAGAGCTCTACAAAAAAGAGAAGAAGACCCGTCGAGATTTTTCCCGGGAGGAGTTTTTGAGACTTGTGGAGCAGTATGCCGCGACTTCACAGGCAACTATTCTCAATCAGCTCAAGCAGCTTGGAGCGAGTGTTGATTGGAGCCGTCTAGCTTACACACTTGACGAAAAGCGGACATTGGCCGTACGTACAGCGTTCGTTCGTCTCTTTGAGATGGGTCTTATTTATCGAGGTTCGCGCCTTGTGAATTGGGACCCAAAGCTTCAGACGAATGTGTCTGACGACGAGATTGAGTGGAAA
This sequence comes from uncultured Gammaproteobacteria bacterium, assembly GCA_964645545.1. Classification (GTDB taxonomy): domain Bacteria; phylum Patescibacteriota; class Patescibacteriia; order Patescibacteriales; family UBA12465; genus UBA12465. The sequence goes on along the minus strand of CAZXZR010000002.1, from coordinate 13,098 downwards.
GAAGAAACCACAAGTTTCTACCACTTTAAGTACGGCCCGTTCATAATCGCTACCGCCCGTCCGGAAACAAAGTTCGGAGACAAGTACGTGGTGATGCATCCGCACGATCCCCGATATTCTACCTACGAACACGGGCAGAAAATCGAAGTCGAGTGGATCAATGGCCCCGTTACCGCAACCGTCATCAAGGATGAAGCCATAGACATGCAGTTTGGAACCGGTGTTATGACTATTACGCCGGCGCATGACGCTACGGACTACGAAATCGCAAGAAGACACGGTTTGGATATTGAGCCAGTGATTGATTTGCGAGGATGTCTACTGCCGATTGCCGGAGAATTCAGTGGACAGCATATCAGTAAAGCTAGGGTTGCCATCGTCGAGAAACTACGAAAGAAGGGGCTGCTCGATCGAGTTGAAGTAAATTACACTCACCGTATCGCTACAAACAGTCGCGGAGGTGGAATTATTGAACCCCAAATTCGCGAACAGTGGTTTATCGCGGTGAACAAACCGTTTCAATTAACTTACTCTGAAATCACAGGCATTGACGCCGGGGAGCAGACGACTTTGAAACAGTTGATGCGTCATGTGGTTAAGTCAGGACAAATCAAAATTATCCCGGTTCACTTCGCCAAAACATACTTCCACTGGATAGACAATCTGCGCGACTGGTGCATCTCGCGGCAAATTGTTTTTGGCCATCAAATTCCGGTGTGGTATCGTGGCGAAGAAATGTACTGCGGTTTGGTTGCTCCTCGTGGTGAGGGATGGCATCAGGATCCTGATACTCTGGACACGTGGTTCTCCTCTGGTCTCTGGACGTTCTCGACACTCGGCTGGCCAGAAGATACCGCTGACCTAAAGCTCTATCATCCCAACACAGTAATGGAAACAGGGTACGATATCTTGTTCTTCTGGGTTGCGCGGATGATTCTTATGTCATGCAGCCTTTTAGGACAAATACCGTTTAGAACGGTGTATCTCCATGGCCTTGCTAGGGATGCCGAACGACAAAAGATGAGTAAGAGTAAAGGCAATATCATTGACCCGCTTGCCGTGATGAGTAAATATGGTACGGACGCGTTGCGGTTTGCGCTCGTGTACGCAAACTCGGGTGGCACTGATATGGTCTTTAGCGAGGATCGGGTGAAGGGGATGAAACACTTTGCCAACAAAATATGGAATATCTCGAGATTTGTGATATCCAATACCTTGGCGAAGGATGATCGAACTCGCGCGTTGAAGGATAAGCCGATTATGGCCGTGACTACTGCAGATCAGCATATTCTGGAGCAGTTGAGGGCGGTTATAAAAGAGATCACTCGTTATCTCGAAAATTTCCGCTTCAACGAAGCGGCACAAGACATCTATCAATTTGTGTGGCATGAACTGGCGGATAAATACATTGAAGCCAGCAAAGCACAGTTGAAGGATGAAGCTTTGGCCGAAAACACCGAACGTCTTCTTCTTTATTGCTTAGAGCAGTCACTCAAACTCTTGCACCCGTTTATGCCGTTCATAACGGAGCATGTTTGGGAGTTGCTTCAGAGTAAGTCGCTGCTTGCTACAGAGTGGTGGCCGGAAGGATAAAAAAGAGGGGCATGCCAACATCGTTGGTATGCCCCATTTTATTTTGCGTCTCGAAAGACACTACCATCTTTTCTCATATTTTGTTCAAGAAGCCAGCGAGAAAATCAAAATTATTACGACCAAACTTCAGCGACTTCTTGAAGGCTATCTGGAACAAGATATTGAAAAAGAAACCTACCGAGAACAAAAAGCGGTTTTGCTGTCCGAAAAGAAGTCGCTGGAGGAGAAAATGGCACGGATTGAACAAAAGCAGAATGATTGGCTCGAACCGATGGAAAAATGGATAAATTACGCTCAAAATCAATGGGCGGCACTGCGTGCCGCCCACGAATTGGCTTCAAAAAAGCCGTTCAGTTTTGTATTGGTGGGCCCGGCAGGACTCGAACCTGTGACCTTTACGATGTCAACGTAACGCTCTAACCAGCTGAGCTACGAGCCCGATATTAAATTGTCCGTGGGCATAGATGGACTTGAACCATCGACCCCCGCTTTATAAGAGCGGTGCTCTAACCAACTGAGCTATATGCCCGTTTTGGCCGGCAGTAATTATTTTATATCATTATGAAGCCAATTTAGCAAGGGAATTTTCCAGTTGGGCGAGAATTTCCGCACTGGCCATTTCCAAATCCTTATTAACAATCGCTTGGGCGGTTTTTATAGTGCCTCGTGGTTCGTAATCTTTGAGCAATTCCAAGGCGTTAAGGTTTTTCAGGGAATAGAGAATGGTTTTGGTTTCGTTTTTTTCCGTGGGACAGAAAATCACGATTAATTTCGCCGTCGGGATATTGGCGATCAGTTCGTCGACGATGTCGTTTAAGCCTTCATCGCTGGCCCCGGTTTCCTTGAAGTCAAGGGCGCTTAATTTAGACCAGATAAGTTGACCGTTAGCCTGGGAACGGAGATTGTTTAGGATCCGGCCCCAGAGCTTCAAAATAATCAGGTCGCGGGAGCGATAGAGATGGTCAACAATTTCTTCGCGGCGGGCGCCGAGACTGATTAAATCCGAAGTGGTTAGAAGCGTGCGCGGGGTTAGATTGGGAGTTTTAAAATTACGAGTGGCGACGATGATGCCGGCCAGGAGGCAGGTAGCGATGTCTTCATTAAGCCATTCCGGTTTATAGTTTTTTAAAAGGTAGAAAAGGATTTCCGTTACCGCCACGGCGTTTAAGTCAACGAAATTTATCTGGCCGTAATCCTCGTTGGCCGATTGGCAGTCAATATTAATAATCGTCGTTTTGTAAAAAAATTCCACGTTTTGGTCGTAGATTTTTCCCAGTGACTCTAAATCGGCGCTGCCCAAGGAAACGATTAAGTCGTATTTAAATTCGCCGGCGCGGCTAGAGACGTCATCGGGCTTGAACCAGCCGCTGGCGGGCGAAATAATGAAATCCAATTTCTGGCCGTCAATGGTGTATTTGATTTGATTGACCTTGGCTTGAGAGATGTCTAAAGACACGATAAAACGGCGTAAATTATGCAAATCCATTTGAATTTGGCTGAAGGCGGGCAGGAAAGATAAGGGATTTTTACTGTTTTTGTCTTTAAAGCCGACGATTTCCACGTTAAGGCTCAATTGTTTAAGAAATAAAAACAGAGCCAGGGCGGCGGCCACGGCATCGCCGTTCCAATCGGTCGGAAAAATAATCAGGACACTGTTGGCTTTTTCCAACTGCCGAAAAATTTGTTGCTCTAGATCCAGCATGTTATTGGCTTGAGTTAGACCCTTTAATATATAATTATTTTTTGGGCGAGTCAAGCCTATTTTCCATTGACTTAGAAGCGATTTTTTGGTAATTTTAAATTATGCCACAAGAATTGGAAAAGACCTATAATCCCCTGGAAAACGAGGATAAAATCTATAAATTATGGGAGGCATCCGGGTATTTTAACCCGGATAATTTAGATTTACCAGAAACGGCCAAAACTTACACCATTATTTTGCCGCCGCCCAACGTTACCGACAAATTGCACATGGGTCATGCCGCCACAATAGCAATAGAAGACCTGTTAATTCGTTATCACCGCTTATTGGGCGAGCGGGCCTTGTGGTTGCCGGGCACGGACCACGCCGCTATCGCCACGCAAAACGTGGTGGAGAAAAAACTTTTGAAAGAAAAGGGTCGGACGCGGCAAGATTTGGGTCGGGAAGCATTTTTGGCCGAAGTCTGGAAGTTTTTAAAAGAGACGCGGACGACGATTTTAGGCCAAATTCGCCAGTTGGGCGCTTCTTTAGATTGGTCGCGCTTGGCTTTCACTTTGGATGAAAAGCGGCAGTTGGCTGTGGCGACCATGTTTAAAGACATGTATGAGGCGGGTGCGATTTATCGCGGCGAACGCATCGTCAATTGGTGCCCACGCTGTCATTCTACTTTGGCCGACGATGAAGTGGAGCACAAAGAGCAAAAAGCCAAATTTTATATTTTTAAATACAATCCCGATTTTCCCTTCGCCATCGCCACTACCCGGCCGGAAACCAAGCTTGGGGATACGGCCGTGGCCGTTAATCCCAAAGACGAACGCTATAAAAAATATATCGGCCGGCAATTCCAGTTTGATTTTTGCGGCCAAAGCTTGTCCGTAAAGATTATCGCCGAGAGAAGGGTGGATATGAGTTACGGCACGGGCGCCCTGGGGGTGACGCCGGCGCACTCTTTAACTGACTGGCAAATGGCGCAAGCCAACAAATTGCCGGTTATAAAAGTGATTAACGAGACCGGCTGTATCCAGACGGGCTTCGGACTTTATGCCGGTTTGACGGCGGCTAAAGCGCGTGAAAAATTGGTGGCGAAATTAAAAAAACGCGGCCTCCTTATTAAAGAAGAGGAGATTAATAACAATTTGGCGGTTTGCTACCGTTGCGGCACGGCCATTGAACCTTTGCCTTCCAAGCAGTGGTTCGTCGCCGTGGACAAGAAACTGGCGCATTTGGGCAATAAATCTTTAAAAGAGAAAGCCGGGGAGGCGGCTAGGAGTGGCGCCGTTAAATTTATTCCCGGACGTTTTCAGAAGCGTTATTTGGCTTGGCTAGAAGATCTCCATGATTGGTGTATTTCCCGGCAGATTTGGTTCGGCCATCAAATTCCCGTTTGGTACCAAGGCGAAGAAACTTATATCGGCTTGACGCCGCCAGCCGGAGCGGGCTGGCAGCAGGATCCCGATACCTTGGATACTTGGTTTTCTTCCGGTATGTGGACTTTTTCCACCCTCGGTTGGCCGGAAAATTACAAGAATGGGGAGAAGATGGGCGATTTGGCCCGCTTCCACCCTACGCAAGTTTTAGAAACCGGTTATGAAATTTTGACTCTTTGGGTGTCGCGCATGGTCATGATGTCGTTTTTCGCTTTGGGCGAAATCCCTTTTGAAAACGTTTATTTGCACGGCACGATTTTGGACGAAAAAGGTAAAAAGATGTCTAAATCCAAAGGCAACGGCATTGATCTGACCGATATGGTTAGTAAGTACGGCGCCGACGCCGCCCGCCTATCGCTTCTGGCCGGTTACACGCCGGGCAACGATGCCCGCTTCTATGAAAAAAAAGTGGCGGCCAAGCGAAATTTTATTAATAAATTGTGGAACATTTCTCGCTTTATTCTTAGCCTCTCCGGTGAGGAGTATTTTAAAAGGACGGCGGGCAAAGAACCAGTCGGGAAAACATTTTTTGACAAGTGGATTTTAGAAGAAATGTCCCAGTTGATTTTTAGAACCGCGAGTAATTTGAATAATTTTAATTTTTCTTTAGCCGCAGAAGATTTAGAGGATTTTACTTGGAATAAATTAGCCGATTGGTATTTAGAAGTGGCTAAAATTGAAAAAAATAAAGAAGAAATTTTAATTTATTTATTAAAAAATTTACTTATTCTTTGGCATCCCTTTACTCCTTTTATTACTGAAACTATTTGGCAGAGGCTTGATGAGAGTAATGAAAAGAATAATGGAACTTTATTATTAGTGGAAAGATGGCCGAAATTTGAACAGAGCGAAAGACCGAAGAATCGGACGGAATGGCGGATTATTACTAAAACGATTGCGATAATAGAAAAAATTAGAAACGCTCGGCAAGAGCATAAAATAGACCCGAAAAAACTTTTAAAAGCACAAATTTATTTACCAAAAGGCGAGCCGGACAATATAATAGATCAGCGCGAACTAATAATATCTTTGCGAACCGGTCTAAAGAGTATTGAATTTTTGGAGAAACGGCCAAAAATTACCGCCGATATTATGCTCGTAGTCGGCGCGATAGAAATTTATCTTTCCGGAGAAAGAAATTTAATAGATGTTAAAGAAGAAAAAGATCGTTTACTTAAAGAAAGCGCGAATTTAGAGAAGCTAATCATTTTACAGAAGCAAAAACTGGCCCAGGCTGAATTTATCGCCAAAGCGCCGGCGAAAATCGTGGCTCGGGAAAAAGAAAAATTAGCCGCTTATCAGCAAGAATTAGAAAAAATAATTAAAATGATCAAGGCGTTATGACTTTAAGGAGCTATTTAGTCGTGATGAGCGTTTTAACCCTCGTTTGTTGGGGGATATTCGCTTTTGTTGTCGGTTTGGTGGATCCGACGGCCACCAATTGGCTTGGTTTCGTTTTGTTTTACTTGGCCTTATCTTTGGCTTTAAGCGGTTTAGCCGCCATTGTCGGTTTTTTGATCCGTTTTGTCGCTTTAAGAAAAGAACTGGCTTTCAACTCGGTCAAACTCGCTTTTCGCCAATCTTTCCTTTTTTCTTTATTTATCATTTTTCTTTTGTTTCTAAAATCACAGAATCTTTTTACTTGGCTTAACCTCTCGCTGTTGGTAATAATTTTCGCGATTTTGGAATTATTTTCAATCAGTTATAAAAAAAGCCGTTAATTATATGAAAAACAAATTACAAACTCTCAAGGAAAAATTCCTTAAGCAATTGGCCCAGATCAAAGACAGCGAACAGTTACGTGCTGTAGAACTTAAATACCTGTCGCGCAAAGGTGAACTTAATCAGCTTATGCGCGGCCTGAAAGATTTGCCCGAGAATGCGAAAAAAGAGGCAGGCGAATTGGCCAATAAAATAAAAGAGGAGCTTGGGCATAAATTCAGCGCTTTAAGCGAGAGCTTGCTTGGCCGCGGTCGTAAAAATGAGATTATAGACGTTAGTTTGCCGGGCCAGTCGGTTAAAGAGGGACATTTAAATCCCTTAACCATTGTGGAAAACGAATTACAAGATTTGTTCGCTTCCTTGGGTTTTATTATCGCCGACGGACCGGAATTAGAAAGCGATTATTATAATTTCACGGCCTTAAACATCCCGCCTTATCATCCGGCCCGCGACATGCAGGATACTTTTTACGTGGAAGCGAAGAATAGGGCGGGTCAATACGACTTGCTTTTAAGAACCCACACTTCGCCGGTGCAGGTCAGGGCCATGCAAAAATATGGCGCGCCTTTGCGCGTTATCATTCCCGGCCGCTGTTTTCGCAGTGAAGCCACCGATGCCCGCCATGAACATACTTTTTATCATTTAGAAGGTTTGGTGGTGGACAAGGAAATTAGCTTTGCCCACTTAAAAAGCCTTTTGGAAATCGTCGGGAAAAGTTTATTCGGTCCGGATTCGCGTATGCGTCTGCGCCCCAAATACTATCCTTTCGTGGAGCCGGGTAATAACGCCGAGTATTCCTGCTTTTTGTGCGAGGGCAAAGGCTGTCGCGTCTGCAAGTACAGCGGTTGGCTGGAAATCGCCGGCGCCGGCTTAGTTCATCCTCATGTTTTAAGAGCTGGCGGCCTAGATCCGGAAGTCTATTCCGGTCTGGCTTTCGGCTTCGGCCTTAATCGTTTGGCTATGCTTAAATATAATATTGCCGACGTCCGCTTGTTTATGGCCGGGGATTTAAAGTTTCTTGAACAATTTTCTTGGTAAACATATGTATATATCTTTAAATTGGCTTAAAGACTTCGTTAAATTGCCGGCGAAAACAAAAGCCGCGGAAATCGCGGATCAGTTGACGGCCCATACCGTGGAAGTGGAAAGTTTTAGTCGGCCGGCGGAGCGTTTTAAAAACGTGGTCGTGGGCAAGGTTTTGGAAGTAAAAAAACATCCGCGCGCCGATAAGCTGTTTTTAACCAAAGTGGATATTAAAGATTCGGTTTTAGCCATCGTTTGCGGCGCGCCGAACGTCGCCCGGGGGCAATTGGTCGCCGTGGCTTTGGCGGGCGCGGTTTTGGCGAACGGTTTAGAAATTAAAGCCGCGGAAATCCGCGGCGAGAAATCAGCCGGCATGATTTGCGCCGCCGACGAGCTCGGACTGGGCGCGAGCCATGAAGGCATTTTGGTTTTAGAGGCGCGAGCCAAAGTCGGTCAGTCTTTGGCCGATTATTTAGGCACCGATGATACTGTTTTGGAAGTGGATAACAAGTCTCTGTCCAACCGGCCTGATCTCTGGAGCCATTATGGCCTGGCCCGCGAATTAGCGGCTATTTTTGACCGGCCGCTCAAAGCCTACGATAAGTTTTTTAAAAAGTCATTAGCCTTTTTAAGCGCTAAGGAGAACAAATTAGTGGTAAAAGTGGAAGACAAGGAGCTCTGCCCTCGTTATTTGGCGGTCAAAGTGGAAAATATCAGTGTCGGTGAATCGCCGGCCTGGCTTCAGGAAAGATTGATCGCCGTCGGTCAACGGCCGATAAACAATATCGTTGATTTAACCAATTACGTGATGTTAGAGTGCGGTCAGCCCTTGCATGCTTTTGACGCCGCTCGGGCGGAAAGCCTCATCGTGCGGCGGGCGAAAAAAAACGAAAGTTTGGAAACTTTGGACGACGAGGAACGGGAATTGGACGAAAATGACCTGGTTATCACCGACGGGAAAAAAGTTTTAGCCATTGCCGGCGTCATGGGCGGCCGAGCCAGCGAAATTTTTCCGACTACGACCGCTTTAGTTTTGGAGGCGGCCAATTTTTCCGCTCCGGCCGTTAGGCGCACGGCGCAGAAATTAAATTTGCGCACGGAAGCCTCCATGCGTTTTGAAAAATCTTTGGATCCGGAACTGGCGCCAGTCGGTCTCAAGCGTTTTCTGACTTTATTGGAAAAACTTTGTCCGGAAATGAAGATCATCAGTGCCTTAATTGATGTTAACCAAGCGACTCCGCGGCCAGTGGTCATTGATTTGACCGCCCGATGGTTGGCGCGAAAAATTGGTCAGGAAATTCCCGCTTCCGCGGCCAGCGCCCTTTTGGAAAAATTGGGCTTCAAGGTCGCGTTGGCGCCGACGGGCTTGATGCAAGTCACCGTCCCTTCTTGGCGGGCCAATAAAGACGTCGTCGCCAAGGAAGATTTAGCCGAAGAGATACTAAGGCTTTATGGCTACGATCGCGTTACTTCCCGTTTGCCGGTGATGCCCTTGACTCTGCCGGCAATTGATTGGGGGAAACGCTTGGAAAGGCGAGTCAAGACGGTCTTGGCTTTAAAATACGCTTTAAGCGAAGTTTATAATTATTCTTTCGTCGGCGCCGAGCAGTTGAAAAAATTAGACATTGATTTTTTTCATCATTTAAGACTGGCCAATCCTTTAGCCGATACGCAAAGTTTTTTACGCCAGTCATTGGTTCCCGGTTTGTTGAATAATATTAAAAATAATCAAGCCAAGGCGGCGGAATTAGGTTTCTTTGAGATCGGCCGCGTCTTTTTTCAAGCGCCGGGAGAAATAAAGAAAGAGGCCGCCGGCGAAGAGGTTCTGCCTTACCAGGAAAAGCGTTTGGGTTTGGTTTTGGCGGGCGCAAACGGCGGCCTATTTTCTCGCTTAAAAGGCCTGATTAATAATCTTTGGCTGACTTTCGCTCCTGCGGCATCGCCTTGGGGATTTTCCTTAGCGGAGGAGATGCCGGCTTGGGCCGATAAAAAAGCCGTGGCCAAAATAAAAGCGGGTCATAAAGAAATCGGCTTAATTGCCTTAGTCAACCCGACGGCCAGTCTTAATTTAAACTTAAAAAAGGCGGTGGCAGTGGCGGAAATAAATTTTAGTCTTTTGGTTAATTTGATTTTGAATGCACCGCCATTTCGTTTGCGGGAGTCGGCGAAATATCCGGCGGTCAGGCGCGACTTGGCTTTTGTCGTGGACGCGGAAATATTGTATAATGATATTGAGGTGGAATTAAGCGCCTTTAGCCCTTTACTAAAAGATATAGAGATATTTGACTTTTATCAGGGAGAAAAATTGCCGGCCGGCAAAAAAAGCTTGGCTTTCCACTTGACTTATCAGGCCGTGGATAGAACTTTGACGGCGGCCGAAGTTGATAAGGTGCAAAATGAGTTAATGGCGCATTTAGCCAAGAAGTTTGGCGCAAAATTAAGAGATTTTTAATATTCAATCATATGTTTTCTACTTCCTCTGACATTTTAAATTTGGTTCTCGCCATTTGCGTGATCCTTTTGACCTTTTTCCTTTGCTGGGCGATTTTTTATCTCGTCGTCAGCCTGCATCGCATCCACCGCTTGGCTAAAAAGGCCCAAGCCGCCGTAGCCAAGGCGGAAGAAGTGGTGGAAATAGCCAAGAGTAAATTGAAAAAGAGCGGCACCTATTTTATGCTTTTGGGCGAGATTGCCAAGAAAGCGATGGAATTCGTGGAGAAGAAAAGGGCGGCCAAGAAACGATAGATGAAAAAGTTAAAGAAATAAAAAAAGAACTTCGACGAGGGAGTTCTTTTTTGTTTGATTTGATAAAATAAGTGTTTGATACTTTGTTTAAATGTTTTTACCCCATTTAATTTAAGTAACAATTTGCCCCTTATGCCCGCAATCCCGATCGCTGCATTTTACTTGACCTTTGCGATCTTTTATCAATAGGGCGCCGCAATCGGGGCATTTTTCTCCGGTCGGCTCGCCCCAGTAGGCGTTTTTGCAGTTCGGGTAATTGCTGCAGGCCCAGAAAGCGCCGCGGTGGCTGAATTTCTTCACGATTTTGCCGCTGCCGCAGACCAGGCAAGTTATTTCCTTGCCGCCGGCGGAAATATTTTTGATGTTTTTACATTTGGGAAAGGCGCCGCAGGCCAGAAAAGGTCCGTAGCGGCCAGTTTTAACGACCATAGGTGAACCGCATTTGTCGCAGACTTCGCTTTTGTATTTTTCCTGCAGTTCCAGAAGAGTTTTGTCGGGCTCGTTTTGGTCGCCATTGCCGTTTTCCGTTCCCGGCAATTTTTTGATATTGCGGCATTTGGGAAAGGCGCCGCAGGCCAGAAATTTGCCGTAACGGCCGGTTTTGATGACCATGGGCGCGCCGCACTTGTCGCAAACGTAAGTTGATTTTTCTTCGGGCATAATTTCGCTTTTTTTAATTTCTTGGTATTTATTTTCCAAATTGTCGTGAAAGGCGCCGTAGAATTCGGCGATGACCGGCACCCAAGCCTTTTCACCGCGGGCGATTTCATCCAGATCGTCTTCCATTTCGGCCGTGAATTTATAGTCCACGATTTTCGGAAAATGTTTGGTTAAGAGATCGGTAACCACAAAGGCAATGTCGGTCGGTTTTAATTTTTTGTTTTCGTCGCGACTGACGTAGTTTCTGGCGATAATAGTGGCGATAGTCGGGGCGTAAGTGGAGGGCCGGCCGATCCCATGTTTTTCCAATTCCTTGACTAAGCTGGCGTCGGAATAGCGGGCGGGCGGGTTGGTGGCGTGTTCGGTCACGGTTAAATCAAGCAGGGTCAAATTTTCTTTTTCTTTAAGCGCCGGCAAACTTTGTTCTTTGGTTTTTTCTGGCCAAATTTTTAGATAACCCGGGAAAAGCAAAGTTTGGCCAGTGGCGCGGCAGAGATATGCATCTTTTTTATCAGTGGCCTCAACGTCAATCGTTGTCGCGGCCAGGCGTGCCGCCGTCATTTGGCTGGCCAAGGCGCGTTGCCAGATCAGTCTATATAAACGTTGTTGGTTTTTATCCACTTGGCCGTCAAGCTTTTCCGGGCTTAAGGCTACGGTCGTCGGCCGAATAGCTTCATGCGCTTCTTGGGCGTTTTTGCTTTTATGTTTAAAAACCCGTCCGCCGCCGCCGTACTCGGCACCCAAATTTTTTTCCAGCCATTGGCTCGCTTCCGTCAAAAATTTCGGCGCCAAATTCAAGGAATCGGTGCGCATGTAGGTAATGTAGCCTTCTTCGTATAATTTCTGGGCTGCGGACATTGTTTGTTTGGCGCTGAAACCCAAGTGGCGATTGGCGGATTGCTGCAAAGTGGAAGTCGTGAATGGCGGCGCCGGCTGTTTATTGATTTGTTTTTTTTCAATTTTAAAAACCTGATATTGGCCGACCTTGAGGCGCTTTGCCAAATCCTGGGCGCGTTCTTTTTTTATCGCCAGTTTATTGAAACTTTGACCATTGATTTTATACAAATCGGCCTGGAAGCGGTCTTGGTTTTTCGCTTTCGCCAAAGTCGCCGTCAAAGTCCAATACTTTTCGCTTTTAAAAGCTTGAATTTCCCTTTCCCGTTCCGCTATCAGGCGGGTAGCGACGCTTTGCACGCGGCCGGCTGACAGGCCCTTGGCTACTTTTTTCCATAAAAAAGGCGAAAGTTCATAGCCGACCAAGCGGTCTAAAATACGGCGTGCTTGTTGGGCGTCCACGAGACGCTGGTCAATGGCGCGAGGATTTTCCAGAGCCTTTAAAATCGCCTCTTTGGTGATTTCATGGAAAACAATGCGCTTAGTTTGTTCGGTTTTTAAATCTAAAGTGGTCGCCAGATGCCAGGCGATCGCTTCGCCTTCACGATCTTCATCGGAAGCGAGAATAACTTCATCCGCCTTTTTCGCCGCCGCTTTTAAACTAGCTACGGTTTTTCTGGCTTGCGGCGGAATGACGTATTGCGGCTTAAAGTCGTGGGCGATATCAACGCCCATTTGCTTTTCCGGCAAATCGCGGATATGGCCGAAAGACGAGGCCACTTTATATTTTTTTGCCAAAAATTGGCTGATGGTCTTGGCTTTAGTTGGTGATTCAACAATAATTAGAGGCATAATTAAATTAGTTTTTCAATTCATAACCGCCGCGCTCGGCGATAATTTCTTTAATCTCTAATATACTTAGTGTACTATTTATTTTCGCCGTGTCAAGCTGGGATAATTTTATAATTTCCTCGGCGCTGATTTTTTCGCCGCGCTCCGAGGCCTTTTTAATCAAGGCGTAGACTATTTTTTCCGCCTCGTTTTCTGGCCGCCAGCCAGACTCTCTTGACAACGTTAATTTTGTCGGCGGGATTTTTTTCGCCCCGGCTTTCAAAGCTGGTTCTAGAGAGAAAACTTCTAAAATGTCGTTCGCGTCCGTGATAACTTTGGCGCCAGCTTTAAGTAAATTATTTGGGCCGGCGGAAAAGGGCGAAAAGACGTTGCCCGGTACCGCCAAAACTTCCCGATTTTGTTCCAAAGCGCAAGCGGCCGTGATTAGAGCGCCGGATTTTTCCCCGGCTTCCACGATTAAAGTCGCTTGGGCGAGGCCGGAAATGATGCGGTTGCGTTGGGGAAAATTTTGCCGCCAGGGCGGGGTTGAGGGCGGGAATT
>CAZXZR010000001.1:102637-107693 GCA_964645545.1 uncultured Gammaproteobacteria bacterium | reverse complement strand
TCGGCGCCGGTCGAAGCGCCAGTCGGCGGACTAAGCGTTCCTGTAATTTCTAAAACTATGAAAAACGTTTCAAAATTTCTCAAAGGCGGCCTGTGGGCGATTGGCATCGCTTTAGCCGTGGTCGTCTTTATGGGGGTAAGTTCCACTGCCGCAGAAGCGGCCTGCACCTCCGACTCGGCGACGATTCAATTGCCCGAGACAGCTGGCGCTTATAGTGGAACCATTACCGCTGCCTGGACGCCCAATGGCACCTTTGACACCTGCGTCTTCGATGTCGAATATCGCCGGGCTGGCGATGTTGGCTGGACCGCTATTGGTTCATCTGCTCCCGGAGAGGCCACCTATGATTGGAATACGGTCGTGGCTACTACAGCCAGAGGGGATCAGACTGATTATCAATTCCGGGTAAAATTAGCTGCGGCCCAGTTAGCGGCCACCGGCAATTTTACCTTGGATAATTCGGCTCCAGTTATCGCCGCTACTAATATAACCGACGATGGTCCTTCTGGTATCGGTGATGATATAGTTTTTGATGTGACGGTCGCCGATGCGATCAGCGGCATCGCCAGTGTGACGGCCGACCTGTCTGATTTAGGCGGCCCGGATGATTGGGCCCTGACAGATGATGAGGATGGGACTTGGTCAGGGACTTATACCTTGATTGCCGGTACGGTTGATGATCCGGCTAAAGCTATAACCGTGACCGCAACCAATGGTTCTGGCCTGACAGACACGGATTCTGATACTGTTAATGTCGATAACGAAGCCCCGACGGTCACCGCCGGCGATATTACCGTAACTTTGACTGACGTGGCCGGCGATGCCGATGCCTATAATATCGGCGATTCCGTCACCGTGAGTTGGGATGGTACAGATAACGCCGATTTAGCCGGGGCAACCGCCGATCTCTCTGATTTCGGCGGCGACGCAGCCGTAGTCATGGAAGATGATGGCGCTGGTGGCACCTGCGATGATGGTGGAGCCGGCGATGGTGTTTATTGCGCAACCTATACTTTAGCCATACCCGCCCTGGATTTATTGGGTGATGTTTCGGTCACGGCCACGGATGACGCCGCTAATGTGACCACCACCGCTAAAGGCGGCTCTTATGAAATCGATACCACCAATCCGACCAATGGAGCGATAACCGCGACCATTGACGATGCGGGCACAGAAGTCACCAATGGCGATACCATTACCTATACCGTTGACCTATCCGCGGAGACAGACACTATTGCTTCGGTCACCATTGATTGTACGGATATTGGCGACGGCGCGGCCGTAGCCATGCTTGATAATGGTGTAGCTCCAGATGTGACAGCCGCAGATGATATTTATACCGCTCAATGCACTGTGTTCGGATTAGGGGTTCCGGCCGAGGGTCCCCAGACGTCTGATGTGACCACGACGGACGATGCTGGTAATACAGATACGGATGTCTCTCCAGCTGTTACGGTTGATGTGACGCCCCCGGATGTGACCCAAGGCAATATTACCACGACTATTACGACTGATAATTTAGGTGCTGGGGTGGCTAACCCGGAAGATGTAATCACGGTTACTTGGGACAATAGCGGTGCCGGTGACAATAATGCCGATGTTATCAGTGTCACCGTTGACATGTCAGCTTTTGGTTGCGATGACGCCGTGGTAGCTACAGAGGCACTTGATATTTGGACTGCGACCTGTGAGGTACCAACGGGAAATATTGACGCTGCCGGCTTAACAGCTGAAGTGACGGCTACCGATGATGCCGGTAATTTTACCGCCACGGCCGATGATGATGTAGTTAGCGTCGATAACGAAGCCCCGACGGTCACCGCCGGCGATATTACCGTAACTTTGACTGACGTGGCCGGCGATGCCGATGCCTATAATATCGGCGATTCCGTCACCGTGAGTTGGGATGGTACAGATAACGCCGATTTAGCCGGGGCAACCGCCGATCTCTCTGATTTCGGCGGCGACGCAGCCGTAGTCATGGAAGATGATGGCGCTGGTGGCACCTGCGATGATGGTGGAGCCGGCGATGGTGTTTATTGCGCAACCTATACTTTAGCCATACCCGCCCTGGATTTATTGGGTGATGTTTCGGTCACGGCCACGGATGACGCCGCTAATGTGACCACCACCGCTAAAGGCGGCTCTTATGAAATCGATACCACCAATCCGACCAATGGAGCGATAACCGCGACCATTGACGATGCGGGCACAGAAGTCACCAATGGCGATACCATTACCTATACCGTTGACCTATCCGCGGAGACAGACACTATTGCTTCGGTCACCATTGATTGTACGGATATTGGCGACGGCGCGGCCGTAGCCATGCTTGATAATGGTGTAGCTCCAGATGTGACAGCCGCAGATGATATTTATACCGCTCAATGCACTGTGTTCGGATTAGGGGTTCCGGCCGAGGGTCCCCAGACGTCTGATGTGACCACGACGGACGATGCTGGTAATACAGATACGGATGTCTCTCCAGCTGTTACGGTTGATGTGACGCCCCCGGATGTGACCCAAGGCAATATTACCACGACTATTACGACTGATAATTTAGGTGCTGGGGTGGCTAACCCGGAAGATGTAATCACGGTTGTCTGGCTAGATGGCGCTGGCGGTGATGGTAATACTGATGTTATCAGTGTCACTGTTGACATGTCAGCTTTTGGTTGCGATGACGCCGTGGTGGCGGTGGAAGCTCCAGCTGATACTTGGACCGCGACCTGCGAAGTACCGGTTGGAGATATTGATAATGCTGCTTTAGCGGCCACAGTCACGGCCACGGATGATGCTGGTAACTTTACCGCCACGGCCGATGATAATACAGTGAGCGTCGATAACGAACCGCCTACTATAACTACCCCCGGCACCCTAGCTGTCACGGATAATAATGTCGGCGGTGCTAATGCCGCCGTTACCGATGGCGTGACCTATACCGGCGGTACAGAAGGCACGGGCGATGTGGTCACCTGGACGGCTGATTTGACTGATTTAACAGGTGATAATGCCGCGGCTTCCGGCGTGGAAGATGCGGTCATTGCCGGTAGCTTAGATGATACTGATTGGAGCGCGACCGAAACCGTGACTGATGATGCTGGTAACTTCGTCACCGGCCCGACCGGCGTATTGGATGTGGATAATGAAATCCCGGTGGTTACCGCTGGCGGCGCTGTTAATATCTCTACCGATGGTGGAGTGATTGGCGTAGCTGCCATTAACGACGGCGTGACACCGGATGAGTTGACTTATGCCGGCGGCACGGAAACTACCGGTGATACTATTACTTGGACAATCAATTATGGCGCCGTTCTCGGTTATGGTGGCGTGGAAAATTCTGACGTCGCTCTCGCCTTGCAAAGCGGAGCGACTGATAATGCCGCCCAAACCTTTGCCATTACGGCTACGGACGACGCCGGCAATACCGATGTCGGTGGGACCCTATCAGACGCGGTCAGCATTGATGATATTCCGCCAATTATCACGGACATTGGCACCTTGGCAGTGACGGATAATAATGTCGGCGGCGCCGGCGCAGCCGTGACTGATGGTGTAACCTATACTGGCGGCACGGTGGCAGCCGACGATGACGACGTTTGGACGGCCGATCTGTCTGATTTGACCGGCGACAACCCGGCTGACTCGGGCACCGAATATGAAGTGATTGCCGGCGATATCGATGATGCCAATTGGGATACGACGGAAACTGTGACTGATGATGCCGGTAACTATATCACCGGCACGACCGATACTCTGGATGTGGATAACAAAATCCCAGTATTTACCGATGTCACGGCCAACGCCGCCATATATGATGAAGGCGACAATGTGATCATTACAGCGGATATGACGGAAAATGATACAGAATTGCCGACCGTCACTGTGGATTTGTTAGTCTTAGATTCGACCATGTCGGCGACCACCGCGATGGCTGAAGGCGTAGCCACCATTTTCTCTAATACCGCCGTTATGTTAGGGGGATTGACGATGTCATCTGATGGTAGTTATGTCATTGAGGTGACAGCTACTGATGATGCGGGTAATACCGTCACCGATGATAGTTTGTCAGTAGACATCTTCAATGACCAACCAATCGTAGACGGAATTGAGATCGCTCCTAACCCGATTACCTCTATTTCCCTGGCTACCGCTCATTTGCATGACGACACGGCGGTAACTGGCGCGAGATATAATATATATGATAGCAGCAATGCCCTGATTGCCGGCCCAACAGCCATCGCCTTACCGGCTGATGGCGTCTGGGGTGGAGAGGATGAAACCGCTAATGTGAGCTTATGGACGATTATGTCAGCTCAAGCGGATGGCACTTATACCATAAAATTTGAAGCTCAAGACGCGAATGGTTACGGGTCAGTGGCTTCAAAGACATTTACCAAAGGCGATACCACCGCTCCAACCATTACCTCTGTTTCGCCGACGACTGTCCAAACCGACCGGACTCCCGATATTGCCGCTGTCTTTGATGACGCTGGTTGGGATGGCACTGATGCCAATAATTTAGTTAGCTTTACTTTAGATGGGACGAGCCAAGCCGCAACCGCGGATATTGACGGTACGGCCCTAACCATCGCCTATACCCCCGGAGCTAATATTGCTGATAAGACCTGGCATGTGGTCTATGTGGAAGTAAAGGATTTAGCCGGTAATATCAAGCAAACCACTTGGACTTTCTATGTTAATACTACGGCCGACGATGTCACCGCTCCGGTCTTCACGGCAGTCCTGCCGACCACGGTCCAGACTTCGGGCGACGTGACCATCAGCGCCGATGTCACCGAGGCCAACACCCTCACCGGCTATATGACCATTGACGGCGTGCCGGTAGCGGCCACGGTTGACGACGAAGATGCCCCGGCTCAAGTCATCAGTTTCGATGCTGAGGGCCTTAGCACGGGCACGCACGTCGTCTACATTAAAGGCACTGACGCCGCCGGCAACTGGAACGCGACCAGCTTCAATGTCATAGTTAATCCCAATGCCGACGATGTCACCGCTCCGGTCTTCACGGCAGTCCTGCCGACCACGGTCCAGA
>CAZXZR010000001.1:0-102537 GCA_964645545.1 uncultured Gammaproteobacteria bacterium | reverse complement strand
CGGTTGACGACGAAGATGCCCCGGCTCAAGTCATCAGTTTCGATGCTGAGGGCCTAAGCACGGGCACGCACGTCGTCTACGTTAAAGGCACTGACGCGGCTGGCAACTGGAACGCGACCAGCTTCAATATCATAGTTAACCCCAATGCCGACGATACCACTGCTCCGGTCTTCACGGCAGTCCTGCCGACCACGGTCCAGACTTCGGGCGACGTGACCATCAGCGCCGATGTCACCGAGGCCAACACCCTCACCGGCTATATGACCATTGACGGCGTGCCGGTAGCGGCCACGGTTGACGACGAAGATGCCCCGGCTCAAGTCATCAGTTTCGATGCTGAGGGCCTAAGCACGGGCACGCACGTCGTCTACGTTAAAGGCACTGACGCGGCTGGCAACTGGAACGCCACCAGCTTCAATGTCATAGTTAACCCTGATTATGATGTCACTGACCCGGAAGTCATTGGTCAAACTCCAGATCAAGGCTCGGAAGACGTAGCCATTATGATCCATCCGGTCATTACTTTCAGCGAAGACATGGATCCGGCGACCGTTAATTCCAGCACGGTGCAATTAAGAGAATACGATACTGGCAATCCTTTGCTTTACGGCCAATTGATTGTCTATGATCAGGATACGGATACGGCGTCAATCCAACCTTTAGCTATGGATTATGACACCCATTATTACATCTGGGTTTCCGGCGCCAAGGATTTGGCCGGCAATCCGGTGGAAGATTATACCGATCCGGATGTGAGCGATTTCACCACCTTAGCCTATACTACCTATACTACCGACATCCCGAGCGTGGCTTCGTTCTTGCCCGGGGCCGGTGAAGAAATCGGCGTTACGGTCGGGCCGGATGGAAATATAATTTCCGTGACCTTTGATACGTCTATGTATGAGCAAAGTCTGACCACGGATACTATCAAACTGTGGAAAGTCGGCGAGGAAGAAGATACGGAAGTAACCAATACAACTCTCGTCTTGGTTAACGCCAATGGCTTATCTAACAACGTCGTCAAAATCATTCCGGCCGCCAACTTGGATTACGAGTCTGCTTATTACCTGACCGTTGCCGATGATGTCCGCTCTTTCTCCACGGGCGAGAATATGGCCGATGACTATACTTCCGACACTTTCTCCACCCGAGCCGAAGAAACCGGCGCCTTGGGCGTTAATAACGCCATTCAGGTGAGATATTGGGGCGTACCGAACGGCGGCTATAACAACGGCTGGGAATGGGTGCTGAACATCACCGTGCCGAGCGATAACAATAATTTCGCCATGAAATTCGCCGACTGGATTTCCGGTTCCCACACTTTGCTCGTGGCTGGCAATATGAGGTATTGGTCGGAAGAAATTAATGAGGGTGAGCTCGGTAGTGAAACTAATCCGGTAGAGATTACGGCCGCGGACGAATACCCTGATTATATAAGTTTAGATAGTGATGCCAATAGCAGCCCGGATGCACATGGTTTACAGACCAACATTCACGTTCAAGTTAAGATCCCGGCCGGTCAATCCGGCGGTTCCTACAGCACCAGCTATGGAATTGAGATTCCAGATTAATAGAATCGGGCTTTAATTGGCCAATGTTTAAAATAGTTAATTGGCGCAGGCGTCCGCTGAAAATCAGCGGACGCTCGGTCAGGGAACTATTGAAAAAATTATATAATTTATTAATAATTTTTCGCTATTTTTATGAAAAAAATCATAATTTTGTCTTTAGTTTTTGCCTTAATGCTTCTTTTCGTTGGGCCAACTTTAGCTGATGAAGTCACTGGTACCTTAAATAGTGGTTTACAGAGCGGTTTTAACGGCGGCGTGCCGACTGATCCTACCGCCAGTCCGGCTAGCGGCTATACTTCCAGTGTCGCTTTCACGGTTACTTTAAGCGCTTCTGACGCCACTACCATTCGTTATGCTACCGGCGGTTCCATACCCTCCTGTCCCGCCGGCGGTAATCTTTATGCCGGTTCTATTACCATTTCTTCTTCCACGACTTTAAGAGCGATTGCCTGCTATGACACGGATAGTAGTGTGCCTTCCAATGTCGTTGCGTTTTCTTATACAATTAGCGGCGGCAGCAGCAGCGGCGGCGGCGGCAGTTCCGTTACTTATTGTACAGCCGTCACTTATGGCGATTGGCAGACCATTTGTTTCGGCGATTTGCAGTATCGCAGCGTCCTGACCAAGACCCCGATCGGCTGCACCTTGACCAGCGCCCAGCAAGCCGCCTTGCAAAGGGCTTGTCCGACCACGGCTACGACCACGGAAGAAACTACCGGTGAAATTACCACTGGGACCGGAGAGGGAACGACCGGCGGAGAAACGCCCGGCGGTACGGCCGGCACCGGCGAGAATATGGGCGGACCGGAATTCATTGCCGCGGAAATCGCTTTGACCACGACCACTAATCAGAAACTTGTCAACCGTCTTTTGGGACGCATTCTTTTGCAGGTAGAGGAGCACGGCGAGGCTTGGTATGTTTATCCCGTGGATGGCCATCGCTATTATCTCGGTTCGGCCAGCTACGCCTTTCAAATTATGCGGCAGTTGGGCTTGGGCATAAGCAATAATGATTACGCCAGCTTCCAGAAGAGCGGCGCGCCCAAACGCCTGTCCGGCCGCATTCTCCTGCAGGTGGAAGAGCATGGCGAAGCCTATTACGTTAATCCTTTAGATTTAAAAATGTATTATATGGGTCGCCCGGCCGACGCCTATAACTTAATGCGCACCTTTGGCTTAGGCATCACCGATAAGGATTTGCACCAGATTCCGGTCGGGGTGATAACGGAATAGGATAGTAAGAAATAAAAAAAAGAGCCTGAACAAGGCTCTTTTTGTTAGAATAAACTCTGGAAGGCTTCGTTGTTATTTTTTCATCCTTTTGGGCTTCAAGGGGCTGAAACTGAAGCGGTGGACGGGGGAAGGGCCGAAGGCGGCGATTTTTTCCAAATGGAGCCTGGTACCGTAACCCTTATGCTGGGCGAAGCCGTAAAGCGGGTATTCTTTGTCCAGCTCCCGCATCAGCCAGTCGCGGCTGACTTTGGCGATGATGGAGGCGGCGGCGATCGTGAAAACATTACTATCACCTTTAACAATGGCGGTCTGCGGTTTATTTAATTTAGGGATTTTAAAACCGCCATCCAAAAGAATATAATCAGGAGAAATTTTTAGACGTTTAATCGCTCGGCGCATGGCTAAAAAACTAGCTTGGAAGATATTGATCTTATCTATAGTGCGGTTATCGGCTAAGCCGATTTCCACGGCCAGAACCTTGTCTTTAATAACTTGAAAAAGTTTTTCCCGGCATTTAGCCGTCAGTTTTTTTGAGTCGGTAACGAGCGCCAGGTCTTCGTGATCAAGCTTAAAATCGCGGCCGATAACCACGCAAGCGGCCACGACCGGCCCGGCCAAGGGGCCGCGGCCGGCTTCATCCACGCCGCCGATAAAGTTAAAACCGAGGTTAAAATATTCTTGTTCTGTTTTTAAATCCAGCATAAGATTAAGGCCGCGAAGCCTTTGCTTAAGGCCGGAGGAGCTCCGGCCGGCATATTTATTATAGCATAAGCGCCTTTTTCCCGCCCCTTATTTACAAACGGAATTTTTTGTGGCAAGCTATATAAAAGTCCGTCCAAGCCGGTTAGCCGGCGGCGGCCGGACTTCGCTCCCAAGCCGGCTTGGCCGAGCTGGCAGGGTTTTTCCGCCCGGGTGGTGAAATTTGGTAGACACGCAGCGTTCAGGGCGCTGTGGAGACAACTCCATGGGGGTTCAAATCCCCCCTCGGGCACCGATCTTTGTAAACAACGGAAAATTAACAATAAAAAAGGAGGAAGCATGTTAGATAGTGTCCAAGTTCATAAAGCCCTAGAGTTGACCTGCCGTCTGCATAAAGGCAAAACCAGGAAAACCGGCGCGCCGGCGGTCGCCCATCCCTTTCGCGTCATTTTAATTTTGTCCAATTACGCGGGCGACGACGAAAAGATATATGTTGCCGGTTTACTTCATAGCGCCCTGGAGAATCGCCGTTATACTTACAGGCGTCTAGTTAATGATTTCGGCCATAAAATCGCCGCCTTAGTTAAGGAAGTAAACAGTTCTATTTCGCCGCGAGAGGAAATTTTTCTTTCTTTGCCGAACAGATTTTTTTCTGGGGTGGGTCTAAAAGCAAATTGGCTAACGCGCCAAAGCCAAGTCTTGGAAACATTTTCAGGAAAAAGTGACTCGGCTAAACTTATTATTACCGCCAACAAAATTGATAATTTGCAGTCGCTGATTGAGGATCATGCCAAATATGGTGATAAGCTTTGGCGAAAATTAGGCATCCCCAAGGAACATCTCCGCCAGCATTATGATCAATTTTTTAACCTGCTGGTGGTTTCGTTCAATCACCCTATCCTTAGCCTTTACTATGAGGTTCAGGAACGGGCCCAAAATATTTGGGGAAAGGAAGAGCTTCGCAAAACTTGAGGTTTTAAAAGCCGATTTGTAATCCCCCGACTAAAAGGCCGGGGGATTTTTAAAAATTCTTTTATTCCGCTATAATAAAGCTATGGCCCGCGCCGCGGCGCCGAGCCGCTAAAATTTTATGTCCCGCTTATTCATTGGTTTCGCTTTGAGCGAACCCTTAATTCAGGAAATTTTAAGCTGGGAAAGGAACTATGTTTCCTGGCCGGTAAATTTTTTGTCGCCGGAAAATCTGCATCTAACCATTGTCGCCCCCTGGGAGGACAAGGACAAGGAGGAGGCTAAAGAAATTTTTAGCGAAATCAACGGACTTTTTAAGCCCTTAAGAGCTACTTTTTCGCAAATCGTTTTCGGCCCCAATCCGGCCTCACCCCGGCTCATTTGGGCGAAAGGCTGGCTGGAAGGCCGCGTGGCCGCCTTAAAGCGGGAAATAGAGACAATTTTTAATCGGCCTTGCGACGATCGCCCCTTTTTGGCGCATTTGACTTTAGCCCGTTTTCGCCCCGAAGATTTCCCCCGCCTGCCAGCGCGCCGTTTGGAAGAGAAAATAAATTGGGAAGCGATTTTTGACCGCCTGATCCTGTTCGAGTCGCATCTTCTGCCCGCGGGCGCCGAATATGAGCGTCTGGCGACGATGGATTTGAAATATTAAGCCAAAGCTTTCGTTCCGCCTTCTGTTTGCCCTTCCTTGATAAACCTGCATTTAATTTTTATTTGACGACATAGCTTCCTTAGGGTAAAATAATTTTTATCTTTTTTCGGTCGCTTGGCTCAGCTGGTTAGAGCGCCGCGTTCACATCGCGGAGGTCAGTGGTTCAAATCCACTAGCGACCACCTTGTTTAAAAAAGCTATCCCGAGGATAGCTTTTTTGCGAGTTTTTTATTAATATTGGATTTTTCCCCCCAGCTCTTCTCCGATGAATTTTCCCATCCCGGCGCTCCGGAGGAACCGATAAAGAAGGGCGGAAAAGGCCGGTTTTAAAGAAAAAGCTATCGTTTTTAGGTAGATATGGTAAAATATAGATGAAGAAAGAAGGGGATGGGAAATGATTAAATAAAGGCAAATCCAATTTCTAAACGCGCGTTAACTTCTTAATTATATATGAAGTTTGGCAAAATTAGGGTGGAGTTAAGCAAAGAGGATAAGCGCACGGCCTTGGTTAAAGGTGTTAAGAAGGCCAGCCGTGAACGCGCCCAGGAAGGGCCTTCTTTAGTGGAGCGGGTCCATAAGAGTCGGCGCGAGGTTACGGAAAGAAACTTTCCTAAGCGCGTCCATAATCTGTCGCAGTTGAATTTAGACGAAGACGAATTGGCCGAGTTAGATGAAATTTTGACTGGTCGCGAAGGCGGGGGAAAAAAAGAAGAGATGGGCGCCGAAAGTGAAGGTGGAGGCGGGAAAGAAGAGGACTCCGAGGGACAAAAGAAGAAAAAATAAACATTAAAATCATATGAAAAAGAAACATTTTCTTTGGTTGGTCGTTATTATTATTTTAGTGGCGGCCGTTTGGTTGCGTTTGACCGCTAAACCGGCGCATTCGCCGAGTCTGAATGAGGTCGCGAGCGAGCCTCCGGCCGGCGGCCAAACCGCCACGAACGAAGAGGAAGCAATTACTCCGGCCGCGTCGGAAACGGGTGAAGGCGGACAAGTCATTGTCGGTGGCGATCGTGACGTTCATGGTTGCATTGGTTCGGCCGGCTACACTTGGTGCGACATTAAGCAGATTTGTCTGCGTATTTGGGAACAAAAGTGCGAGTTGACGGCTATGGCCGCTCCCGCCAGCGTTGACGGTGTTATCAGCGTTGCCAGTCCCGAACCTGGTAATTCGGTCGCTTCGCCGTTGGTTGTTACTGGTGAAGTCCGAGGCAATTGGTTTTTTGAAGCCTCTTTGCCGGTTAAACTCGTGGATGAAAACAATCAAGAAATCGTTGCCGTTCCCGCTCAAGCGCAAAGCGATTGGATGACCGATAAGCTCGTGCCTTTCACTGCCACTTTAAATTTTACGACCATGGCGACTAGCGGCTATTTGATCATAAGTAAAGACAATCCTTCCGCCTTGCCGACCAACGACGCCTCTTTCCGCCTGCCGGTTAAATTTAAATAGTTAGGTTTTATATAGCTCTCAAGCCCGTTTTCGGCCCGCCTATGGCCATTGAATATAGACCGGGACTCTTTCCCGGCCAGAAAATTGATTTAAGTCCGTTTGAAAAGCCTCGGCGCGAGCCGCGCCCGGAGAGCTATTTGCCGCTTTTGCGACAGGAATTGGAGTCCCTGAAGCGGGGAATAAATCGGCAATACGGTGATTTTTTGTTGCCGGACGGGAAAATAAATTTAGTTGGCCCGGAAGCAGAAAAACATCAAGAATTAGTGGACGCTCAAGAAGAAGGCTGGAGCCGGGAAGCGCGCCGGACACGCGCCGACTGGTTGAGAGAAAGGGACCGCAATCCGGCGGAAATTGCCGAAATGGCTTTGACCGTGGTTTTTCATAAAATTTTAGGCGAACGCTTCATTGTTTGCCGCGCTTCCAAATATGATGATTACAATAACGGTCTGGACCAACTTTTAATTGATAAGGAAAGCGGCGACGTGCTTTGCGGTTTTGATGAAGTTTTAAGCGGTTCTGGTCAGGACGGCGGCTTGAAAAAAGAAGGGAAAATGAAAAGGATTCGCGAAAAAGGCGGCGCGAGCCTGGAATACGGCGCCGCCATAGAACAAGGCAAATTAGTACGCCAAAGCTTGAAAAATGTACCCGCTTTCTATTTAGCTTTAGATAAGAAGGAATTACTTGCGCTTTTGGAGGCTATAAAGGCGGACGAGGAAAAGGTTTCTCCGGCCGAAGCCGTTATTTTCGGCAAACTCCTGATTTCTCTGGAAGAACAAGCGGCGGCGGCTGGCGGCAACTGGGCCCTTAAAGCCAAGACTAACCTGGTTTTAGAAAAACTAAAAGATTCTTTAGTTTCCAGGGCGGCCGCTTAAGTGTTCGCGCCGCTTAGTTTGGGCGCTTTAAAGCCATTATTTTTATGGGCAAATTATTTTTCTATAATACCCTGACGCGGAGAAAAGAGCTGTTCCGGCCGATTTTCCCCGGCCGCGTCGGCCTCTATACCTGCGGTCCGACCGTCTATAATTACGCCCACATCGGCAATTTGCGCACTTATTTGTTTGATGATTTTCTGCGCCGCGTTTTGGAATACAACGGCTATGAAGTTAAACACGTCATGAACATCACCGATGTCGGGCACTTGACCGGCGACCGCGACATGGGTGAAGACAAACTGGAAGTCGGGGCCAAGCGGGAAAAGAAAAATGCCCTAGAGATCGCCAGTTTCTATACTCAAGCCTTTAAAGAAAATTTGTCTGCTTTAAACATTAAAGAACCGAGTATCTGGTGCAAAGCTTCGGAAAACATTAAGGAGCAAATCGTTTTGGTCAAGCGTTTGCAAGAGCAGGGTTATGCCTATAGAACCTCGGACGGCCTCTATTTTGACACCAGCCGTGTTAAGGATTATAACAAATTGAGCCATCTGCCCCTGAAGGCTTTGAAGGAGGGGGCGCGGGTGGAAAAAAATCCGGAGAAAAAAAATCCGACCGATTTCGCTTTGTGGAAATTTTCGCCGCCCCATAGCCGGCGGCAAATGGAATGGGATTCGCCTTGGGGCCTGGGTTTTCCCGGCTGGCATATAGAATGTTCGGCTATGAGCCTGAAGTATTTAGGCCGGGAGCGGGATATTCATACCGGCGGCGTGGACCACATTAACGTCCACCACACCAACGAGATTGCCCAGTCGGAAGCGGCCACGGGAGAAAAGTTTTTTAACTATTGGCTCCATGGCGCCTTTTTGAACATCAAGGGCGGCAAGAAGATGTCAAAGAGCGAGGGTAATTTCCTGACTCTGGAGAATTCCTTTCTGAAGCCGGGTATCAATCCTTTGGCCTACCGTTTCGCCGCCTGCCAAGTGCATTACCGCAAGCCCATGGAATACAGCCCCAGCGCCTTAAAACAGGCGGAAGCGGGCTTAAACAGCCTGTATAGTCAAATAGCCGCCTTAGGCGAGGGAAAGGGCTGGCCGGCGGCTGCTTATCAGGCTAAATTTTTGGCGGCTATAAACAACGACCTGAATTTGCCCCGCGCTTTGGCGGTTTTGTCCAGCCTATTAAAAGCCAAGCTGGCGCCGGCGGTCAAACGAGCGACGGCTTTAGATTTTGATCATGTCTTCGGTTTGCGTTTAAAGCAAGCGGCGACCATGGTCAAATTACGTCTGGATTTGGAGGAGTTGCCGGCGGAAATTAGAATGCTCATCAGCCAGCGCCAGGCCGCCCGCGAGGCCAAGGATTGGGAGGAGGCGGACCGCCTGCGCCAGGAGATAAAGCGGCGCGGTTATCTTTTGGAAGACGTCAAAGGCGGCGTCAGGATTTTGAAAAACCGGCCCTGAAAATAAGAGATGAAGAATAATTTTTGGCTCAAACTCAAGCCGCCCATCGTCGCTTTGGCGCCCTTGGCCGGCTTTACTGATTCGGCCTTCCGCCAAATTTGCCACGGCTTTGGAGCCGATGTTTTGTATAGCGAAATGATTTCGGCCGCCGCCCTTTACTACGGCCGCGAAAGAGGAAGTCGGTCGGCCGAGAAAACTTGGGATTTATTGAAATTCAACCGCCGCCGAGAGAGACCTTTTGTCGTCCAGCTTTTCGGTAGCCATCCGGAACATTTTGCCCTTGCCGCTCGTCTGGTCAGCGAAAAAATAAAACCGGACGGAATTGACATTAATTGCGGCTGTCCCGTGCCCAAAGTCATGAAGGCGGGGGCGGGCGCCGCCCTAATGTCGGATCCGCCTCGCGCTCGCGCCGTTTTAGAAGCGGTTTTAAAAAATACTAATTTGCCCGTTTCCTTAAAAATTCGGGCGGCTGTCGGCTCTTTGCCGGCCACGGAGTTTTTAAAGAATTTAGCCGACCTGCCTTTAAGCGCGGTCATGATCCACGCTCGTTCCTTGAGCCAGAGTTTCAGCGGTTCGCCTGATTGGGGTGCCGTAAAAAAGGCGCGCTCGCTTTTTAAAGGTATTATTCTCGCCAACGGCGGCATTAAGGATCTCGCCTCGGCCCGGCGCGCTCTTAACTTAAGCGGCGCTGACGGTTTGGGTTTGGCGCGCGGCGCTTTGAGCCGGCCTTGGTTGTTTAAGGAAATAAAAGAGGGAAGGGAGTTGAAATTCGGTCGGGCGGAAATTTTTAAATTGATTTTGCGCCACGCCGCTATTGTCCAAAGATTGAAAGAGCCAAAAGGCCTAGTTGCTTGGCGTCAGCATTTAGCTTATTATGTTAAGGGTTTGGCTGGGGCGAGAAAATTACGAACAGCTCTAGTCAAAGTAACGCGTTTTAAGGATTTAAAAAATATTTTGTCTTAAATTTTCGTTTTAGGCTTTTGTTTCGGACTTTGGCCGCGAAAACTTTTTATCGCCGCAAATTTTTTATGACCCTATATATTAACACCGCCGATCGTGAAAATATAATCATCGCTCTTTATCAAGGAGCGAAGACCGTGGCTCAAAAAAAAATCAAAGCCCCGCGTTGCCAAGCGGAAAAATTATTACCGGCCATAGCCGCTCTCTTAAAAAGCCGCCGATTAAAACCGTCCGCGCTTAAAAAAATCCTTGTCGCCAATCGCGGTGGCAGTTTCACGGCTTTACGCATCGGCATCATTACCGCCAACGCCTTGGCTTACGCTTTAGATATTCCGGTGACGCCGGCGTTTCACGCCGCCGGTCGAGTGAAAAAATTCGCCGACCATACTCTCGTGGAACCGATTTACGAGCGCGAACCAAGCATTGGTCGGCCGAAAAAGAGGCGTTTTTAAGCGCTTTGCCGTCCGAGTTCAAACTCTTTTTTGAGAAAAGTAAGTTCTTCCCGCCTGTGTATTAATTGTTGAAAACTTTTTGACCTTTTTGACAAATTTTTATAATTTTTAAAGCCGCTTGTTGATAAGTGGCTTTTTTTGTTGTTTTTTTTACCTTATTTTAAATAAAAGAGTTGTGTTGACCCGAGGGTATTCGTGGTGTATAATTATATTTGTATGGTGAATTGTGGGGAGATGTGGTGAACTTTGCTTGTCGTTTGCCTCCTCCCCCTTCATTCCCTCTTTTATGTTTATTGGCGAATACAGCCACAACCTTGATAATAAAGGGCGCTTGGCCATTCCGGCTAAGTTTCGCGCCATTTTAAAAAAGGGCGCCGTGGCCACCAAGGGTTTGGATAACTGCTTGTTTTTGTATAGTCGCGAACAATTTGAAAAAATCGCCGCCCGCTTCGCGGCTTTGCCCGTCAGCCAAGCCAAGGCGCGCGCTTTCAGCCGCCACATGTTAGCCGGCGCCGTGGACGCCGAATTTGACAACCAAGGGCGCATCACCTTGCCGGAATACTTGCGTCGTTTCGCCGGCTTAAAAAAGAAAGTCATCATCGCCGGTTTATATAACCACTTGGAAATTTGGGACGAAACCGGTTGGAACAAATATCGGCGAGATACCGAAAAGAACAGTAACGCTATTGCCGAAGCCTTAGGAGAGCTGGGCGTTTAAAAAAGCAATATGTCAGCGGCCGCTTATTCCCATGTGCCGGTTATGCTTAAGGAGGTCATGACTTATTTATCACCCCGCGCCGGCGGCCGCTTCTTAGACGCCACTTTGGGCGCCGGCGGCTACACATTGGCTTTGGCTGAAGCCGTCGGTCCAAAGGGGCAAATTCTGGCCTTGGACTTGGACGAAGAGGCTATAAAAAATGCCGCTCGCCTCATTAAGAAAAAAAAGTTAAGTAATATAATTCTCGTTCCTAAAAATTTTAAAAACCCGGCTCTCGCCGTTAAAGAGGCTTTTCAGAAAAATCTTAAGTTTGACGGCCTTGTTTTTGATCTCGGCCTGTCTTCGGCGCAATTGGCTGATAGCAAACGCGGTTTTTCTTTCTCCGGGGATCGGCCTTTGGACATGGCCTTCGGCGCTAAGAGCCCGCGTTCAACCTTGGACATCGTCAATCGTTATTCGTTGTTAGAATTGACGAGAATTTTCCGCGACTACGGCCAAGAGCGCTATGCCTATCCCATCGCTCGCGCTCTGGTTAAGGCCCGCGCTTCTCACCGCCTAAAAAGCACGGCCGAACTGGTGGCGATAATAACGAGCGTCGTGCCCTATCGTTTCCCCAAGCGTTTGCATCCGGCTACTAAAGTTTTCCAAGCTTTGAGAATGGAAACCAACGGCGAATTAGCCAATCTGGCCTTGGCTTTGCCGGCGGCCTTGAAACTGCTTAAATCCGGCGGGCGCTTAGTAGTTGTTTCTTTCCACAGCGGCGAAGACCGGATTGTAAAAAATTTTTTCCGCGAGGCGCAAGCGGCGGGCGCCTTAAAAATTTTGACCAAGAAACCTTTGCCGCCGACCGTCGCCGAAATCACCGCCAATTTCCGGGCGCGTAGCGCCAAATTGCGCGCCGCCTTTAAACTCTAAAGAGGCGGCCGTCCCCAATAGCGATAATTTTTAAATTAACATATAGTCCATTTTTGCGTTTTGACGCCTAATTTTTTCTTTATGATTAGAAACGTGAAATGCTCTTACGCGCAACTAAGGGCGGGGGAGGCGGCCAGAGGTCGCTTTAGTCTCAAATATTTTAATATCGCTTTAGTTTTACTTTTAAGCGCCTTGGGCATTTTTTATCTTTTAAACATCAGCGCTTTGACAGTCAGAGGTTTCTCTTTAAGCGAGTTAAAAGCCCAGGCGGCGACTTTGGCCAGCGAGAATTTGGCCGCGCAAGAGCAAGTTAATACTTTACAATCCTATTATGCCTTGGCCAGCCGGACGCAGAAATTGGATATGGTGGCGGTCGGGGAAGTTGACTATTTGACTTTAAATCCGGCGGCGGTGGCGAAGAAATAGACGGCGCCGGCCAGCCGCTAATTAGTGTCGGTCGCCGGCTTTAGTCCGCCGTCCCCATTATTTTTTATGTGGCGTGAGGATAAAAATAATTTGCGCCCGTCTCCCGGGCTTCGCAATAATAATCGTTGGCGTTTAGCCGTGGCGGTTATTTTTTTATTGGCTGGCGCCTTATTGTATAAATTATTTAGCGTCCAGATAAAAGAATGCGACTTGTACACGGCCCTGGCTTCTTCCCAACAGCAGGTTTCCAGCCAATTGACGCCGGAGCGAGGGGAAATTTATTTAACTGAAAGCCTTAACGGTCAAGAAAAGCTTTATCCTTTGGCGACCAACAAAGATTTTGCCGTTTTGTACGCCGTGCCCAAAGACGTCGAGAATCCGCCGGCGCTGGCGGAAAAAATTTACGAATTTTTTGATTATCCGCGCTGGCTGGCCGCTAATAGAAGCGCCAGCTCCACGCCGCCAGAAATCGCCACCGCCACCAAAGAGGAAATGATCGCCACACGTTTAACGCGTCTGGACAAACCGGGCGATCTTTACGAACCTTTGGAAAACAAATTGACGACCGATGACTTATTGAAATTTTATGCTTTTCTTTTAAGCAGTACTTCCACGCCGGTGGCCGCCACCGATTTAGAATTGCAAGTGGACAAAATTATTGACCGCGCCTCCTCCAGCGAAGAAGTGACAATCCCGGGTTTAGGTTTTACCATTAAAAACAGGCGTTATTACCCAGAGAATAATCTCGCCGCGCAATTGGTCGGCTTTGTCAGCTACGCCGATAATGAGGGCGAAGGTAAATACGGCTTGGAAGAATTTTTTAACGATGAACTTTTCGGCCAATACGGCTCCTTAAAGAGCGAAAAGGGCGCCGGGGACAACGTCATTATCGTCAACGACCGCGAATACGTAAAACCACTAAACGGCAGCGATTTGATTTTAACCGTGGATAGAAACATTGAATACGTCGCCTGCGAAAAGTTGAAAGCGGCGGCGGGAAAATATGACGCCGATAGCGGCAGTGTCATCGTTATGGATCCTAGGACCGGCGCCATTTTGGCCATGTGTTCGGTGCCGGATTTTGATCCCAACGCTTATCAGGACGTCAAGGATATTTCGGTTTTCAACAATCCCGCCATTTTCAACCAATACGAACCCGGCTCGGTTTTTAAAGCCGTGACCATGTCGGCGGCCATTGAGCAAGGGAAGGTCACGCCGACCACGACTTATGAGGACAAGGGCGAAGTTCTCATTCCCGGCTGGCCGAAACCGATTAAAAATTCCGATTTCGCCAGCCACGG
Organism: uncultured Gammaproteobacteria bacterium; assembly: GCA_964645545.1. GTDB lineage: Bacteria > Patescibacteriota > Patescibacteriia > Patescibacteriales > UBA12465 > UBA12465. The sequence continues at coordinate 88,862 of CAZXZR010000001.1, read as the reverse complement.
CCCCCATGGCGTCGTGGATATGAACGCCGTCTTAGAAAATTCTTTGAATACCGGGGCGATTTTCGCCCTGCGCCAAATCGGGCCGAAAGTCTTTGCCGATTACGTGAAAAATTACGGCTTTGGAGAAACGACCGGCATTGAATTGGGGGCGGAGAGTTCAGGCAATATCGGTAGTTTACTAAGCGACAAAGTCAAAGAAATTGACGCCGCCACCGCTTCTTTCGGCCAGGGTATTGCCGTGACCGCTTTGCAAATGCTTATGCCCTATCAAGTAATCGCCAATCGCGGCATTTTGATGAAACCTTATGTCGTCAAAGTGATAGTGCACCCCGACGGCCAGCGGGAAGACATTTTGCCCCAGCAAGTGCACCGCGTCATCAGCGAGAAGACGGCCGATACCATGGCCGCCATGCTGGTTAATGTTGTGGAAGAAGGCCACGCCAAAGGCGTGCGTATTAGCGGTTATTACATCGGCGGTAAAACCGGCACCGCCCAAGTGGCCACGCCCAGTGGCTACAGCGAGACTGATTTCACCCATACCTTCGTGGCCATTGCCCCGATAGACAATCCCGTGGCGGTTATGATCGCCAAGTTAGATAACCCTAAAGGCGTTCAATTCGCCGAAAGCACGGTTGTGCCCTTGTGTAAGGAGATCGCCGATTTCATCCTTAAATATTATCAGGTGCCGAAAACGCGGACTTAAAATTTCGGGGAAATAGTCTTTTTATTTATGCTGAAAAAAATCTTGTTTCTAAAATTGAAAATTTTCGCCCGACTGCTTATAAAAAAATACCGACCGGTGATTGTCGGCATTACCGGCTCGGTCGGCAAGACGAGCGCCAAAGAAGCAACGACTTTGGTTTTACAAAGGAAGTTGAGAGTGCGCACCAGCCACAAGAATTATAATAATGAAATCGGTTTGCCCTTGACGATTATTGGCGTTGCTTCACCCGGCCGCGATTTTTGGGGTTGGCTTAAAGTTTTTGCTCGCGCCGCCCGCCTGATATTGAGCCGCGACCGGAATTATCCCCAAGTTTTGGTTTTGGAAATGGGTGTGGACAGGCCCGGCGATATGGCCTACCTTTTAAGTATCGCTCCGGCCAAAGTGGGCGTTATTACCGCCGTCAGCCATTCGCACTTGGAATATTTCGGCACTGTCGTCAACATCAAAAAAGAGAAGCAGGCCTTAATTGATAAATTGGATAAAAAGGGCTTGGCCGTTTTGAACTACGACAACGAAGTCACGCGCGCCATGACTAGCGCCAGCCCGGCCCGAGTTCTAAGCTATGGTTTCGGTGAAGGCGCCAATTTGCGCGCCCAAGATATTAGTTATAATTATGGCAAAGGTGATTATGAGTTAAGCGGTGTGCGTTTTAAATTGAACTATAACGGAGCCATCGTGCCGGTCATAATGCCCAATGTTTTTTGCGCGCCGGCTCTTTATGCCGCTTTAGCCGCCGCCGCCGTGGCTACCTATTTTAATTTCAATCTTTTGGAAATCGCCAGCGCCTTAAAAGATTTTTCTTTGCCGCCGGGGCGGATGAATCTTCTTCCGGGCGTCAAACAGACCTTTATCATTGACGACAGCTATAATTCTTCGCCGGAAGCGGCCTTGGCGGCCGTTAACACTCTGGCGGCTATAAAAATTGACGAGAAGGCGGACAAATTCGCAGTTTTGGGCGATATGCTGGAAATCGGACACTATACCGAGGAAGGCCACCGGCTGGTGGGCGCCAAGGTGGCGGCCAGCGGCATTAAATATCTCATTGCCGTGGGCGAAAAGGCGCGCGATTTTATTCGCGGGGCCAAGGAAGCGGGCATGGAAGATGATTTTATTTTCCATTTCGACACTGCCGAGGAGGCGGGCAAATTCCTCCAAGACAGAATAAAGGCCGGCGACGTTCTCTTGGTCAAAGCTTCACAAAAAATGCGGCTGGAAAAAGTCGTCAAGGAATTAATGGCCGAACCGGAGCGGGCCGGTGAGCTTTTAGTCCGGCAAGGGCAAGAATGGGAAGGGAAATAAGGGAATTTTGAGGGTTAAAAATAAAAAAGACTCCTGAAAAAGAAGTCTTTTTTGTTTGTTTTTTAAAGCGTTAAATTTTAAGGTATTATTTTTCCGGCAGACCGCCACCGTCCGCCATTCGTAATTGTTTTAATCTCTCCAAGAGCAAGATTCCCAGATGAATGGTTTCTTCCGGAAAAGTTGGACGTACTTTTTTACAAAAGTCAAGCCCTCCAAGACTCCTCTTTTTCCTTTGCTCCTGTATTTTTAGGGTTTATACTTCGTTTATTTATAGAGATAATAAGCCGATTAAGGGCTCGTATTATTTTTGTCAAAGAATTACTTACTCTTATTATTTTCCCCTCAATTTGTCAATTTCCGCTTTTATGACTATACTTAAAACATAAGCTTATGACCATTCTTATTTTGGGCGCGAAAGGCAATTTAGGCACCCAGTTACAGCGGATTTTGATGGAAGAATACGAGGTCGTCGGCTGGGACAAGGACGATTTTGACGCCCTTGATTTTCCTTTACTTTCAAAAAAAGTCAGGGAGCTGGAGCCCTCTATAATCATCAACACCGTTGCCTATAACGCCGTGGACAAATGTGAGAATAGCGAGAATTATGAACTGGCCTTGAAATTGAATCGCGATTTGCCGGCGGTTTTGGCCGAGCTGGCCCGCAATTTGGAAGCGCTTTTCATTCACTATTCTTCCGATTACGTCTTCAACGGCACGGTGGAAAAACCGGAGTTTAGCGAAGACGACACGCCCAATCCGATCAATAAATACGGGGAAAGCAAATTTCTGGGCGAGCGTGAAATTTTGCGTCAGGCGGAGCGCGGCACGGCTTGCTATTTAATTCGTTCCTCCAAGCTTTTCGGTCCCAAAGGCGGGAGTCCTTTAGTCAAGCCCAGTTTTTTTGACATTATGCTGGAATTGGCGCAGAATAAAAAGGAGCTGACGCTTGTTAACGAAGAATTAAGCTGTTTCACCTATACCCCTGATTTGGCCCAGGCCACCCGGCGTCTCTGGGAACTGGAAGCGCCCTACGGCATTTATCATTTAATTAACGAAGGTCCTTGCACTTGGTATGAGGGTGCCTTAGAACTTTTCCGTTTAAAAAAAATCAAGCCCCAAATCAAGGCGGTGCGCAGCGAAAATTTGGCCCGGCCGGCCCGGCGGCCAAAATATTCGGTTTTAAAAAATACCAAACTGCGGCATTTGCGCCCCTGGAAGATCGCCCTGGAGGAATATTTGCAAAGCGCGGTCGGACCGGGAGCGAAAACAAAAAATTGATTTAATTCTTAAAAATTAATTTCATAAAGCTAATTTCTATTTTAAAATTTACTTTCTATGCGCGGCATAATTCTTTCCGGCGGTTCGGGCACCAGGCTCCGGCCGCTGACCAAAATCACGTCCAAGCAATTATTGCCGGTCTATAACCGGCCGATGATTTATTACCCTTTAAACACCCTTATCAAAGCCGGCATTAAGGAAATTTTAATCATCGTCGCGCCGGATAGAGCCGGTGATTACCTTAATCTTCTCGGTTCAGGCAAGCAGTTTGGCGTCAAATTTACCTATGAAATTCAGGATAAGCCCGAGGGTTTGGCCCAGGCCTTCATTATTGGCGAGAATTTTATTGATCAGGAAAACGTGACTATGATTTTGGGCGATAACATCTTTGAAGACGATTTCGCCTCCGAAATCAAGGCTTTCCAAAGCGGGGCCAAGATTTTCGCCAAAAAAGTGCCGGATCCAGAAAGGTTCGGGGTGGTCAAATTCAATGCCGAGAACAAGGCAGAAAAGATCGAGGAAAAGCCCAAGAAATATTTAAGCGATTACGCCGTTACCGGTCTCTACGTTTACGACCAGCGGGTGGTGGATATCGCCAAAACCATTAAAGCCAGCGAGCGCGGGGAACTGGAAATCGTGGACATCAATAACTGGTATTTACAGCGCGGCGAACTAGAAGTCTCCCTCGTCAAGGGCGAATGGCTGGACGCCGGCACTTTTGACAGCCTCTTAAAGGCCCAGAATTTCGTTAAGGAAAAATTGGCCGATAAGCTGACGATTTAAGAGCTGCCTATATAACCGTTTATGAAATTAGCTGTTGGCTTTCTTACTTACGAGCAAAGCAGCGCCAAGTATTTGGCCGAGTTTTTACCCAGTCTTTACGCCGCCCTGAAATTTTTGCCGGCGAGGCAATTTCAGATTTACGCTTTTGACAACAGCGAGGCTGACGATAACGCCAATCGTCTGGCTTTGGAATTTTTTAACCGTGAAAGCAGTCGACAGGGAATAAAAACCGTGACTTATTTTAGCCGCGGTTTTAATTTAGGTTTTGCCCGGGCCTATAATTTCCTTCTGCAAAAAGCTTGGGAGGCCGAGGCCGAATATTTTTTGATCATTAATCCCGATACCCTTTTGGAACCCGATTCTTTGCGTTATCTCGTGGCCGCCTTGGACAGCGAAGAGGACTTGGTTGCTGTCAGTCCGAAACTTCGGCGTTGGGATTTCAGCAAACGAGAAAGGACAAGCTTGATTGATTCTTGCGGTTTGATTTTAAAACCGGGTTTGCGTTTTCTTGATTTGGGCCAGGGTGAAGAGGACCGTGGTCAATTTGATCGGCAGCCGATTATCGGCCCCTCTGGCGCTGCCGGTCTCTTCCGTTTAAGCATTTTGGAGAAAATAAAGGAGAAGCGTGTCCTTGGCGAAAACCGAAACCAATATTTTGACGAACGCTTTTTTATGTATAAAGAAGATTGTGATTTAGCCTATCGTCTTTATTCGGCCGGCTATAAATGCCGTCTGGTCCCCGCGGCAGTTATTTATCATGATCGTACTGCCGCTAGTTCCGGCGCCGGTTTTTTACGCCGCCTGAAAGATTGGCGCCAAAAAAATCGACAAATACGCGCCTGGTCTTTCCGTAATCAAAATTTTCTTTTTGTCAAACATTGGCAAAAGCAAAATTTTGTCAATAAAATAATCATTGCTTTTCGTTTTTTTTTCTTCTTTATTTTTTCTCTCATATTAGCACAATTTCTTCTAAAAGAGTATCGTTATATTTTGTTCTCTAAAGAGTATTGACTAATGTAAAATAATGTGATAAAGTAAGGAAGACTTGAATAGTTAATAGCTTATTTTTTATATGGAAAATTTATTAGAAAAAATGATTCGCGACGAAAAGTCCGAAGAACTGGCGCGTCTGGATGCCATTAAAATCGTCAATAATTTGTTTTCCGAACTTTTGGACCGCGAAAAAGACATCTTGTCGCGGCGTTTCGGCTTGAAAGGCGAAAAAGGCGAAACTTTGGAAAAAATAGGCAGCCTGCATAAGTTGACGCGTGAACGCGTGCGTCAAATTGAAGCGGCCAGCATCAAGAAAATCAAGAAGCTGGAAAATTTGCAAAGCTATATCGCCACCTTAAAAGAAACGGTGCAAAATCTTTTGCTTGAACACGGCGGCCTGATACGGCGCGATTATCTTTTGGACATTTTGACGGTCATGACTTTGGAAATTAATAATGAAGCCAATATCAATGATCCAGATTATGAAAAAAACCGCCAGATTTACCGCAATCATTTCAATTTCCTGATTTCACGGCTGCTGAACGAGGATTTGGAGTTGGTCCAGGACGAAGATTATTTCAATCCCTCCTTCAAACTTAGAAACGAGCCGGTGACGCATTTGGAAGAATTGGCCAGCGACTTATTAAAGAAAGTGGAAACCCTGAAAAAGACTTTCACGACCGAAGAACTTTTAGATCTCTTGAAGAAACTCGATGCCTATAACAAAAATCAGGAAAAATTGCAGCACGAGAATTCGGCCGACATCACGAAAGTGTTTAAAAGCCAGCTTTTCCCGGACAAAGGGGAAATCATCAACAACAACAAGATTCTCTATTCCTTGGTGCAGGCCATTAAAAATTTAGAGCAGAATAAGTACGGGGAATGGGGCCTCGCCGACTGGGAGGAAATCAAGCCGAAGACGGTCAACGACAAGATCTATCTGATTTTGAAGCACGAGGGCGCTCCCCTGCATTTCACGGAAATCACCAAAAAAATAAATGAGATGAGATTTGACAAGAAAACGGCCAACGCCGCCACCGTCCATAACGAACTTATTCTGGACAACCGCTACGTCCTGACCAGCCGCGGCACCTATGGCTTGAAGGAATGGCAGAAATAATGGCAGCAATAAAGTAAGCGAGAAATAAGGTATAAAATTAAATTTTTCTTAAATTCATAAAAAATCCAGCCCTTAAGGCCGGGTTTTTGTTTGCCTTCTTTTCGGAGGGGGTATTTGTTCCCCTGTCGTCAATATGCTAAAATATAAGTAAATTAAGATTATGGACCTTGTTATTAATACCGCCGGTATTAATCAGTTTTTCAATTTGCCGTCCGAACGGATGTTTTGGGTTTTTATGGCTAATTTGGGCTGGCTGATGATCGCCATCACCTTCCTTATCGGCATGCGCCGCGTCTATCTTTTTTGGCGCCAGTTGCATTGGAAGAAAAGCCATCAACATTTGCTTTTGGCCATTGACATTCCCAAAGGCAATGAGCAGACGCCTAAAGCGGTGGAGAATATGTTCACCTATTTGGGCGGGGCGCACGCCACCCAAAATTTCTTTGAGAAGTGGTTTATCGGCGAATTTCAGAAATCTTTTAGCTATGAAATCGTGAGCCAGGAGGGCTACACGCAGTTTTTGATTTGGACGCCGGTGGAGTTCAGAAACCTGATAGAATCCTCTGTCTACTCGCAGTATCCGGACGCGGAAATCACGGAAGTAGACGACTACACGCAGACCATGCCGCAACATTGGCCGAATGAAGAGTACGACCTCTGGGGTTGCGAATTCATACAGAGCGCCAGCAAATATTACCCGATTAAATCTTATTTGGAATTTGAACACCCCATCGGTCCGAGCGAGCTGCAATTTAAGGATCCCATGGCTTCCTTAATGGATCTTTGCGGTTCTTTGCGCCAAGGCGAGCAACTATGGATGCAGATGATTATTACCCCCATCGGTTTTGACTGGATAAAAGAGGCGGATAGGCTGGCCGATAAAATTTTAGAGCGGCGCAAGAAACCGCGCCGGGATTTATTCGGCGTCGGCTTAGAGGCTTTAGGCGAATTAAGCGAAGTCGTTTATCCGATTTGGCAGGACGTTGATCGTTCGCCTAAAAAAGAAGAGAAACCGAAATCAATGATGGAACTTTCCCCCAAAGAAAAACGGCAGTTGGAAGGCTTGCAGTTCAAAGCTTCCAAATTGGGTTTTGACATTAAAACGCGCATGGTTTACGTGGCTAAAAAAGAAGTTATGAACGTCAAGAAAGTCGTCAATGGCTTTATTGGTTATATCAAACAGTTTACGGCCATGGATTTAAACGCTTTGAAGCCGGATTTGGATAAAACAGCCACCCGCACCGCTTATTTTTTTAAAGAAATGCGTTTGTTGGAAAAAAAGCGTCGGATTTTCCGTAATTACGTGAAGCGCTCCAATACCGGCGGCCGCCAGGCTGGTCTGATGAACATTGAAGAATTAGCCACGCTTTGGCATTTTCCCGTGGAAGCGAACGTAAAATCGCCGCTCATTCAAAGGGCGCCGGGTAAAAAGGCCGACGCTCCCTATTCCTTGCCTTTGGCAGCTGAAGAAAAAACGCAAGAACTGCCCGATATTTTTAAAACTAACAATCGCCCCGTCCCGCCGTCCCTTCCCGAAGAAACGCCGGCCACGGCCAACCCGCCCGATCTTTTCCAAGCGGAAGCGGATTTAGGCCATAAAGAGGCGGCCCCGCCGTCCAATTTGCCGACCTAAATTATTACCGGCCGAATATTAAGTCCAAGTAAAAAAAGACGGCGGCCGGTTGACTACCTTCATGACTATCGGTATTGACGCCCGCTTCTACGGACCCGTAGGCAAAGGCCTGGGCCGTTACACGCAAGAAGTGGTGGACAACCTGATTAGGCTGACTAGCGCCGATTCGTCGACCGGCGACGGCACCGGTTTTAATTACGTAATTTTTTTAAGCCCGGAAAATTACGACGAATTCACGGCCACTGGCCCTAAGGTCAGGAAAGTGCGGCTTAACATCCCTTGGTACAGCTTTAAGGAGCAATGGCTTTTCCCCTTTTACATTTGGCGGGCAAAAGTAAATTTGATGCATTTTCCCCATTTTAACGTGCCCATTTTGACGCCGACTAAATTCGTTGTTACCATTCACGACCTTATCTTGACCCATTTCCCGACCCTAAGAGCGACCACCCTAAGCCCCTGGCTTTACCGCCTGAAAAATTTGGCTTACCGCTTAGTCATTTTCGCGGCCGTCAGCCGCGCCCGGCGCATTATCGCCGTCTCCCAGTTCACTAAAAACGATTTACTCAAGAAATTTAAGTTGCCTCCGGGGAAAATCCTTGTTACTTACGAAGGCGTGGCCAATTTAGCCAAGGGTCGCGACTCGCTTTTTGTCGCCAAATTGGACAGCGAGGAAACCTTGGCTAATTGTCATAGCGGCCAAAATTTTCTCCTTTACGTCGGCAACGCTTATCCCCATAAGAATTTGGAAAGGCTTTTGCAAGTTTTCGTCCGTTTGCGCGCTTTGTGGCCGAACCTGCGCTTGGTCTTGGTGGGTAAAAGCGACTATTTTTACAAAGGGCTTGAGGCGGAGGCTCGCCGTCTCAATCTCTTCCAGCCGGGAAACATTAACAGCCCGGTCGTCTTTCCTGATTACGTGCCCGACGCCGAATTAGAAATCCTTTATCAATCGGCCCGGGTCTATGTTTTTCCTTCGCTTTATGAGGGTTTCGGCTTGCCGCCCTTGGAAGCCATGGTTCAAGGCTGTCCGGTCGTTTGTGCCGCCAGTTCCAGTCTGCCGGAAGTCTTGGGCGACGCCGCTTTATACTTTAATCCCGTTGATGAAGAGGATATGTTTAATAAGATTAACTCGGTTTTGGCCAACGAAAATTTGCGCCGTGAGCTTATAGGGCGGGGTTATAGGCAGGCGAAAAAATATAATTGGTGGGAATGCGCGCGCCAGACCGAAGAAATTTACCGGCAAATTCTGGCGCCGCCAAGGCCGCTGTCGGCCCGCTAAAGCCTTAAATTAGATTTTTAAGATTTAATATTTTAATTGGGGCGGGAAGCCGGAAAATAATTATGGGCGAGAAACCGGAAAATTTAAACGGCCGCGAGCGCGCTAATGAACGCGAGCGCTTTTCCAATTTCGTCGTGGACCTACGTCCTCTAGCTCTTAAGGCCCGCCGCGCCGCCAAAGAGACTTGGGGAAAAAGGGGAAAAACCGGTCAGAATTGGAGTGAAAAAATCAACGCCGGCTGGCGCGGACTGGAAACGGCGTTTAAAAAAATTCAGCCCAATCTCGCCGCTAAGCCGGGGCGTCTTTGGCGGACAAAAAGCCGGCGGCCGGCAATTTTTCTCGCGCTTCGCCGTTTTTTCAGCCGTTTAAAACCTCGGTCTCGCCGCCAATCTTATTGGCAGAAAATTATCGCCCGCGAAAAGAAAATTTTCAGCGCCCGGCCGCAGGCGCGGCGCCCGCGGTGCGGCGATTTGGAAAAACGTTTGGCGCGCTCGGAAAGACGCGTTTATTGGTATCGCTCTTTATTGTCTTTTGTCATTGTCTTATTAATCATCATTTTGCCTTTAAAATTATTATCTAGCGCCAAAATTTTCCATTTAAAGGCTTGGGAAGAAAGAATTTTATCCCATGCCCATTTGGCCCTGAATAATCTCTTGGCGGCCACGGATTCGGCGACGAGATTGGATTTGCAGGCGGCTGGCTCTGAATTCCAGGCGGCCGGGGCCAATTTTTTGGCGGCGCAAAGCAGTTTAAACGACATCAATAGCGCCCTCTTCACTTTCGCTTCCTTGGCGCGCGATCCGGAAATAAAAATGGCGGCCGAGAGCAAGAAGATTATGGCCGCCGGCGCTTTGGCCGCTTCTTTGGGCAGTAATTTAGTTAAGGCCACCGACAGCCTGTTTAATGATAGTCAGGAAAAGTTGGCCGCTAAGCTGGAAAATTTTCTTGCTTCCGGGCATTTGGCCGCCGCTAACGCCAAAGATTTAAAAACGGAATTGGATAAAATCAATCTGGATAATTTACCTTTGGCTTACCGCGAGCAATTTAAGACTTTAAACCAAGAAGCCGGCCTTTTGGCCACGGGCTTGGCTAATTTTATCGCTGGCGTCGACAAATTACAAGAAGTTTTAGGCCTAAGCCGCGATAAACGTTACCTTTTGGTTTTTCAAAACAATAGCGAACTGCGCGCCTCCGGCGGTTTCTTGGGCAGTTACGCTTTAATGGACGTTAGCCAAGGAGAAATTAGTAATTTAGAGGTGCCGGGCGGCGGTTCTTACGACACCGAGGCCGGTTTAAAAGTCTTGGTGGCGGCGCCCGAACCCTTGTGGCTGGTCAATCCTTTGTGGCATTTTTGGGACGCTAATTGGTGGCCGGACTGGCCGACGACGGCGAAAAACTTGATGTGGTTTTATAGTAAAAGCGGGGGGCCGAGCGTGGACGGAGTCATTAGTTTGACGCCGACGGTGGTGGAGCGCCTGTTAAAAATTACCGGGCCGATAGATTTAAGCCGCGAATACGGCCTGACGATTGACGCCGACAATTTCTGGCCGAGCGTGGAAACGATAGTGGAGGCTAATAATTTGGCTAAAACTAATCCGGAAGTCTTAGCTGGTTTTGCTGCCACGACCGTGCCCGTCGTTTCCTCTTTGCCTCTAGAACAAGATTTGGACAATAATAGCGATAATAAACCGAAAAAAATTATCGGCGATTTGACCGCCAAGATATTGGAGATTTTGCCGCAGAAATTAACTCCAGACAACCTTGTAAATCTAATCAGCGCTTTTAGCGACAGCTTGGCGGAAAAGCAATTGCTTTTCTATTTTAACGATTCCTATTTAGAAACCGAAGTCGCCAGCCGTAATTGGGGCGGGGAAATCAAAGCCGCGCCCGCCGACTACTTATTAGTCGTTAACACTAATATCGCCGGCCAAAAATCAGACCAAAAAATGAAAGAAGAAATCGAGCAGGAAAGCCGGGTGGCTTCTGACGGCGGCATTATTGACACGGTCAAGATCACTCGCACCCACACCGGTTTAAAGAATGAAGCTTTGACCGGCGCGCGTAACGTTGATTGGCTGCGTATTTACGTGCCTTTAGGCAGCGAACTGATCGCCTCTTCCGGCTGGATTAAACCTGATCCTAAATATTTAACCGAGCGGCCCGACCCGACTTGGCTCCAAGACCCGCTTTTAGCCGCCGAGAACGCGGCCGCTCTTGAGCCGGAGACGGGCACGAAAATCTATGCGGAAAACGGCAAAACCGTTTTCGCCAATTGGTTAATGGTTGATCCCGGCGAAAGCGCTACCGTTACTTTGACCTACCGCCTGCCTTTTAATTTTTTGGCGGCCGCTCCGGACGAGAGTTGGCTGAAGAAAATAAATGACTGGTTGAATCCGAACAGCGCCGAGCTTATCCCTTATTCCTTGTTAGTTCAAAAACAACCGGGCGTTTCGGCCGACGATTTTTCCAGCCGCTTAATTTTGCCCGACAACCTAAACGTTTTCTGGCGCTCCAAAGAGACCCCGGCGGATGATAAGGGTTGGCAGGTGGCCGTCCCTCTCGATAGCGACCAGTATTGGGCGATTTTAGCTCAAATTAAGCGATAAAATAAGTTAAAATATTTATGAGTGATTTTAAAAAATCCAGGCAAAAGTTTAAAATTGAACGCCAGCGCCGGAGCGGTCTGTCTTCCTTCGTGGAGCGGCCGATGCCGAGCCCTAAAGAAGTGGCCAGCTTTGAACGGGTAGTGAGAAAAGAGGCGCGCCAGCAGGAAATTGATTCCCACTTGTCGGAAATTTATCGCGATAAGAACGGCCGCTTGATAAACGTGAGAAAAATGAACGTCAGGCAGCGCCACGTTTGGCGGCGTTTTTTTGGCCGCTTATTGGGTTTGGTTCTTTTAGCCGCCCTGCTTTACGGCGCTTACATTTTTTTCTTTCGGGCCAATAACGACCTTAGCGCCGTGGAACTTAAACTTAGTGCGCCAGAAAACGTCATTGCCGGCCAGGAATTTTCCTATACCATCAATTACCATAACGCCACCCGCTTTAGCTTGACGCAAGTCCATTTGGAAATGCAGTATCCGAATAATTTCGTCTTCCTTAACGCTTCTTTGCCGCCGACGACTGATGATTACGGCTGGGATTTAGAGGATATGGCCCGCGGCGCCAATGCTAGCTTAACCATTACCGGCCAACTCATTAATCAACCCGGTTCGGTCAATATCGCCTTCGCCCGTTTAAGCTACGCTCCCGACGGCTTGTCCAGTCAATTTAAAAAAGAAGCCTCCGTTTCCACCCTAGTTTCCGGTCCGGGTTTTACGGCCGATTTGCAATATAACCAGACCGCTTTTTTGCAGCAGGAAAATGCCATGACTTTAATTTTATCCGCAGTAGAAAATAATTATTTGGGCGATTTTAACATCACCTTCGCTTTGCCGCCGGAGGCCAACGCCGGCGTGGCTACGACCAGTCCGCCCGTGACGACGACGACGACCACTACGGCTACTTCCTCCGGCCCGGTGACGATAACTAAAAGCGGCGGTTCCAGCTGGCAGGTGAGCGGTTTGGGGCCGGAGTCAGGCCGTCAGGAAATCCCCCTTTTCTTCATCATTAACCAGAAGAGCGCTTCCTCCACGGTGACCGTGCGTTTGGAGAAAAAATTGGCTAACGGCCAGGCCGATGTTTTTTGGGAAAAGGCGATTACGCCGACTTTGGTAACCAGCGGCCTGAACCTGACTTTATTCGTCAACGGCTCGCAGAACGACCAGGCGGTCAATTTCGGCCAGACCCTAAACTACCTACTCTCCTATAGCAACCAAGGCGACAATACTTTTGCCAATGTGGCCATTTTAGCCTCTTTGACTGGCGACTTTTTGGACTGGAATTCCTTAAGCGATGCCGCGGGCGGAGTGACGGAAAATGGCGCCATTATTTGGACCAAAGAGGAGATTCCGGCCTTGGCGGAAATTAAGCCGGGTCAAGAAGGGGAAATAGATTTTTTTCTAAGACTGAAATCCTTTAGCGCCACTGATTTAGGTAAAAACACGGCCGTGGTTTCTTACGCTCAATACAGCGTTAACGGCCAGGATATAAAAGGTGACAGCAATAAAAGTAATACCGTGGCCAATAACATTAACAGCGACTTGTTTTTGAACGAACAGATCCGTTATTTTGACGAGAATAATATTCCCGTCGGTTCCGGACCTTTGCCCCCGGCCGTTGGCCAAAAAAGTAGTTTCCGCGTCTATTGGACGGTTAAAAACGATTTGCACGAGCTTTCTGATGCCCAAGTAGTCTTTAGTTTGCCGGCCGAAGTCAATTGGGATGACAGCGCCGAAACCCAAGTTGGCACTTTAAACTATAACGAAAGCGCCCGCCAAGTGGTTTGGAACATCGGTCGCTTGCCGCTTTCCGTTTATGAGACCACGGCCGCCTTCAACATCAGCTTGACGCCCGGCGAAGACGACCGCGATAAAATTTTGGTTTTGTCGCCGGGTTCAACGATCACGGCCATGGACACGGAAACCAAAGCCCTCATTACCCAGAAAACCGGAGCGAAAACAAGCAAATTGGAAGACGATGATATTGCCGGTTTGAGCAATTCCGGCCGCGTGCAATAGTGTCTTGGGTTTGCCGTCGCCGGAGATTATTTATGTTCCAAATAGAACGACAAACTAAATCGGGGGCGCGTTTGGGCGTCTTAAAAACCGCCCACGGCTTTTTAAAAACGCCTGCCTTTCTGCCCGACGCCACCCGCGGTTTTGTTAAATTCTTAAGTCCGGCCGAAGTCCAAACCAGCGGCACTGAGGCTTTAGTCGTTAATACTTTGCATTTATATCTCCAGCCCGGCCTAAAAGTCATCAGGGCGGCCGGCGGTCTGCATAAGTTTATGAATTGGCCCGGACCGCTTTTATCCGACTCCGGCGGTTACCAGGTTTTTTCCCTTATCCATAAAACTCCCGGCCGCGGCCGGATTTCGGACGAGAAAGTTGTTTTTTCTTCGCCTTTAGACGGTTCACGACAAGAACTGACGCCGGAGAAATCAATGCAAATTCAATTTGACTTGGGGACAGATCTAATGGTTTGTTTGGATGATTGTCCGCCCAATGACTTTTCCCGCGTTGAATTGTCACAAGCCGTCGAGCGCACCATCGCTTGGGCGAAACGCTCTAAAAAAGAATACGAAAAACAGCTAAAGCGGCGCGGTTTAAAGGGCCGTCGCCGCCCGCTTCTTTTCGCTGTCATTCAAGGCGGGGCGGATATGGAGTTGCGCGCATATTGCGCCCGCGAACTGGTGGAAATCGGCTTTGACGGCTACGGTTTCGGCGCCCGGCCCGTGGATAAAGAGGGACGATTTTTGGAAAAAGTTTTGCGCCGCACGGCCGCTTTTATTCCGGAAAAAGCCATTCGCTTCGCTCTTGGCATCGGTACCCCCGAAGACATTAAATGTTGTCTTCACATGGGCTGGGACCTATTTGATTGTGTTATTCCCACGCGCGAAGGCCGGCATGGCCGCTTGTTTTTGGCCGAGGAAGGGAAGAGCGCTCGGGATTATGAAACCATAAATATCAATAACGCTCGCTTTGCCCGCGATTTTTCCGCGCTTAATAAAAAAAGCGCACTTGCCGAACTCCGTCGCCCTTCCAAGGCTTATTTACACCATCTTTTCAAAGTGGACGAAGGCCTGGGTCGGCGTCTCGCCGAGCTGAATAATCTGGAGTTTTATCAGAAGTGGTTGAAGAAATTTGTCGCCCTAAGATAGAAATCTATGTTGCAATTATTTTTTTTCGCTTCCGCTGTAGCCGTGCTTGCGCTTGGCCATATTGATCTTTGGTTTTTTTTAGTTAAATTTTTAGGGATAGGCGCAAGTTCCGGCCGCTTCATTTTGGCGGTAGTTTTAGCTTTTCTATTTTTCAGCTTCATCTTTGTTTTCTGGCTTATTCATAAAATTGACAGGCGTTTCACCCGCGCCTATTATTTTCTCGCCGTTTCTTGGTTGGGCCTGTTATTGCATTTCTATTTAGCTTGGCTTTTAGTCGCGCTTTTACGCTGGGGCGGCCGCTCTTTTAATTTTATTTTCCCGGACTGCTTTTCAAAAATAGCTTTTTTCGCCGGCGTTATTCTCTGGTCGGCTTACGGATTTTTTAACGCTTTTAGGACGCGGGTAAAAAAATACACGGTCGCCATTATGGATTTGCCGCCGGCCTGGAGAGGAAAAACAGTCGTGCAAATTTCCGACCTTCATCTCGGGCCGATTTACCGCCGGCATTTTCTCGCCCGCCTTTTAGAGCGAGTCGCCGCTCTCAAACCGGCGGCCTTGTTCATTACCGGCGACCTGTTTGACGGTTTGGACTCGGATTTTTCCTGGCTTAACCATCCTTTTAATAGTTTAAACTTGCCCCAAGGCATTTATTATTGTTTCGGCAATCATGAGCTTTATTTAGGTTTTAAGCGCGCCCAGGAATTGATTAGCGGCAATCCGATTACCTTATTGGATAACAAAATGGCTATTGTGGATGGCCTGCAGATAATCGGCCTCAATTACGCCTTCAACCGTGATTTTTCCGCGACGGAAGAGGTTTTGCGTCAAGTCGGCTACAATCCCAAGCGGCCGAGCTTGTTAATGAATCATGAGCCCATTCATGTTAAACAGGCCAAAGACATCGGCATTGGCCTTCAGCTATCCGGTCATACGCATCGCGGCCAGTTATTTCCCCTTAATTTTTTAACCAAACTGGCCTACCGCGGCTATGATTACGGCCTTTTTAAAAAGGGCGATTTCAATTTGGTCGTTTCCTCGGGCGTCGGCTCCTGGGGGCCGCCTTTGCGCACCAGCGGCCGCAGTGAAATCGTGGCCATAAGGTTGGAGGGGAAATAAAAAAGCTTGCCTTTAGTAAGACAAGCTCGGAATGGTTAAGAGTTTAGGGAAATTAAGTTAGATTAACTTTTTTTATCCCGAACGGGACATCAACACTCCGCCGATCGTGATGGAAGAAATGGAAAATGACGGCGCCGGTGGGAAGCCATAATTCTTCAGTCTCATTGGTACGCCAGAGGTTTTCTATCATCTGGGCTGGGAACCAATTACTATGACAGCCAATGATCTCGCCCGTACCGGTTGTTTAGCTTGTATAATGGCCAACGAAGTTCAGATTAAAAAGGTTATATGAAAAATGGCATTACCGCCTTCTGCGACACCGGTAATGGCGACCAACTTATTCTGATTTGGGGAGCGACTTGTGTCGGCTTGACCGACATGCGCTTGCTTTTACACCCGGCCAACATCAAACCGGGCATGACCATTGTCGCTTTCCGTGAACCTTACGGTTATCGTTGTGATGGCGGCGGTGCTTTAACCAGCCTTTTATTGCGGTATTATAAAAGCGTGAAGGAAGTAATAATGAAGTAATAATAAGGTTTGGAGCCTAAAGAAAAGCGTATATAAAAAAAGAGCTTGCACTGGCGCGCAAGCTCTATCTCCGAAGTGTCCCAGAATCGAAATAGATACACAATACACAATGGAGAGTTTCTTTTTTCGGCTTTTCCGGCCCCGAGAGTTTATGAAGACTTGCAAATCTTCATACCCTTCGGACATTGTCATTGTGCCCGGTCCACCCCACCGTGACAACGTACGGTTTTAAGGCTCTGTTTGAGTCGCCGAGCCTTACCCGAGGCTTTCGCGCTTCTCCCAAGGATATAGGATAAACTCTACGGGGGGTCGGATGCCGTTTGAATTCTAGTTTGAAGTGCAACGGCCCGATCAAGAGTCCTTGCTTGCGCAAGGACACCCTTTGCACTTGATCGGGATTACGTACCAAACGTACATGACTATATATTAGCACTTCTTTCTATTTTGACAAGGCTTTTTTCTTATGATTTATTCCCAATTTTAACACAATTTATCCACAAGTATATTATTAGCTAAAATTAACTAAATAATTTCTAAAAATATGTCTGTTTACTATAACTCCAATCGCCGGCACAACCTTTTTAACCCCAAAAGTCGCCTGCCTTTTAAACTTAGTCGCTCCAAATTGGATCTATTTTTGAATTGCCCGCGCTGTTTTTATCTTGATCGTCGCTTAGGCGTAGAAAGGCCGCCGGGTTTTCCTTTCACCTTGAATTCGGCCGTGGATAAATTATTAAAAAAAGAATTTGACCGCCATCGCGCCAAAAACAGCGCCCATCCCTTAATGAAAGCTTACGGTCTTAAGCTCGTGCCTTTAGCCGATCCGCGTTTAAATGAATGGCGCGATAATTTTCAAGGCGTGCAATTTTTGCACCCGGCCTCCAATTTTCTGGTTACCGGCGCCGTAGATGATCTTTGGACGGACGGTCAGGGCACGGTTTATGTGGTGGATTACAAAGCGACGAGCAAAAGCGAAGAAGTTAATTTGGACGCCGATTGGCAGATCGGGTATAAGCGGCAAATGGAAATTTATCAGTGGCTTTTGCGCCGTAATGGGTTAAAAATTTCTGACACCGGCTATTTCGTTTATTGTAACGGCGACGCCGACAAAGAAGCCTTTGATGCCAAATTGGAATTTGACGTCAAGATTATTCCTTATAGAGGCAACGACCGCTGGGTGGAAGGGGCGCTTCTTAAAGCCCGGCGTTCTTTAGTGGCGGATAAAATTCCCGCCGCTGCTCCAGATTGTGATTATTGCGCCTATGCCTTCGCTCGGGAGAAGACAGAGAAAGAGGGCGGGAAATCCAGGCAGAGTCATTTTTCTTTTTGAGAGCATGATCTAGATAGGCGGGAATTATTTAAAAAAAAGAGCCTGTTCATATGCGAACAGGCCTTTTTAATGGTTCCGTGAAACATCCTCGTTCGTTTCGGGAACGAGGAGGGGAAACAAATTTCAGGTTTTCCCAAATGAGTTTTAGGCCCTTGGCATTATTTTCCCGAATGAATTTAAGTTGGTCTTTTCCCAAAACTTTTAAGACAAGTTCGGGATCAAAGGCCTTGGAACAGATTTTAGTGTAAGACCTTTTATTATACAGATATTGAATAATGTAGAGATAGGGATATTTCCGGCGCGCTTCCCGGGTTAAAACTTGGAAATCAAGGAAGCGCCCGATGCGCCCTAAATTCACGTAAGCGATTTTGGGGTCGCGAGGGCTGTTTTGAAAAACCAAACTTTTATGACGAATTTTTTCCGCCGCGCGCTTGCTCGTCGCTTTCATGTGGGTATAGGCCATATAATTATCATCTATAAATTTATCGGGGCTATCCAGACAAACGCTTATACCAGCGTGGATGAAAAATTTTGTGACCAAATAGGCTTGCGGATCAATTTGATCGCCGACTTTGCAGACGCGATAAGCGCGATAATAATAGAGTACAGCCGCCTTCATGCGCTTTAAGGCCATTTGTTCCGCTTCCACTAACCAACGGGGTAAGATTAGATAGCCCAACTTTTCCATTTTTGGCAAACAGGAAGCTTCGGAATAAATTTCCAGGTCGTGACCATGATCCCGTAAGCATTTTTGCGCGAACGCTAAAAATTTTTTTGGCCATTGATGATTATCCAGCCAGAGGATAATCCGATGGCCGTAGCGGTAGGCGAATTCAGCCAGCAATTCAGCTTCTTTTTTATTTTTCGGGCCGATATTTAAGAGGAAAGCCGGTCGGGTCGGTGGATTTTTCAAGAGCTGTTTAAGGCCGCTGGAATAACAATAGAAAAAATGTTTTTGCTCTTCACTTCCCGTCTTCTCCGGATCTTCCTCGTCAAAATCTTGATCCTCATAATATTCGTCAAACTCCTCATAGTAAGTGCCGCTTTCTATCGCCTCTCTTAGTGAATTTTTTTTATCCCCACCATTTATCAGGCTGGTCAGGATAGAGGCAATAGCGTAAATCGATTCCGGCCTGTCCAGATCGCAGTAAATATTCGGTTCCATGGTTTTATGAAGTTTAATTTATTTTTTTGTTAACGATCGCTTTTATAATTTAAAGTTCTGTCTTAAAATTACTAAATTTTTTTATTAAAGTCAAGCGTCGATGCCGATCGGGTGGCCAATTAGTCAATTTAAAGATAAGGATTAGTGGTGACTTTTTTAAAAAGCCCCCGTCGATGAGCGAGACGGGGGCGAATACCCGTAGGAGCTAACAAGAGGGAACAAGTCCGGAGATACAACGCTCCAGACGGGCATGGGGTCCGCCCGGGGAGAAATGCAGGTTAACCTTAATATTTCCCAAATTATATTCCATATTATTAACTTTGAAAAGAAACCCCAGGCGGATATTTTAAATATTTTAAAGGAACTAAGCTTATTTTTATTATATCTCCTTAACAAAAAAATGTCAAAAAGGAAAAACCCCCTTCATTAAACGTCGGGGGCTTATAGGAAAGGGCCTGCCGGGAAGACCCGGAAAAGAACTATACCGAGCCTTCACGATCAGGATGATAATAAGGTCCGTCCGGAGAAAAGGGGTAAAATGAAAAATTTGAATACAACTTATTATATTAACCCAAAAAGGAGAAAAGAAACTCCGGACGGATATTTTAATATTTTAAAGAAAGTCTGTTTTAATTTTATCACCAGTGGTTGAAAATGTCAATTAAATTGATCTTTCCAGGCTCAATTTATCTTTTTTAAAGGGCTGGTTAAGAAAGATATTTTCTGTTATAATATAGGCCACGACCCTAATTTAACTTCGGGCCGGCTTTAATAAATTTAGAGCTCGCCCGAAGCTATTAGGGCCGTCTAGATAAAATTAACCTTATTTAAAAATTAACTTTACGCCTATGTTTACTCTTTCACCTTTACCCTTTGCTTTAGACGCGCTTAGCCCTCATATTTCCGCGCGCACTTTAGAGTTCCATTACGGCAAACACCATCAAGCTTACGTAGATAATTTGAATAAATTGACTAGCGGCCTTGAGTGGGAGAATAAGAGCTTAGAGGAAATTATTACCCAGACCAAGGACCGACCGGAGCAGGCGGCGATTTTCAATAACGCCGCCCAGACCTTCAATCATAATTTTTTCTGGAACAGCCTAAGGCCGGCAAAAAATCCCTCGGCCCCGGCGCCGGAATTTTTGGAAATGATCAAGAAAGATTTCGGCGACCTGGAAAAATTTTACGCCGAATTTAAAAGCGCCGCCCTGTCTCAATTCGGTAGCGGCTGGGCCTGGCTGGTCAAAACCACGGCCGGTTTGAAAATCATTAAAACGGCCAATGCCGACAGCCCCTTCTCCCCAGAAGAAAAACCTTTATTGACCGTAGACGTTTGGGAGCACGCCTATTACCTTGACTACCAGAACCGGCGCGGCGACTTCGTGGACGCGGTCATGCGCCATCTCTGGAATTGGGACTTCGCGGCCAGGAATTTATAAAAAAGTTCTACTTGCATAGAGCTTTTTCCTTTATATTTATCCCCAGAAGGTAACTTCAATTCTGCAACAGTACCACCTCTTGACAAATAATAATTGATATGTTATAGTAATAGGAATATTTTTTGTTTTTTAAAATTAATATTAACCAAAACCTATGCCGTGAAAACAATTATTATTTATTTGCTTTTCGCCTTTTCCTTTTTTTTGATCCTTGCCTTTTCATTGCAGGCGCAAACCTTTAGACAAGAATCAGCATCCGTCCGCCCTTTTCATTGGCAGGCGGAAAAGGCGCCGTCTGAACCCTACTGGCTTTTTGCCACCGGCTACGGCAGTGATTTCTTTGATTTTTTTCACGCCGGCGACGCCTATGAATTCGTCACCGCCGGTCTTTTTAAAGACGTTAACCCGGAAAAAACGGGAGCCGATTTTGTCGGTTACGCCTTTGTCAAGGACGGCTATAACGGCGTCCAATACGACGGCGCTTTGGGCTTGAGTCTGGCCGGCGAGAAAATGGCTTTCGCCGTTTTTGCTTCTCCTCTGGCTTTTTTGGCCCATTCCTCGCGCGGCAAGTTCAAGCCGCAATCGGATTTACGCCTGGCCGCCCGGACTCGCGTTGGCCTGCAAGGCTACGCCTATGAAGAGTCTTTCTCTCTAAAGGGCGAAAACGAAGTCTTGACGCGGCAAGAGGCCGTCCGTCCCAGTTGGCAGGCCGATCTGGAGATAGGCAAGGGAATTTTGGCCGGCAAGATAATCGTCTTCCTCGTCGGTCATTATGAATTTTTCGCTCTGGGCGACGGTTTCAATTCCGGCCTGGGACTGCATTTGAATTGCCGCTTGGCCTTCTAGGACGCGGCCGGAAACACAAGAGGAAGATTTCTTTCAAGTTTTTGGAAAAATCTTCCTTTTTTTTAAAATTCCAGTCCGCTCCGGGAGTGCCGTTGTTGACAGAAGCCCGTTTTTGCCCTATCTTTTATATATGAGGTTCAGCCTCGTTTAGCTGCCTCTATTTTTAATAAAAGTTTAATAAACCATCATGTTCCCGCGGCCGGCGATTAAAATCGGACCGCCTTTTTCTTCCTCGTTTCACGAGGCGAAGGGAACAGACGCGCTGCCGAGATTTTTCTCCAAGCTTAAAAAGAAAAATATGGTAAACCTTCCCAGTCTGGAAGAGATGCTTAAAGCGGGCATGCACTTCGGCCATCGGACCAACCGTTGGCACCCGAAAATGGCGCCCTATATCTTCACCGCCAAGAATGGCGTTTACATCATCAACTTGAAAAAATCCCAAGAGAAATTGCGGGAAGCTTTGGAGTTTATGACCAAGCTGGCGGCGGAAAATAAAAACATTCTTTTCGTCGGTACGAAAAACCAAGTCGCGGAATCGCTTAAGAAAATGGCTTTGGCCATTGGCCAACCCTATATCGTCGGCAAATGGCTGGGCGGCTATTTGACTAATTTTGCCGTGGTTAAAAAATCAGTTAAGAAATATCTGGATCTTTTGGAAAGACGGGAAGCGGGCAAGCTGGAAAAATACACGAAGAAAGAACGCCTTAATTTTGAGCGGGAGATTAAGAAACTGGAATTGAGCGTTGGCGGCCTAACGGCTTTGAATAAATTGCCCGATGCCCTGTTCATTTGGGACATTAGGGAAGAAGAAACGGCTTTAAAAGAGGCCAAACAAAAACATATCCCGATTGTCGCAGTTTGCGACACCAACGTCAATCCGGAGGAGGTTAATTATCCCATTCCGGCCAACGACGATTCCACCAAAACCATTCGCCTCATCTTGGATTGCCTCGAGGCGGCGATGTTAGAGGCGAAGAACAGAAAAGAATAAATTGTTTGCCCTTAAATGGTAATAATTAAATTTAAGATAAGTTTATGGAACTCATCAAACAATTGCGGGAATTGACCGGCGCCGGCATGGTTGATTGTCAAAAAGCCTTAAAAGAAGCCAATAACGACCTAGAGAAAGCCGTGGAGATTTTGCGGAAAAGCGGCATTGCCAAAGCCGCCAAAAGAAGCGGTCGGGAAGTCCGCGATGGCGTGATTAAAGTGGCCCTAAACGCCAATAAAACCGAAGGCTATATGGTGGAAGTCAATTCCGAAACTGATTTTGTGGCCAGAAACGAAAAATTTCAGGCTTTCGCCGCCGCGGTTTTGGAGTTAATAAAACAAGCCCAGCCGGCCAACGTGGAAGAGCTTTTAACCTTAAAAATGGCCGACGCGACCGTCAGCGACAGTTTAGACGCCTTAAGCGGCACGACCGGCGAAAAAATGGCGATTAAACGCTTGGCCATAATTAAGGGTGCCACCGTGGCCGCCTATTCGCATTTGGGCGGAAAAATCGGGGTTTTGGTAGCTTTAGATCAGGCCGGCAAGGAGGCATTGGCCCAAGAAATCACCATGCAGGTTGCGGCCGCCAACCCGAAATACATCACGCCCAGTGAAGTTGACCCGGGCGAACTAGCCAAAGAAAAAGAAATCTATAAAGAGCAGTTGGTTAAAGAGGGCAAGCCGGTGGAAATCGCCGAGAAAATCATTATGGGCAAAATGGGTAAATTTTACGCCGACGTTTGTCTGGAGGAGCAGGAATACATTAAGGATGAAAAAAAGAAAGTCAAAGATGTTTTGGCTGGCGTTAAAGTTTCCGTTTTCGTCCGTTTCGCTTTGTAATTTTTCACGCCGGTTGGCGCGGCTGGCTTTTGGATCGTTGGCTAAGCTATAATTTCATGTTTATTGCTAAGGTACAATTCGCTCCTTGGGATAAAGCCTACAGCTTTTCCGTGGGCGATTTAGACATAAAAGCCGGTGATTATGTTTTGGTGGAAACAGAATTGGGCCGGGAATTGGGGTGCGTGAAGAGCCTGACTACAGATATGAGCGGCTTGGAAACGCGGGAATTGAAACCGATTTTGAAAAAAGCCGATTACGAAGATGTCGCCAAATTACCCGACCGGCAAAGGAAGGCTAAGGCTCTGGCCGTTTGCCGGCAATTAATCGCCAAGCATGCTTTACCTATGAAGCTGGTGGACGTGCATTTTTCTTTCGCCGGCAACCGTTTAAATTTCGCTTTTATCGCCGCCAGCCGGGTTGATTTCCGCGAGTTGGTCAAAGATTTAGTCGCCCATTTCAACGCCAATATCCGTTTGACGCAGATTGGCACCAGAGACGAAGCCAAGTTGTCCGGCGATTGCGGGCCCTGCGGCCGCCGGCTCTGTTGCCAGGAATTTTTAGGCGAATTCTCTTCCATCACTTCGGAAATGGCCGAGGCCCAGCAGGTTGTCCACCGCGGCAACGAGCGCATCTCCGGCATGTGCGGTCGTTTGATGTGTTGTCTTTCCTTTGAGTATGAAGGCTACAAGGAATTGGCTGGCCAATTGGCGCCTCCGGGTACGCGCGTGAATATTAACGGCGTCAGCGGCGTCGTTGTTGGCCACCATATTTTAAAGCAAACTTTGGACGTTAAGATCGCGGGGGAAAAAGAGGGCGAGGAAGACGTAGTTATAGAAGTGGATCCTAAGCGGCGGCCGAAGAAAGAAGCCGAGAAAAAAATTGAGAAAAAGAAGGAAAAAGGCCAAAGCAAACCGGGGCGAGACAGAAAAAGAGAAAGAAAGAGAAAATAAAAGCCGGGCCGCTCCTTAGGGGGCGGTTTTTTTATATTTCTTTAAATTATGATATAATGTCAGGGTAATAATTAAGATTTCTTAAACTTTTTATGAAAAAAATTAATTTAGCCATTAACGGTTTTGGCCGTATCGGCCGGGCCGTCTTTAAGGCTATGTGGCTTAAGTTTCCGCAAATAAGAGTCGTGGCTATTAACGATTTAACGGATCCGGCCACTTTAGCCTATTTATTAAAACATGATTCCTGCTACGGCGCTTCGCGCCAGAAAATCACGGCCGCTAAAGACGCTTTGATTATAAACGGCCGTCGTTTGCCAGTCTTAGCCATTAAAGACCCCTTGGCCTTGCCTTGGCAGCCCTTAAAAGTGGACTTAGTTTTGGAATGTACGGGTCGTTTTCGGACTAAAATTGAGCTGAAGGCGCATTTAAAAGCGGGCGCGAAAAAAGTCATTTTATCGGCGCCGGCCAAAGATGGAGGGGTAAAAACCATCGTTTTGGGCGTCAATGATAAGCAATTAAGAAAGAGCGATCGGCTTTTGTCCTGCGCTTCCTGCACGACCAATTGTTTGGCGCCGGTGACGAAAGTCGTTAAGGACAATTTCGGCATTAAAAAAGCCCTCATGAGCACGGTTCATTCCTATACCGCCGACCAAAATTTGGTGGACGGACCGCATAAAGATTTCCGGCGCGCGCGCGCGGCGGCGATAAACATTATTCCCACCACCACCGGCGCCGCTTTGGCCACGACTTTGACTATCCCGGCTTTAAAAGGTAAGTTTGACGGCTTGGCCGTGCGCGTGCCGACGCCAATCGGTTCCTTATGCGACACGGTTTATGTCTTAAAGAAAAAGACGAGCGTGGCCGCTGTTAATCACGCCTTCCTTAAAGCGGCTCGCGGCCCCTTAAAAAATATTTTGGAAGCCTCCAAGGAAGAATTGGTTTCCACCGACATTATCGGCAACGCCAAGAGCGCCATTATTGACTTGAACAATACGCGGCTCATCGGCGGCGATTTTCTCAAAGTCATTTCCTGGTATGACAATGAATGGGGCTACGCCAACCGTTTGGCGGAATTAGCCGATAGAGTAAGAAAACTAACTTAAATTTTATGCAATTAAAAGATAAGATAGCCATTGTTACCGGCGCTTCTAGCGGCATTGGTCAGGCGATCGCCGATTTATTCGTGGCCGAAGGCGCTAAAGTCGTTTACGCCGACCTTAAACCCGGCATAGCTTTGGCGGCGGATAAGGCCGTTTTCGTTAAAGCCGACGTTAGTAAAAAGGCGGAAGTGGAAAATCTAATAAAGACGGCTTTAGATAAATTCGGCCGTCTGGACATTATGGTTAATAACGCCGGCATCGCTTCCTCTGGCGGCCTTTTGGAAACGACCGCGGAGATTTGGGAGAAGACCTTGGCCGTTGATTTAAATGGTGTTTTTTACGGGGCGCAGTTAGCCGCCCGGGCCATGAAAGAGAAAAAGATAGAAGGTGCGATCGTTAATATTAGCTCCATCGCCGGTTTGGTCGGTTTTGTCGGTTCCTTAGCCTATGGCACGGCCAAGGGCGCGGTTATACAACTGACAAAAGCGGCGGCTTTGGACCTCGCCCCCCATAGAATCAGGATTAACGCCATCTGCCCCGGAATTATCGCCACCAACATGACTAAGGATTATTTAAATGAGGCTAATTTTAAGAAAATGGTTTTGGAGAATACGCCTCTGGGCCGGGTCGGGGAAGCTAAAGATATCGCCCAAGCAGCTTTGTATTTGGCTAGCGACGCCGCCCGTTACGTTACTGGCGCGATTTTGACGGTTGACGGTGGTTGGACGGCGCGCTAAAGGCGAGTTTTAATTTTTGGCATGCCAAAAGCGACTGACATTTTGAAAAAAATCGCCGCCGCCGGCCTAGTTGGCCGCGGCGGAGCCGCCTATCCAACCGCCAGTAAATGGGCGGCGGTTAAGGGGGCTTTAAAAGGCAAGAAAATTGGTTACATTATTGTCAACGCCGGCGAGGGCGAACCAGGCGTGAAAAAGGACGCTTTCATACTTAGGCATTATCCAAGCGCGGTTATAGACGGCGTTTATCGGGCCGAACAATTTTTTGGTCCAGAGAAAATAAAAGAAGTATATTTTTTTCTTTCCCGCGACTGCTACCAGAACTACGGCGCCGATTTAAAACAAGCTTTAGTCAGCAAAAGATTTAAGGTTTTGGCGCCGAAAGTTATATTTAAATTTAAGCCGAAAAGTTTAAGTTATTTAAGCGGGGAAGAGACGGCCTTGTTGAATTTTTTACAAGGCGAAGGCGTCAGGCCGCGTTTAAAACCGCCTTATCCGACCGAGCACGGACTTTTTGGCCGGCCGACTTTAATTAGTAATGTGGAAACTTTTTATGATGTCAGCTTGGCGGCGCGGGGAAAATATCAGGGCGAACGTTTCTATACCTTAGGCGGCGCTCTTCGCCATCGTGGCGTTTACGCTCTGCCGGCCGATTTAACGATTAATGAAATTTTGCGTCGGACCGGCAATTATCCGCCGTATAAATTTTTTGTACAGGTGGGCGGGGAAGCGTGCGGCGAATTTTTAAATGCCCAGCAACTAGAGCGGCCAATAACGAGCACCGGCGCAGTCATTGTTTACAAGGCCGAAAAAACTAAAAAAGAAAAATTGGTTAAATATTGGCTAAATTTTTATCATGAACAAAGTTGTGGCTATTGTACTAGTTGCCGCGAGGGCACTTATCGCTTATGGGAATTAATTAAGGCTCCGACTTTTGACCAGTCTTTGTTTGACGCTCTCGTGGACAATTTATTTGACTCGTCTTTTTGTCCTTTAGGCGCCAGTTTAGCCCTGCCCGTTAAAAGCTATTTTAAAAATATTTTGAAAAACTAAGCTTAAATTTATGAGCGAAGCTCAAAAACAAAAAATCACACCAGTTTTTGACATCTTGGAAGAGGCGATCAAAATCTGGTGGAAAAATTTAAAAAAATTCATCATGGTCTATCTGATCGGCTTCTTTTTCACTCTCATTCCGCTTTTAGTGGTTTTGTTTTTCTACGGCCTGGGCGGCCTGCTTGGTCCTAATCCGGGTTTTATTTGGCATTTATGGCTGGTTTTGATAAGTATCGTCGGTTTCGCTTTCGCCCTCTATTTTTTCATCCGCGCCTATATGGCTTTGTTTTTGGTGGTCAAGAAAAATTTTGAAGGCAACGAAGCCACCACCTACAAGGAAACAGCGCCGCTCTTCTGGCCCTATCTCGGTTTGGTTTTAATGACGGCGGTTTTTGTGGCCTTATGGAGCCTGCTCTTAATTATTCCCGGCATAATTTACGCCATTTTCTACAGTCTGGCGGTTTACGTTTTCTTTTTTGAGGGTAAATACGGCTTAAAAGCCATTCGCCGGAGTATAAAATTGGTGAACGATTATTGGTGGCCGGTTTTTGGTCGCCTTATCGTCGTTGGCCTGATTTTTTGGGCGGTCATGGTTGTCATTGCCATTCCTTTGTCTTTTGCCAGCTATAACGGGGTTTTTTACCAGATTTGGAACGGCCTTATCCAGGTAATTAACTTTTTACTCGGTCCGATTATTCTTTTGTTCATGTATCGTATCTATAAAGATTTAGCTAAGATAAAACCAGCATGAATTTAAGCGTTAACGGTCGAACCCTAAGCGTCAAACCCGGGCAAACGATTTTAGCGGTTTTAAAAGATCATGGTTTTAAAATTCCGACTTTATGCGATCACCCGGATTTAGTTAATAAAGCCACTTGCCGGGTTTGCGTCGTGGAAGTAAAAGGGGAAAAACACTTGCTAACGGCGTGCTCAACCTTAGCACGGGAGGCCATGGTTATTTTAACCAACAGCCCCCGCGTCCAAAAGGCGCGCCGTTTAAACTTGGAATTACTTTTCGCCGAGCACGCGGAAAAATGCACCAGCTGCTCTTTAATTTACGATTGCGAACTTTTGCGCTTGGCCAAGGAGTATAAGATTAAAATTAATCGTTTTTCTGACCGCAAGAGCCGGCGCAAGACTTATCGCTTCGCCAACGCCGTGGAAATAGACGGCAGTCAATGCATTGATTGCCAGAATTGCCTCGCGGTTTGCCGCGATTTGCAGGCTATTGATTATTTGCGTTTAGTTGGTACGGGCAGCGACCAAGAAGTTAAACCCCGGCGTGAAGTCGGCGCCGCTTGCGTCTATTGCGGCCAATGTGTCTTGCATTGCCCGGTGGCTGCCGCCCAAGAACAGGCTCAGTGGCCGGCGGTGGAAAAATTATTAAAAGAGAAAAAACTGGTGGCCCTGGCTCAGTTGGCGCCGGCGGTGCGCGTTTCCTTAGGCGAAGAGTTTGGCCTGCCGCCGGGCGAAGACGCGACCGGCAAATGCTATACGGCCTTAAAAAAATTAGGTTTCCAGCACGTTTTTGACATTAATTTTGGCGCCGACATTACGACGCTAACAGAAGCGGAAGAGTTGGTCCGGCGCTTAAAAGATAAAAAGGCGGTTTTCCCTTTGACAACTTCCTGTTGTCCCAGTTGGGTCGCTTATGCTGAATTTTACCACCCGGAATTATTGCCGCATTTGACGACGGCCCGTTCGCCGCATATGCATTTGGCCGGCGCCATAAAAAGTTATTGGGCAAAAAAACAAGGTCTGAACAGCCGGCGTTTAGCCGTCGTTTCCATTGTCCCCTGTACGGCCAAGAAATATGAAGCCGGCCGGCCGGAATTGAAATATAAGGGGCGGCCCTTGGTGGATTACGTTTTAACCACGCGTGAACTCGCCTATTTATTGAAAAAACGAAAAATAGATTTTAAAAGTTTGCCGGACACGGCCGGCGAAAAATTGTTTAACGCCGGTTCAGGCGCGGCCGCCATTTACGGCGCTTCCGGCGGGGTTATGGAATCGGCCCTGCGCACAGCCGCTTATTTACTGGCGAAGGAAGGAAAAGGTGGCCAAGGCAAAAAGAAGAAGCAAACGGCCATTTCCTTGCCTTTGGAATTTAAAGCCGTGCGCGGTTTAAGCGGCCTAAAGGAAGCAACGGTTAAATTGGCTGGCCGGCGTTTAAAACTAGGGGTGGTTAACGGTTTGGGTCAATTAAAAAAAATTCGTTTACGTTTTAAAGACTACCATTATTTGGAAGTCATGGCTTGTCCGGGCGGCTGTTTGGGCGGGGGCGGCCAACCGCCGACGACCGCGGCCATACGCCGGCAAAGAGCGGCCGGACTTTACGCCATTGACGCCAAAAAAACCGTGCGCCGCGCCCATGAAAACGAGGCCATGATGAGCTATTATAATTGGGTGAAAAAGAAGGGCCTGGCGAAAAAACTTTTATTAACCAAATACAAAGGCCGGAGCGCGCCCGGGGTAACTATGGTTAGTAAAGTACCACGGCCGGTTTTCAGTTTTTTTCGTGAGCGGCGTTAGAGCTAATTAGCGCTATTTTAACGTTTATGGCTACTGATTACAGTCAAATGATCCCTGATTATATCCGCGAAATTATCGCCACCTTAACGGCCGCCGATTACGAGGCTTACGTGGTCGGCGGTTGTGTGCGCGATTTACTAAGGGGACAACAACCGCAGGATTGGGACGTGACTACCAAGGCCCGACCGGCGGAAATTTTAAGACTTTTCCCTCGGGCCAAATACGAGAACGTTTTCGGCACCGTGCTTTTGCCGGTAGCCGCCATTGCCGGTCCGAAAGAGTTGCAGGGCAGCGAGAAGGAAGCGGTGGAAATCACCACTTACCGTAGCGAGCAAGGCTATTCCGACCGCCGTCACCCCGACCAGATCCGCTTTGAAGACAATTTGGAAAAGGATTTGGAGCGCCGCGATTTTACCATTAACGCCCTGGCTTTAAGTCTTAACAAAGGCCAGGAAATTATTGATCTTTTCGGCGGGCAAAAGGACATTAAGGCGAAAATTATTCGCGCTGTCGGCGAACCGGCCGACCGTTTTAAAGAAGACGCTTTGCGCCTTATGCGCGCCGTGCGCTTAAGCGTGCAATTGGGTTTCACCTTGGAGCCGAAAACCCAGCGGGCGATGGTGAAAATGGCCGGCGGTTTAAAATTTGTGGCTAAAGAGAGAATTCGCGATGAATTAATAAAAATTCTCGCTTCGCCGCGGCCGGCTGAAGGCATAATGCTTTTGAAAGAAACCAAGCTTTTACAGTATATCTTGCCGGAATTGGAGCGGGGCGTCGGCGTTGATCAGTCGCGTCACCACATTTATTCGGTTTTTAATCACAATCTTTTATCCTTAAAACATTGCCCCAGTTCAGCTTGGCCGGTGCGCTTGGCCGCTCTTTTACATGATATTGCCAAGCCCAAGACCTATAAAATCATTAAGGGCATTGCCACTTTCTATAACCATGAATATGTCGGGGCGAAAATGGTGGATCGTATTATGACGCGCCTGAAATTCGCCAACGAAGACCGCTGGCGCGTGGTTAATTTGGTGAAAAATCACATGTTCTATTATAACGTCGGGGAAGTGACGGCCGCTTCGGTGCGCCGGTTGATTAGCAAAGTTGGTCGGGAAAACCTCAAAGATTTAATTAATTTAAGAATCGCCGACCGTCTGGGCTCGGGTACGCCTAAGGCTTTACCCTATAAACTGCGGCATCTTGAGTATATGATGGCCAAGGTGCAAAACGATCCCGTTTCGGTCAAAATGCTGAAAATAAACGGGCATGACTTAATGAACGGTTTAAAAATTCCGGCCGGGCCAAAGATCGGCGCTCTTTTAGACGTATTATTAAGCGAAGTTATAATCAATCCGGATTTGAACGTGAAAAACTATTTAATGAAGCGCGCCCGCAAATTAAACGAATTGGCTTTGGCAGATTTGCGCCGAAAAGCCAAGGAAGTCATTGCTGAAAAAAGGGAGGCCGAGGATAAGGAAATCAAAAAAAGATATAAAGTTTAATAAAATAATATATAAAGCGCCGGGGGGCGGCCAAGGCCGGCAATCCGGCGCTCTCGCTAAGATTTTACTTATGAAAAAAATCTTTTTTGTTTTGGCGCTCGTAGTAGTGGCTTTGGGCGTCAGCGCCTGCGCTTTTAAGATCACACCGGCGCCCTTAAGCAATAATTTTAATTCCGAGAACAGCCAGACGGCCGCTTCAGCGTCCCTTTCGGAGACGACTGCTAGCGCCACCACGGCTGCGCAAACGCCCGCGGTTAAAAACCAAAACCTTATGCCCGCGCCCGATAAACAGCTTGATCTTTTGTCGCAATATTCCCAAGCCCTGATTAAAACCAATTTAGGCGACATCAAGGTTAAGTTTTATAATGCCGACGCACCCCTAACGGTCAATAATTTTTTGAATTTGGCTCAAGCCGATTTTTACGACGGGACTAAATTTCACCGCGTTATCCGCGACTTCATGATCCAAGGCGGCGATCCCAACAGTAAAGACGACGACTGGGCTAACGATGGTTTAGGCGGACCGGGTTATGCTTTTCAAGACGAAATTAATAGCCATAAATTGGTTTTAGGCAGTTTGGCCATGGCCAATGCCGGAGCAAACACCAACGGTTCGCAATTTTTCATCGTCACGGCCACTTCCACCCCCTGGCTGGACGGTAAACATACTAATTTCGGGGAAGTCATTGACGGTCTGGACGTGGTTAAAAAAATTGAGGCCACCCCGACCAACGCCAACGACCATCCTCTAAGCGACGTCACGATTACCGGCATAGAATTATTACCTTAAGATCTGGACAAGGAGTAAGCTTAAGAGTATAATTAAGACTTAATAAAATAAAATTAAATCCGTTTTTTCTTAAAGGTGGATTTATATAGCTATGAAGGTGTATTTGGACAATGCTGCCACTACTCGCCTGGATCCGCGGGTGATGGCGAGAATTAAGCCATATTTTAGCGAACATTACGCTAACGCATCCTCCATTCACGCCTTGGGTCAGGAGGCCTTTTCAGCGTTAAAGAAAGCGAAAAAGATCGTGGCTAAGAATATAAACGGCGCCGCGGATAATGTCATTTTCACTTCCGGCGCCACCGAGGCCAATAATTTAATTATCAAGGGCATAGCTCGCGCCAATCGCGAGCGCGGTTCTAAAATCATCGTTTCCGCCATTGAACACCCTTGTATTTTGGAATCGGCCCGAGAATTGGCTCAAGAGGGCTTTAACGTAAAATTCATAGCGCCCGACAAGTTCGGCCTGATAAAGCCGGCCGCTTTAAAGCGTCTGATTGATAAAAAAACGATTTTGGTTTCCGTTATGGCCGTCAATAATGAAATTGGTACCATTCAAGACATCGCCGCTTTAGCCAAAATCGCTCATCAATACGGCGCCCATTTCCATACTGACGCCGTCCAGGCCGTGCCCTATTTGAAGCTGGACGTGAAGAAAATGGGTTTAGACGCTTTAAGTTTGTCAGCGCATAAATTTTACGGGCCGAAGGGCGTTGGCCTGGCTTATCTTGACCGGAATATAAAATTAAAACCGCTTTTGGTCGGCGGCGGTCAGGAAGACGGCCGTCGCGCCGGCACCTATAACCTGCCTGGCATCATTGGTCTGGCTTACGCCCTGGATTTGGCTTATAAAGAAAGAAAGGCTTATTTGCAAAAAGTGCGGGCTTTACGTGATCATTTATGGAGGCGCGTCAAGAAAGAAATCCCGCGCGTTAAAGTTAACGGCTCGCTTAGCGTCCGCGTAGCCGCTAACTTGAACCTAATGTTTCATTCTGTGGAAGGGGAAGCAATTTTATTGGATTTATCCAGCCAAGGGGTTTACGTTTCCACCGGCTCGGCCTGTTCGGCCAGTGACCTGAAAGCCTCTTATGTTTTAAAGGCGATTGGTCTGGATAAAAATAATTTAAACAGTAATATCCGTTTTTCTTTGGGACGATTTAATACGCGCGCGGAAATTGCTTACACCGTCGATTGTTTGAAGAAAAGCATCGCGCGTTTACGCAGTTTCACGCCCATAAAATAAAGAATAAAAGGCGCTTAGACGCCGCCAATTAAATTTAATCATTATTTAACCATATGGCGCTTAATTATAGCAAGAAAACTTTGCATAATTTCCGGTATCCGAAAAACATCGGTCGTCTTACTCGTCCCGATGGCTATGCCCAAATCGGCAACCCCATTTGCGGTGATCAGCTGGATTTTTTTCTCAAAGTAGAAAAAAGACGCATTAAGGACGTGAAGTTCTTGTCCTTCGGCTGCGCCTCCAATATCGCCACCGCTTCGGTGCTGACGGAGAAAATTAAAGGCTTGAGTCTGGCCGCGGCGAAGAAATATCCCTGGCAGAAAATCGTGGCCGAACTGGGCGGTCTGCCCCAGCAGAAAATTCATTGCTCCATTATGGCCATCCAAGGTTTAAGGCGGGCAATCGCGGATTATGAGGCCAGGGAAGGGGAAAAGAAGGTCGCCGGCCGCGGGAAAAAGAAAAAAGCCATGGCCAAAAGGAAAGCTAAGCTTAAAACCGGAAGGAAAAAATAGAGATACAACAAAAACGCCCCTAACGGGGCGTTTTTTTTGATTTCGCTTATCCTGGAAGGAAAGATTTTAAAATCTCTTTTCCAAAGGACGGGCTTCGTTGACGACAATACGGCGTCCGTCCAGTTCCTGGCCGTTGTACATGGTGATGGCCTTTTCCGCTTCTTCGTCATTGGTCATTTCCACGAAACCGAAACCTTTGGAGCGATGCGTCAGGCGGTCGGTGATAATCACGGCGGAGACGACCTGGCCGGCCTTGGCGAAAGCTTCCGCCAGGCCTTCCTCGGTCGTGTTGAAAGACAGACCGCCAACAAATAATTTTTTCATCTGATTTGTTCTAACTGTTTATAAATTGTAAGACGACCTTTTTAGTAAAGAAAGAGCGGCTTTGGTCCGCTCTTTCCTTAAAAATTGCTTACCGAATATAACTATAGATTATTCCCAGGAAAAAGTCAAGGGCAGGGCCGGAGCCGGCTATTTTAAAAAGCGCCGGGGTTTAGCCGACGCCTTTAAAATTCGCGTTCGCAAGGAAATTTTTTACTCGGCCAAGATGTGCCAGTAAAGG
Source organism: uncultured Gammaproteobacteria bacterium (assembly GCA_964645545.1). Taxonomy (GTDB): domain Bacteria; phylum Patescibacteriota; class Patescibacteriia; order Patescibacteriales; family UBA12465; genus UBA12465. Next base: position 54,758 of record CAZXZR010000001.1, on the reverse strand, counting down.
ACGGCCTCATGCCTAAGCAGGAATTCGGGCGTGAAAATTTGGTGCCACGCCGCCAGGATTTCCCGCCGCTCTCTTTCACTTTCGGGATCGCCGGCCGCCGGGAAAAGATCCTTCAGGCAGCCGTTATACAGGGTCACATTTTCTGGACTAATATCCAATTCCTCCGAAACCCTTAGTTCCCCCTTAGGGATAAAGTCCTCAAGACTGATCATCGGCTCCTTCTTATAGCGCGACCTTCCGTCCCGCTGTTGCGACAGCGCTTTCAATTGGTTAGCCGCTTCCAGTAAGGATTCTGCGGGACAACCGCGAATGGACAGCTTTAACGGCGAAGATTCAAAAACATTGAAGCAGGCCAATTGGACCAGACGGTAAACGTCCTCGTAGCTTAAGCCGGAATCGCTCAAGTTCGCTTTTAGGAATTCCGTGACTTCGCTGGCGGCATAAGTGCCGCGGGCTTCAATGACTTCCTGCAGCATATTGTCCGGATAGACCGTCAGGCCGCTTAAGACTTTTTTCATGACGGTCAAGGCCCGGATGACGACATGGAAGATATCGGGCCAAGCGACGCGTTCCACGCCGGATTGCTCGATTGCCCGTTCTTCCCAAGTGACGATGTCGTCGGTAATCATGTTCATATAGCCCTTGGCCATCCGAGCCAGGCCCTCCGCCTGTTCCAGTAAAATCGGGTTTTTCTTCTGGGGCATGGCCGAGGAGCCTTTCTGCTTCTTGCCGAAAGGTTCCTGGAGCAGGGGCAGGCCGCTTCTGGAATTCAACCTGATGTCGAGGGCGATCTTGTGGATTACCAGCGCCAGGTTGCAGAGACTCTGGGCAATGGGCGCGTAGAGGACGCGAGGCATGATTTGGGTCGCGCCGTAATACGGCTTTAATCCCAAGATCCGCAAGGCTTCAGCCTCCACTTCCGGGGACAAACTGCCGTAGTTGCCAATGGCGCCGGACAACTTGGAAAATTCCAGGATATCCATGGAAGCTATCAGGGCGTCGTAGGCTATCCGGCAGTCCTTGAACCAAGTCAGGACGCGTTTGCCGAAAGTTTGCAATTCGGCGGCCTGGCCATGGGTCCGGCCGATCATTATGGTATAGCGATAGCGCTGGCTCAAAGCCTTCAAAGTATCCATGAGTTCCTGGCTCAGTTTTCCCACTTTTTCCAGGCTTTCCTGCAAGGTGATGGCGAAAGGCGACTCTTCGGTGTCGTAGGAAGTCATCTTCTTGTGATAGTACTGGTGGAATTGGGGCGGCAGTATTCGCAAGCGTTCATCCAAAAAGGCGTTCAAATCATGGCCGATCTCCTGGTCGCGATTTTTCCACCATTCCAGGTCAATCTTGTTTTCCGTGAGTATATCCCTCATTTGGATATAGGTTTCCTTGGGAATCAGGCCGAGGTTTGACTTGGCTTGCAAGACGACTCGTTCGACCGTCTGTCAAAGGTTCAGTTTATGTTCATCGCCGAAAAGTTCGGTGATGGTAGAATCTTGATATCTGGGGTGCATAATCCCTCCTTGCTTTTGTGGTTTATACTTGGTTTGTTAAGGTTCTGAAAGAATATAGTATCTTAGTCGGTATTTTGCCTTTTGTCAATCAAAAACCGGCTTACTGGGCCGGTTTTGAGATATGGAAATGGTAGTATTTAGAGGCTGACTCTCACTCCCGGGCTCATGGACGAGGAAAGGCTGATGTTCTTGATGAAGACGCCCTTGGCGGAAGCCGGCTTGCTTTTGACGAGGGTCTGGAAAAGGGCCTGGTAATTCTCCAGGAGATTTTCCGGAGCGAAGCTGACTTTGCCGATGACCGTGTGGACGTTGCCGGTATCGTCGTTCTTGAAGCTGATCTTGCCTTTCTTGAGCTCGGCCACGGTCTTGGCCGGGTTGGGGGAGACGGTCTCGTTCTTGGGCGAGGGCATCAGGCCGCGCGTGCCCAGGATCTTGGCGATGACGGCCAGGTTCTTCATCAGGGCCGGTTCGGCCACGGCCACCTGGAAATCCGTCTTCCCCGTTTTCTTTATTTGATTGATTAGGTCGTCGCCACCGACGAAATCCGCGCCGGCCGCTTTGGCCGCCGCTTCGTTTTTCGGGCTGACGAAAGCCGCCACCTTGACGGCCTTGCCCGTGCCGAAAGGCAGGCTGACGGCGCCCCTGACCTGCTGGTCGCCTTTTTTCGTGTCAATGCCCAGGCGGAAATGGACTTCCACCGAGGCGTCGAATTTGGTCTTGGTCAGTTTTTTGACGATGGCCAGGGCCTCGGCGATCGGATAGGAGCGCTGGCGGTCGTAGATGGCGCCGTAATCGGCTTTGGCCTTGCTCCTTTTTCCCTCCGCTTTAAGCGGGGCCTTTTTTGCCGTGCTTTTCGGAAGTTTTTCTTTTTCCGTTTCCGTTTTTTTCTCTTCGTTTTTGTCGTTGGACATATTTTTTCGTGGTCTTAACGCGGCCGGCGGTCGCTCCCACAATTAATTAAATTATTTTATCTCGATACCCATTTGCCGGGCCGTGCCGGCAATGATTTTTTTTGCCGCCTCTAAATCATGGGCGTTCAAATCGGGCATTTTTATCTGGGCGATTTCTTCCAGTTGGGCGTCAGTGATGTTACCGATTTTTTCGCTTAAAGGCTTGCCCGAACCTTTGGCGATTTTCGCCGCTTTTTTTATTAGTTCCACGGCCGGCGGCGTTTTCAGGATAAAATCAAAGCTGCGGTCTTCATAGACCGTGATTTCCGCGGGCACGACGTCGCCGATTTTCGTTTTTGTGCGGTCGTTGAATTGCTTGCAGAAATCGGCAATGTTTAAGCCGTGTTGGCCCAAGGCCGGACCGACAGGCGGCGCCGGCGTCGCTTGGCCGCCGACGATTTGCAATTTTATTTTAGTTTTTATTTTTTTGGCCATATTAATAAACAAGCGGAGAAGCGCCGCTTTCCTTTAGATTTTTTTGATTTGCAAAAAGTCCAACTCCACCGGCGTTTCCCGGCCGAACATGGACACCGAAACTTTGACTTTACCCTTAGCCTCGTCAATGGCCGTAACCTTACCCTCCATGTTTTTGAAGGGACCTTCGTTTATCCTGACTGGCGAGCCGACGATGACGTCAATTTGAAATTTCGGTTCTTCCACGCCCATGCGTTTTTGCAAAGCCTTGACTTCGGCTTCGCTTATCGGCGTGGGAATCGTACCGGTGCCGATGAAGCCGGTGACGTTGGGCGTGTTTCGGACAATGTACCAAGATTCGTCCGTGACCTCCATTTCCACGAGAATATAGCCGGGAAAAATTTTTTCCTCCACGACTTTGCGTTTGCCGTTTTTAATTTTTATCTTTTTCTCGGTCGGAATTAAAATGTTAAAAATTTTGTCTTCCATATCCAAAGATTCCACCCTCTGCTTCAGGTTTTGGGCGACGTTTTCTTCATAACCGGAGTAGGTATGGATGACGTACCAGCGACGGCCTTGATTTAAAAGTTGTTTGGCCATAGAAGCGGAAAATTAATTTTAAGCCGGCAGTAAAGCGGCGGAAAATTGATTTTTATTATTTTACTTAATGACCAGAAATTGGAAACCTTGAGTGAAGATATAGTCCAAAACGCCTAAAAACAGGGCCACGGCCAAGCTAATGCCAATAACTAACAGCGTGTAATTATAGGTTTCTTTTTTCGTCGGCCAAGTGACTTTTTTCATTTCCGCCACCGACTCCTTGATATACTTGGTCAATTTATTCATAAGGAGGAAAGAGGCGCGAACTAACTATCTAAAAAATAGCCCTCGCGGCCACTTTATTATCTAAATAAATGATACAAAATAACCGCAGCGCTGTCAAGAGAACGGTCGTTTGCTTTTTAGGCTTAAAGAGGTTAAAATAATATTAAGCTAAACTTTAGTTCAATTTTTTATATGGTTAGCCCAAATTTAATCAGGAAAAACGAGAGCGAGACGCCCTTAGAGCTTAACGAAAACGCGAAAAAACTTTTCCAGGTGATTTACAGCGAAAAAAATAAAAAAGAAACAGGCGAGGAAGAGGGGCTGAAAATCAAGGTTTCTTCTTTGGTTTCGGCTTTGGCTTTTGTCTATGAAAAAGTGCGTAACGCCGTTGATTACGAAGAGGAGCACTTGTTGCGTAAAAACGCCATGGCCCGCATTTTACGGCGGCAAGTGGTGATTGAAGGCGTGATCAAGGAAACGCATAGTGTTGATAGTGCCCGCCAGCTTTTGCAGGAACTGATTCGTGGCAGTTATCTGCCCAACAATAAATTGCCGGAAACTAAAATCGGTGAGATCGCCGCCATCTTAGAGAAATATCTTTATCTAAAAAATCAATTGGCCGCCAAGATTAACGCCGACCTGAATTTAAAAGCCGACATTAATCGGGTGCGGGATTTAATTAAAGGAAAAAATCAGCTTATCCGCTGGCTCTTTAAATTGGCCGCTTGCGAAATTGAAGAGAATTTAGCGCCCAACCGCGTTAAGCAAGTTATTGTCAACAACATGTTTGCCGTTTTGACGGCGAACATTAAATTACCCGAAGACTTACCCCGTGAGCGCGACCTGGACATCCAGATTTATTTGAGCATCGCCCGGACTTTTTTGAAATTTGATCCGGATATGTTAAGTTTCGTGCTCTTCAAATACTATAACGGCGAGTGGCTGGAATTTAGCCGCCATTTGGGATTAAAAGAAGCTGAGCGGGGGAAAATAAAAGAGTTAAGTAGTCATTTGGAAGAATTAAAAGGAGAAATAGATCGGCAATTAAATCATCCCCTAAAGAAACAATTAGATAAAATCACTCGTCTCTATTCCCTTTATTTCATGATTTTAGCCGACACGGTGGAAACCGATCCGGTCAAAGTCTATAACGATTTACAAAGTGGTGAACGTGCTTTCGCAGCGGTGGTCAAAAGCGTTTGCCGGGCGCGTTACCGCAAGGCCAAGGTCCGGCTCTGGCGGGCGGCGGTGAGAAGTATCATCTATATCTTTCTAACCAAGTCTATTTTCGCCGTCTTAATAGAAATTCCGGCCATCCAATGGTTCAACCAAAATTTAAATTATTTATCTCTGGCCATTAACGTTTCCTTTCCCGCCCTTCTTTTATTTTTCATCGTCGCCTTGACGCCGACGCCCCAAGAAGACAATACCAATAAGATCATCGCCGGCATCAAGGAAATCACCTTCGTCGGTTCGGCCCGCAAACAACCGCTAATTTTGCGTCGCCCGCCGCGCCGTAATTTCATCAAAACCGCCATTTTCCAGCTTATTTACGCGGCCGCTTTCTGCGTTTCCATTTATTTCATCATCCGCGTTTTGACCTTTATCCATTTCAATTGGGTGAGCATCATTATTTTTCTCTTCTTCCTCGCCTTGGTCAGCTTTTTCAGCGTCATTGTCACCAAGGGCGTCAAGGAATTAATGGTCCTAGAACGCCATGAGAATCTTTTGACTTTCTTGATTGATCTTTTCTACATGCCGATTATTTTTGTCGGCCGTTGGCTATCCAACAACGTTTCCAAAATCAATGTTTTCATTTTCGTCTTTGATTTTATTATTGAAGCGCCCTTTAAGATCGTTATTGAAGTGGCCGAAGACTGGACTAAATACGTCCGCGAACGCCGGGAGAGAATTGAGAGCTGATTTGTGTGAGTTTTATGGCTAAAGCCGTTTTAAGTTTAGTGGCCACGCCCATAGGCAATTTGGCCGATTTGACCTTTCGGGCTCTAAAAACCTTAGAAGAGGCCGATTTTATTTTATGCGAGGATACGCGTGTCAGCCGGAAATTGTTGACTCATTACGGGATTAAAACGCCGACTCTCAGCTATCACCAGCATTCCGGCGATCTTAAAGTTGAACAAATTTTGTCTTGGCTTAAAGCTGGCAAGCATTTAGCTTTGATAAGCGACGCCGGCACGCCGGGCATTTCCGATCCGGGCGCAAACTTGGTGAAAATGGTGCGGGAGAAATTGGGCGCCAGCGTGGAAATCGTTAGTCTGCCCGGACCTTGCGCCTTAACAGCCGCTTTATCTTTGGCCGGTCCCGGCTTTGACCGTTTTTTCTTCGGCGCTTTCTTGCCCCATAAAAAGGGACGACAAACCCGGCTAAAGGAAATTCTAAATAGTTCTTACCCCACGGTTTTATATGAATCCAAACACCGCGTCTTGAAATTATTGGCCGAATTGGATAAGTTAAGCGCGAGCGCGCCGCCAGAAGTCGCTTTAGCGCGCGAACTAAGCAAAAAGCACGAAAGTTTTTATAGCGGTTCTCCAATTAAGCTCTTAAAAACACTCAAAAGTGAAGTGGGCGCGCTTAAGGGAGAGTTCGTAGTTTTGCTAAAGCCGGCCGGAGTTAAGAAAAGAAAATTCAGCCGGCAAAAGTCGAAAATTTGAAAAAATTATGGCCAGCAAAAAACATTTTTACATCACCACCACCTTGCCCTATATCAATTCCGAACCGCATCTTGGTTTCGCGGCCGAAATCGTGCGGGCCGACGTTTTGGCGCGCTTAGCCCGCCAGCGCAGGGAAGAGGTTTTTTTCAATACGGGCACGGATGAACATGGTCTTAAGATCTATTTACGCGCCCAAGAAGTGGGCTTGGACCTGAAAAGCTTTTGTGATCAGTATTCGGCCAAATATCGGCCCCTAAAGGAAAAATTAAAGCTTTCCTATAACAAATTTATTCGCACCACCGATCCGGCCCACGCCGCCGCCGCCCAAGAATTTTGGCGCCGTTGTCAAAAGAACGGCGACATTTATAAAAAGAATTACCAAATCAAATATTGCGTCGGTTGCGAAATGGAAAAAAAAGAGTCGGAACTAGTTAATGGCCGTTGTCCCTTGCATCCTAGTTTGGCCCTAGAGATAATTAATGAGGAGAATTATTTTTTCCGCTTTTCCCGCTATCAGGAAAAATTATTGCGGCTTTACGAAAAACGGCCGGATTTCGTCGTGCCGGAAAGCCGCTTGAAAGAGATAAAGGTTTTTGTGGCCGCCGGTTTGGCCGATTTCAGCATTTCCCGTTTAAAAAATAAAATGCCGCACGGCGTCAGTGTGCCCGACGACGACGAGCAGGTAATGTATGTTTGGTTTGACGCTTTGGTGAACTATATCTCCACCCTCGGCTGGCCCGAGACAGGAGGCGATTTTAAAAGCTATTGGCCCGGACTTCAAGTTTGCGGCAAGGATAACTTGCGGCCGCAGGCGGCCATGTGGCCGGCCATGCTGATGTCAGCCGGTCTAAAACCGGAACGCCAAGTTTTGGTTTTCGGCTTCTTAACCACCAATGGCCAGAAAATTTCCAAAAGCCTGGGCAATATTATCAACCCCTTGGTTCTGGCTGATAAATACGGCGCCGATGCCCTGCGCTATTATTTATTGGCCGAAATACCGCCTTTTGAGGACGGCGATTACAGCCAAGAAAAATTTTTGGCCCGCTATAACGCCGATTTGGCCAACGGCTTGGGCAATTTGGCCGCTCGCCTGGCCAATTTACTGGAAAAGAATAATTTGCCCGGGGGACTTAAAGTTAATTTAAAAGACAAAAATATTCTCGCCATCGTTAAGGATTTTGACGCCAAAATGGCCGCTTATCGCTTTAATGAAGCTTTACAAGTCTTGTGGGAAAAAATACGGGCCAGTGATGAAGAGCTGAGCCGAAAAACGCCCTGGAAAATGACGGCGGCCAAAGAACTAAAAGCGGTTTTGTTGCCCTTGGCGCAAACACTTTTGAATTTAGCTTATCTTTTAGAGCCTTTTTTGCCCGAAGCGGCTGCCAAATTACAAGAGCAATTTTCCGCGCCGCGCTTTAAGAAAGGTGAGCCTCTTTTTCCTCGGCTCTGATGATTGTCCCCTAAAATAGTCAATAATTTATATAATCATATGTCTATTTTTGATATTTCCCTGATTATTATTTTAGGCGGTTTTGTTCTAAGCGGCCTGTTTAAAGGACTTATTCGCACCGTCGGTCAAATCGTCGGCCTATTTTTAGGGGCTTACGTCGCCAGCCATTATTACTTGCTTTTATACGCTCGCGCCCAAGGTTTATCCGGCGGTCATGAGAATGTAGCCAAAGTTGTTTGTTTTTTGGTCCTTTTCTTTGTCGTCGCCTGGCTGGTGGATCTGCTTTTCCGTTTTTTGAAAAAAGTTTTTAAATTCATCGCCGTTATTCCCGGCAGTAAATATTTAGACAACCTTTTTGGCGCCATTTTCGGTTTTATCAGCGGGGCCATTTTTTTGGGTATCATTCTCTTGGTGATTGCTAAGTACTCCATGCTCGGCAACTTTTTCGGCGATCAAGTTGTCAATTCCAAGCTGGCGCCATTCTTAGTTTTAATCGCCGAAGTGACGACGCCATTTTTGTCCCAGGCCTTGTTAGCTTTGAAATCTTTAATTTAAAGCCATGCGCCGTTTGTCAGTAAATTTAAAACGCGTGCCGCCGGCCCTTACTCGTTTAATCGCCGGCGCTTTAAAAAAGGGCCGGGTGCTAATCTTGCCGACGGACACGATTTACGGCTTGAGTTGCCGGGCCGATGACTTAAGGGCGGTAAAAAGAATTTATTCTTTAAAAAAACGTCAAGCGAGCAAAGCGCCGATCGTTTTAGTAAGCGATTTTAAGCAATTGGCAAAATACGCCATGCTTAGCGGAGAGAAAAAAGCGGTTTTAAAAAAAATCTGGGGGGAGGAGAAGCGGCCGACCACGGTTATTTTACCTGCCCGCGGCCTTTTGCCCAAGGCGATTTTTCCGCCGGCTCGCGGCTTAGCCCTGCGTTTGCCTAAAAGTGAATTTTTAATTAAAATAATAAAGGCAGTCGGACAACCGCTTATTTCCACCAGTTTGAATTTAAGCGGTCATAAGCCGCTTCTCACTTTAAAAAATTGGGAAAAATATTTTTCCGTCGCCTTAGGACAGCCGAACTTAGTTGTTGATGCCGGCCCGGCGCCGCGCCGGCGGCCCTCAAGACTCTGGGATTACACTGGTAGTCGGCCGCGTTTAATCAGAGCTTGAAGCTAAGAGAATGTTTAAATAATTTAAATGAATATAAAATATATGCGGATAAATAAATTTAAGAAAATCAGTGTTATTGTCTTAATCGCCCTCGTTTTGGCCGGTACTTTCACAATCGGTTTCTTTACCGGCCGCAAGGGTCAGGCGGCCGGCGCTTTCAATCCTAAAGAAATCGCCTATTCGGCCGCCAATCAGGTGAACGCGGCTGACAGCGCCCAACTGGATCCTAGTCTTTATTGGCAGGTTTGGGACGCTTTGCAGACTGATTATCTAAATAAGAGCCAAGTGACGGATAGCGCCCTGTTTTATGGCTCCTTAAAGGGTATGGCCGAAGCGACCGGCGATCCCTACACGGTTTTTATGGATCCTAGTGAAGCCGAGCAATTCGTCAGCGATTTGAACGGCACTTTTGAGGGTATTGGCGCCGAAGTCGGCATTAGAAATGACATCATCACCATTATTGCGCCTTTGGACGGCACGCCGGCGCAAAAAGCCGGACTGATGGCCGGCGACCAAATTTACGCCATTGACGGTCAATCCACCGCCGGTATGAGTGTGGATGAAGCCGTGAAATTAATCCGTGGCGATAAAGGCACGAGCGTGACTTTAAGCATTGTTCGTGGTCAGGAAAAACCTAAAGATTACACGATCACCAGAGACGTCATTGTGGTTAAAAGCCTGACCACGGAAATGCGCGCCGACGGGATTTTAGTCATTAGAATAAGCGGTTTCAATAACGATACCGAAGATTTATTCAATCAGGCCGTTAATTTGGCTTTGACTAAAAACGCCAAAAGCATCATTTTAGATTTGCGCAATAACCCGGGCGGTTATTTGGACACGGCCGTGGCCATGGCCAGCGAATGGATTCCGGCCGGGCCGGTGGTGGCCGAACAATTATCCGGTAATCGCAGAAACGAATATCCCGCCAACGGCCGGGCGCGCCTGGAAGATTTCCCGACCGTGGTCCTGATAAACGGCGGCAGTGCTTCCGCGGCGGAGATTTTGGCCGGCGCCTTAAGGGATTACAAGAAAGCGACTTTGGTGGGCGAGACGACTTTCGGCAAGGGCACGGTGCAGAGTTTGGACGACTTCAGCGACGGCTCGGCCTTGAAAGTTACCGTGGCTAGCTGGTTAACCCCGGCCGGTGATTACATTAACGATAAGGGCATTAAGCCGGATGTGGCCGTAAATTTGACGGCCGACGACGTAAACAAGAATCTGGATCCGCAACTGGACGAGGCTGTCAAGATCCTGACGACCGGGAAGAAATAAAAAGTGGAGAGAATAGAGAATATAGAGATAAAAAAGAGGGTATTGGGGAAATACCCTCGCTTGCGCCTTTCCTGATTGCTTAGGCGGCCGCTTGCCGGCGGAGTTCCAGTTCTTTTTTGACCTGGTGTTTTAAGTAGCGCAGGCAATAAATTTCTTTTCGCGTTAGCGGGGCAAAAGGCGCCGGTACCGTTTCACCGGTGCTAAGCACTATTTTCAGTTGCGCCAGGTCCTCCGGCTTTATCGTTAGCGCCGCCGCCAAGAATTGTCCGCCGCGATCGTGGCTTAGGCACTCATTCTTTAAATTGGTCAAGCCATCTTCGCGAATAATTGTTTCTGCTAAGTTTCCACTTATAGCTAGCAAACAGTAACGCTTTGGTGTACTGTTTTTAACAATAATGTACTGAAATTCCATTTGTTCCTCCCTTTTTGGTTAATAATTTTGTTAATTAAGGCTAATATTAAAGAGCTTTTAATATATTACCATATTAAATTTTTTAAGTCAATATTTATGCCCGCCAAATCCAAACGCGTCAGCCAGAAAGCCCTTAAAAAAGAGGCGAAAAGAACTCCGGCCGCCGCGCCGCCTCTAAGGAAGAAAAAATTTCCCACCAAATACATATTCGTCGTCGGCGGCGTGATGAGTGGCGTCGGTAAAGGTGTGACTACCGCCTCCATTGGCCAAATTCTCCAGGCTCGCGGCTATAATGTCAGCGCCATTAAAATGGACCCTTACATCAACGTGGACGCCGGCACTATGAACCCGATTGAGCACGGGGAAGTCTTCGTCACTGAAGATGGCGACGAAACCGACCAGGACATCGGCAATTACGAACGTTTCTTGGGCAAGAACATCTACCGCGAAAATTATCTGACCACCGGCCGCGTTTATCAGACGGTCATTGAACGCGAGCGCAATTTAGGCTACAAGGGCAAATGCGTCCAAGTCGTGCCGCACATACCACAGGAGATCAGGGACCGAATAGAAAAGGCGGTCAAGAAAACCAAAGCGGAAATCATGATTATTGAAATCGGGGGCACGGTCGGCGAATACGAAAACCTGCTTTTCTTGGAAGCGGCCAGAGTCATGAAACTCTATCATCCCAAGGACGTCTTGTTTGTCATCGTTTCCTATTTGCCCATTCCTAACAAGATCGGAGAAATGAAAACCAAACCGACCCAGCACGCCGTCCGTAGTTTGCAAGGCGCCGGTATTCAGCCTGACTTTATGGTCGCCAGAAGCGAAAAGCCGATAGATATGTGCCGCAAAGAAAAACTCTCGGTTAACTGTAACGTGCCCATTGAAAATGTCATTTCCGCGCCGGACGTGGATTCTATTTACGATATTCCTTTGAATTTTGAAAAAGGCCATTTAAGCCGTCGCCTTCTGGAAAAATTCGATTTACCTTTAACTATAAAAGGCGATAATCGTGCCTGGAAGAAAATGGTGACCGCCTCCAAAGCCAAAGAGCCCGTGGTCAACATCGGTATTGTCGGCAAGTATTTCGCCACCGGCGACTTTTCTTTGGGCGACTCATATATCTCCGTCATCGAGGCGATCAAACACGCCGCCGCTTCTAATAAATGCCGGGCAAAAATCCACTGGCTGAATGCTGAAGAAGTGGATAAGAAAGGCCAGGAAATGCTGAAGGGTTTGGACGGCCTGATCGTCCCCCAAGGCTGGGGCGGTCGCGGGGCCGAAGGGAAGATCAAGACCATCAAATACTGCCGCGAGAATAAGGTCCCGTATTTCGGCCTTTGCTACGGCATGCAAATGGCCGTGATTGAGTTCGCCCGCGACGTCGCCAGGTTCAAGAACGCCAATTCCTCGGAGGTCAATTCCCAGACTAAGCATCCGGTCATCCACATCATGCCCGGCCAGGAGAAGCTGATTAAAGAAAAAGGCTACGGTGGCACCATTCGTTTGGGCGGCTGGCCCTGCAAGATAAAGCCGAACACGCATCTGGCCCGCGCCTATGAGAGACTCGGCGCGCCCAAAACCGTTTCCGAGCGCCACCGCCATCGCTATGAGTTCAATAACGATTACCGGACCAAGTTTGAAAAATTAGGTCTGACCGTGGCCGGGACTTCACCGGACGGCAAGATCGTGGAAGCGATAGAAATCACCGACCACCCTTTCTTCATCGGCACCCAGTTCCATCCGGAATACATTTCCCGGCCGCTCAATCCCCACCCCCTGTTCGTGGAATTTGTCCGGGTATGCAAGGAGAGAAGGGGAAAGAAATAGGACGAGGGCTAGTAAAATAGAATTAAGATATAAAAAATCTACCCCAGCTGGAGGTAGGTTTTTTATCCTCTAATTTGGCTAATTTTTAGTATCAATTTTTTATTGACATTAGAATAAAAATATGATATAATATATACAGTTCATTTAAAAAAGGAGGAAAAATGCCAAAGTGTAAAGTTGCTTTAGTGAAAGTATGGGAAGTGATCAAAGTGATCAGCCCTATAATCCGTTTTATCGGGATGGTTGCATTCGTCTTATCCATCTTTCTATTCGCTGGCTTTGCTGCGAATTACACCAGTGGATGGGCGAGAGGCTCCCACGATATGTGGAAAATGATCATTAGTGGAGCTATATGCTTCTCATTATTCATTGCCTTTCTGGCAGGTATCGTAAACGATTTCACCAATTCCCATCACTAAGCACACACTAGACTCCCAAAAAGGCCGCGATTATTTCGAGGCCTTTTTTCCTATCTTTAAATTTATCCTTGCCGGTTTTATTTTTCCCTGTTTGTTCCCGCCGTTGCCGTTTTTCCCGCCACCAACGTTTTCTCCGCCGTTTTTACGAGCACGCTGACCATAGTCGCCGCCTTCAGGGAGTTGTCATATTTTCTTAAGCGTTTCTGGTTAAATTTGACGAAACCGCTGCTGGTGGCGAAAAGGGTGTCGTCACCGCCGCGTTTCACGTTTTGGCCGGGATGGTATTTGGTGCCGCGTTGGCGGATAATAATGGCGCCAGCCTTGGCCCATTGGCCGTCGCTCAATTTCACGCCCAGGCGCTTGCTTTCCGATTCGCGGCCCAACGAAGTTGAACCGGCCGCTTTCTTGTGTGCCATATTGGTTTCGTTTTTAGAAATGCCAGCCTTTGCGAACTGGCATTTTTATTTTACTTTTATTGACTTTTATTTTTTAAATATAACAAAAGAATTTTAACTTGTCAAGACTTGTCAAGATTTGTTTAGCTGTTTTTAGTCAGCATATAATTACCGGATTTTAGGAGAAGGATGCGGATTTCATTTTTTTTAAAATATGCTATAATAAAAACATAAAAATTAAGGGAAAATTAATAAAGCTTTTATGATAAAAGTGGACCAGAACAAGTGCATCGGTTGTGGCTTATGTCAAAGCTTATGTCCCCGAGTTTTTCGGCTTAACGCCAAAGGCAAGTCGCAGGTCATTAACGACAAAGCCCTGCCTTGCGTCAAGGAAGCCATAGCCAGTTGTCCGGTAGGGGCGATCAGCCTGAAAAAAGAGAAAAAATAACCATATGCCCGCGGAAAAAATCGGAGAAAAATTGCCCCGCCCGGAAGAGGGCGGCCAGCCGGAAAAAGAAGCCAAGCCGGAACTCCCGGAAGCCAGGAATGAAGGCCCGGAGGCAGCGATACCGGAAAAGGCCGCGGAAACGGCCCAGCCTTTGGAGAAGACTGGGGAAGGCGGGGTGAAAGCTGGAATCCAAACCCAGACTTTCCAACAGCGTCGAGCCGCGGCCATAGACGCGATTTTGGCCGAAGGTTTGAACGAGGTCTTTTTGCGCTTGAAACCGGAAGAGCAAAAAGTCTTCAAAGCCAAAGGCGAAGAAATGGTGACTAAGATTAACGCTTTATTAAACAAGGCCAAGGTGAAAGTGAAAAAAATTATTGACCTAATCAAGAAATGGTTAAGACTTTTGCCAGGCGTGAACCGCTTTTTCTTAGAACAGGAAGCGAAAATCAAGGCCGACCGGATAATGAAGATAAGAGACAAAGTTTAGATATGGAAAATTTAAATTTTAGCCCGGTCCAGCTTTTGCCCTACTTACTGGTGCCGGTAGCGACCCTTTTGGTCGTTTTCGCGCTTCTTTATCGCTTGCGGCTTTTTTTAAAAAACCGGCATCTAACTTCACAGCAGGTCTTTTTGGTCCGCCTGCCCAAGGAAAAACCGGAAGACCAGAAAGGCCAGGCTTCGGAACAGCAATTAAAAGAGGAAATGGCCAAGGGTGAAACCCTGTTTGCCGCCATTGGCGGTTTGAAGGCGCAAAAGGGCTTTGTTGCCTGGCTTTTGGGACGTGACGATCATTTTTCTTTGGAAATCGTGGCCAGTCATAACCGTATCGCTTTTTATGTCGTTTGCCCGACGCCATCTTCCCGCTATTTGGAACAGCAGATTCACGCCCATTATCCAGAAGCGGTTATTGAAGAAGTGGAGGATTATAACGTTTTCAACGCGAAAAGCCAAATCGCGGCCGCCTATTTAAAAACCAATAAAAGTTATATTTTCCCCTTGAAAACCTACCGGCAATTGGAAGTGGATCCTATGAATTCTTTGGTCAACGCCTTGTCCAAATTGGACAAGGACGAAAGTCTGGCCATACAATACACGGTTCGGAGCGCGCGCGGTTCCTGGCACGGCCGGGTGCGGCGCGTGGTCAGGGAAATCCATAAGAAAAATTCCGTGGCCGCGGGCTTGAAGGCCGGCGCTTTATTTCCCGCTTTCAAAGCCGCCTTCAAGAGCAAGCCGGCCTCGAAAAATCCGGCCGCTCCCCAGGAAATGCCGCGTTTAAGCGCTGTGGAAGAGGAAATCGTCAAACAGGTGGAAGAAAAAAATCTCAAAGCCGGCTTGGATGTCAATTTGCGCTTGATTGCCTCGGCGCCGGCAAAAGCCCAGGCCAACGTCTATTTGGACAACGTCGCCAGTGCCTTCTCTGAATATAATAATTTCAGTTACGGCAATACTTTTTCCCGCGCCCGTAAGAAAAACGGCGAGCAGATCATTAAGGATTTCATTTATCGCCGTTTCCGCGAAAAAAATGCTTTCTTATTGAATAGCGAGGAATTGGCTAGCCTTTTCCATTTGCCCTTGAAGACCACGGAAACGCCCAATATCCTCTGGCTGACGGCCAAAAGCGCCCCGGCGCCGGCCGAAGTGCCGAGCGAGGGTATCAGTTTGGGCGAGAACGTCTATCGCGGGGTCAAGAAGGAAATTCGCATGAAGCGCGCCGACCGCCGCCGCCACACCTACGTTATCGGCAAATCCGGTACCGGTAAGTCCGTGTTTTTGACCAATTTGGCCATTCAGGACATCCAGAACGGGGAAGGCGTTTGCGTTTTGGATCCGCACGGCGATTTGATTTCCGATATCTTGGATCGTATGCCGCCCGAGCGCGCGGAAGACGTGGTCATTTTCTCGCCCGCCGACACGGAGCGGCCCATGGCCTTAAACCTTTTGGAATATGATCCGCGCTATCCCGAGCAAAAAAGCTTTGTCATTAACGAAATGATCGGCATCTTTGACAAGTTATATGACTTAAAGCAGACCGGCGGGCCGATGTTTGAGCAATATATGAGAAACGCCATGCTCCTGGTCATGGACGATCCGGAAACCGGTTCCACTTTGATGGAAATTCCCAAAGTCTTGGCCGACGAGGAGTTCCGGCGCCTGAAATTAAGCCGCTGCAAGAACCAGACGGTCGTTGACTTCTGGCGGAAGGAAGCGGAGAAAGCGGGCGGGGAAGCGGCCCTGGCCAATATCGTCCCTTATATCACCTCCAAGCTGACCTCCTTCATTTCTAATGACATGATGCGGCCGATTATCGGCCAGCAGAAAAGCGCCTTCAACGTGCGCGAAATAATGGACCAGCAAAAAATTCTTTTAATTAATTTGCCTAAAGGTCTAGTGGGGGAAATGAACGCTTATCTTCTGGGCATGATTTTGGTCGGCAAAATTTTAATGGCGGCTTTGTCGCGCACAGATTTGTCCAAGGAAGCGCGCAAAGATTTTTATCTCTATATTGACGAGTTTCAAAATTTCACCACCAATTCCGTTTGTCAAATTCTTTCCGAAGCCAGAAAATACGCCTTAAACCTGATTATCGCCCATCAGTACATTGGCCAACTGGTCAAGAACCAAAATACGGAAATCAAAGACGCCATTTTCGGCAACGTCGGCACGTTCGTGGCCTTTAAAGTCGGCTCGGAAGATGCCGAGTTCTTAGTCAAGGAGTTCGCTCCGGTTTTTAACGAATACGATTTAATAAATATTGACAAAGGCATCGCCTATATCAAATTATTGGTGGACAATAGTGCTTTAAGGCCCTTTTCCTTAAAGACGATTTGGCCGATTTTAGGCACCAAGCGGGAAGGCATCGCCGAGAAGACGCGGTCTTTGAGCCGCTTGAAATATGGCCAGAACGTCCACTTGGTGGAAGCGGAAATAAACCGGCGCACGGCCGTGGGCGCTTAAAATTTTTCTATGGCTACTTTATACCGTGATTACCGCCCCCAGAATTTCTCGGAAATTTTAGGGCAGAATCACATCAAAATAACTTTACAGAACGAAGTCGCCGGCGGCAAAATCGCCCAGGCCTATTTATTTTGCGGCCCGCGGGCGGTGGGCAAGACGACCTTAGCCCGCGTTTTGGCCAAAGCCGTCAATTGCGAGAAGCGGCGGTCTGGAGAATACGAGCCCTGCAACGCCTGCCCGAGCTGTCTAAGCATCATCGCCGGCAAGAACTTGGACGTTTTGGAAATTGACGCCGCCAGCAATACCGGCGTGGATAACGTTCGCGACAACATTATCGCTTCCTCGCGCCTGGCGCCGGCAAGCACTAAGTATAAGGTTTTTATTATTGACGAAGTCCACATGCTGTCTTTGTCGGCTTTTAACGCCCTTTTAAAGATCATTGAGGAGCCGCCGGCCCACGTCATTTTCATTCTCTGCACGACCGAAGTCCATAAAGTGCCGGCGACCATTGTTTCCCGCTGTGAACGTTTTGATTTCAAGCGCATCAGCATCGTGGAAATCGTCAAAAAATTAACTTTTATCGCCGCTCAAGAAAAGGTGGCTATTGACAAAGAAGTTTTGGAAGCAGTGGCTTTGCGTTCGGGCGGACATTTGCGCGACGCCGAAAGCCTTTTGGGTCAAATTTTTTCCTTGGGCGACAAACAAATATCCTTAGCCCAGGCGGAATTGGTCATTCCGCACTATAACAGCCACGAGGCCGTGGATTTATTGGCATACCTGCGCCGTAAGGACGCGGCCAAAGCCGTGGCTTTGGTCAATAATTTAGCCGAGAGCGGGGTTAACATTAAGAATTTCACCGGCGAAGTCATTAGCCTTTTAAGGCAAATAATTTTAAATAAATTAAGCCCCAGCTTGGCGCAAAATTTAGGCTTGGATTGGGGCGAAAACCTGGAAATGCGCTTGAGCGAGATCGCCGCTGAGCTTAATTGGGAACAGCTTTTTTCTTTCACGCGCCGTTTTCTGGAAACTTATAACGACAACAAAAATCCTTTGATTGCCCAATTACCCTTGGAGCTGGCCATTGGCGAATTATGCTTTTCTGTACAAAAAATGTATACGGATTCTTTAGAAGATTCATCTTTAAAGCCGGCGCCGTCTTCCCGGACTTTTTTCTCGCCGATGGCTAAAAACCGGCCGGCCGCCAAGGCCAAAGAGGCGCCTGGTGCCGAAAAAACGCCGCCCCCGGGCGCTCCCATTAATTTTAGCCATGAGGAAATTTTGGGCAAATGGCCGGAATTCTTACTGCGCCTGAAAAAATATAACCATTCCTTAGCTTTTGTTTTGCAAAATTGCCGGCCGCAAATGATAAAAGATAGCCGTTTGTATTTGTTATTTAAATATAAATTTCATCAGGACCGTTTGCATGACCCGAGCTTAAAAAATTTGGTGGAAACGGCCATAAGTGAAGTTTTTGGCTCGCCTTTAGTTTTAGTTTCCTCCTTGGACGAGAATTTGGAAATCCGGCAAGAAGAAAAAAACAGCGCCGCGACCGCCAGCCAAGCGACCACGGCCGCCGCGTCCGGCGCTGAGGAAAAAAAGCCGGAAAAAGACGGCCTTAACGACGACGGCCTGATGAATAAACTTTTAGAGACATTCGGCGGGCGAATAATTAATTAAATAAATTATGTTGGACATAAAATTAATTCGCGAAGACACGGCGCGCGTTCAGGCCGCTTTATTAAAAAGATTGCCGGCTAAGGATTTTAATTTGGCGGAGATTATCAGTTTAGATAATGATAGGCGAGCCTTAAGAGCGCAAGTGGAAGAAGCGCAGGCGCGGCGCAACTTAGCTTCCAAAACCAAGCCGACGCCGGCCGTGATCGTTGAGATGAAAGCCTTGGGCGATAAATTAAAGAAGATGGACTTTAAATTAGAGGCTTTAGAAAGCGAGTTAAACGTTCGTTTGGCGGTTCTGCCGAATTTGCCGGCCGAAGACGTTGTCGCTGGCGGCAAGGAGAATAACGAGGTGATTTACACTTACGGCTTAAAGCCACGTTTTCGTTTTCTGGCCAAGGATCATTTGGAATTGGCCGCTAGTTTGGATCTGATTGATTATGAGCGCGCCGTGAAGATGTCGGGTAACGGTTTTTGGTGCTACCGCGGTTTGGGGGCGCATTTGGAATGGGCGCTCTTATCTTATTTTATTGACTATCACCGCCGTCAGGGCTATCAATTTTTAATCCCGCCCTTTTTACTGACGGAAAAATCAGCTTATGTCTCCGGCCATTTGCCCAAATTCCGCGAGGATTTGTTTTGGACGCAAAACTCTCTTTGCCTCAATGCCACCGCTGAAATGATGTTGGGCAATTATCATCGCGAGGAAATTTTAAAAGCCGAAGATCTGCCCTTGAAATATTTCGCCTATTCCCCTTGTTTTCGGCGCGAAGGCGGCGGTTATAGACAGGAAGAACGGGGCATGATTAGGGGTCATCAGTTTAATAAAATAGAAATGTTTATTCTTTGCCGGCCGGAAGACAGCTGGGCGATGTTTGACGAGTTAATGGTTCATAGCCAAGCCTTGTTAAAGGGTTTGGATTTGCATTACCAAGTGAGTAAATTGGCCGCCGGCGACGCCAGCGCCGCCATGGCCAAAACCTGCGATTTGGAAGTCTTCATACCCAGTATGGATGTTTATAAAGAAGTCAGCAGCGTTTCCAACGCTCTGGATTACCAGGCGCGCCGCGGCCAAATTCGCTATAAAAGCCCGGAGGGCAAAAACGAATTGGTGTATACTCTTAACGCCTCCGGTTTGGCCACTAGCCGCCTTTTGCCGGCGATTTTGGAACAAAACCAGCAAGCGGATGGTTCGGTTATAATTCCCAAGGTTTTACGGCCCTATTTGCCGAAAAAATTAAAAATCATAAAAAAATCGGCATGAAGCGTTTTTGGTCTTTGTTTCTAATTATGTTTCTGTTGTGGCCGCTCGGCCTTCGGGCGGCGGTTTTAAAGACCGGCTATCCGCGTTTGGCTAATTATTTTTTAAAATGGGAAATAACTGATCAAGAAGCGAAAGAATTGGCGCAGTGGGATTTATTGGTCTTGGACATGGAGGTGGCCGAAAATAGTCGGCCGCAGCTTTTAAAAATCCGTCAGCTCAATCCTCAAGTCATTATTTTAGCCTATTTAACGGCGCAGGAAATTTTAGACGACGTTAATGACTATAATAGCGCTTATTTGCGTCAAAGCTTGGCCAGTCAGATAATTGACGGCTGGTACCTGAAGGACAAAAACGGCCATAAAGTTTCCAATTGGCTCTATACTTCCTTATTAAATTTGACCGACGACGCCAGTTTGGATTATCGCGGCCAGCGTTTTAACGATTATTTGCCCGAATTTATCGCCGAGAAAATAAAGGGAAGCGGGCTTTGGGACGGCGTGTTTTTGGATAATATTTGGGGCGATATCAGCTGGGTAAATAACGGCAATTTGGATTTGAATAACGACGGCCGGGCGGAAAGCGCCGCTGAAATTGACCGTTTATGGTCTGCTGGCGTCAGAAAAATGCTTAGTAAAACCAGAAGTTTGGTCGGCAACGATTTTCTCATTGTCGGCAACGGCCGCGTTTATAACGGCTATCAGGATTTAATGAACGGCATGATGCTGGAGAATTTTCCTTCCCGCTGGGAAAATGGCGGCACTTGGACCAGTTCCATGACGACTTATCTTAACCTGCCGAACTTAAATCGTTATCCGCCAACTTCAATTATCAACGCCCTGGATAAAAATCAAGCCGATTACCAGCACTTACGTTTCGGCCTGACGAGCGCTCTTTTGGGCGACGGTTTTTTCAGTTTTGATTACGACATCACTAACCACGGCCAATTGTGGTGGTATGATGAATATAGCGTTAATCTCGGTTTGGCCGCATCCCGTGCCTATAATCTCTTGGCTAATAACAGTCAGACGATTAGCGACGGTTTATGGCGGCGCGATTTTAAAAACGGCCTTGTCCTTGTCAATACCACCAATCAGGAACAACGCTATATTTTTAATAAAGAAGAGCTGGAAAAAATCAAGGGTGAGCAAGCGCCGAGCATTAACAACGGCGAAACGGTCAATTACGTTAAATTGGTGCCTCAAGACGGGGTAGTCTTGTTAAAAAAGAATACCGTAATTAAAGAAAGCGCTTTTACTAACGGTTATTTTTTCCGCGTTTTTTCCTTAAACGGCCAGCAGACGACCAATGGTTTTTTCTCCTATTTAAGCGCTTTTCCCGGGGAAGCGGAATTGATTTCCACGACTTTAGCTAACGGCGACAGTGTGAATTTAGTTGTTGCTAACGGCCATTTAAGTTTATACAGAAACGATCAACTAGTTTCTGATTTCAAGCCCTATGGCCCTTTGTTTTCCGGTCCTTTGCATATCGCCGCCGCCGCTAAGGACGGTTATTTCCGCCAAATAATCGTCGGCCCCTCGGCCGGCGGTGGGCCGCAGGTGATGATTTTTACGCCCGACGGCCGTTGGCGCGGCACTTTTTTCGCTTATGACAAAAATTCGCGCGGCGGCGTCAGCGTCGCTTTAGGTGACGTGGACGGCGACGGTCAAAACGAAATCATTACCGCTCCGGGCGCCGGCCAAGAACCTATGATAAAAATTTTCTCTTTAGCCGGCCGTTTAAAAACTAGTTTTCTCGCCTACGGCCAGGATTTTAAAGGCGGAGTTAACGTCACGGTGGGCGACCTTAATGGCAATGGGCAAGATGAAATCATTACCGGCCCGGGACGGGGCGGTGGACCGCAAGTGCGTGTTTTTGACGCCGCGGGTCGGGTTTTAGGCAGTTTTTTCGCCTATGATAAGAGTTATCACGGCGGCATTAAGGTTACGGCGGCGGACATGAACGCGGATGGCCACGAGGAAATCTTGGTCGGTTTGAAGAATTTCTATTGAAATAAAATTTAATTATAAACATATGTTTAATGCTATTCGTCGCTGCTGGCGACGCCGACGTGAACGCTTTTACTGGAAAAGCCACTGGCATTTGGTTTTGGACTTGTCCTTGACGCTAGTCATCGTTATTCTTTTGGCGGTAATAATCGGTCTTTGGGCTTACCGGCCGGGTTTGGGCGACCTTTTTAGCCCCAGTCAAAAGCCGGTCGTGGATTTGAATAACCCGCCCTTGCAATTGAATTTCACTTTAGGCAGTTTGACAGCCAAGCCCGAGGCGCCGATGAGCGTGAAAATAAATTTTAAGAACGCCGGTGAGCGGCCGGTGGCTAAGGCCAAAATTAATATCATTCTTAGCGACAATAATTTTTCCCTTAGCCAGGTGGAGTTGGACGCTAAGACGACCGCTTCTCTGAACGGCCAGACGCTGCTTTTACCGCCGATCGCGGCCGGAAGCAGCGGGGAAGTAGCCTTTAAAGTCTATTTTTCCCAGCTCAATAAAGAAGCGCGCGCCCTTAATTGGCAAGCGCAAGTGGAATACATGTTTTCCGGCCAGCTTTTGAAGCAAACCGTGGTCTTGCCGACCCTACAAACAGCGGCAACTTTAGAAGTTACCGCCAGCCTTTTTTATAACAGTCCGCAAGGCGACCAATTAGGCGCCGGCCCCCTGCCGCCCGAAGTCGGCTTGCCCACTAATTACTGGGTTTTTTGGGAAGCAAAAAGCAGCGGTGATTTTAAGGATTTTGTCATGAGCGCCAAATTGCCCGTGAGCGTGGAATTGACGGGTAAACGCTCGCTTTTGGCCGGCACTTTTAACTATAATGCCGTTTCGCGCCAATTAATCTGGCAAGTGCCGACGATTAATGAAGGCGGCGATAATTACCGCGCCGGTTTTGAGATCCAATTAGTGCCCACGAAAAGTCAAGTCGGCCGAGTCTTGCCCTTGTTAACGGACACGAAATACTCAACCAAAGACGCTTTAAGCGGTGAATTGAGCGAAGACGAACTGGCTAACCCGACGACTAATTTGGACGCGGACCGCATTAATCGCGGCCAGGGCCAGGTCGGCGAGTAAAGGCTAAATTGTATGCTTAATTTTTTGCGCCAATTAATAAAACCGAAATACGCCAGTCTGAATAAAATTGAAATTAAGGCGGCTAATGTCATCGCCAATTACAATTATTTAAAGAGTCTGCAGCCAACGGCCGAGATTTTCCCGGTTTTAAAAGCCAACGCTTATGGGCACGGGCTTAAGGAGCTTTGTTTGATTTTAAACCATACCGACGCTCCTTTAGTGGTGGTGGACTCTTTTCCGGAGGCGCAGATTGTCTATCACTATTTTAAGCGCAAGGTTTTGATTTTGGGCGAAATGCCTTTAAGGGCTTATCATTATTGCCGTTTTAAAAGGACGGAATTCGTCGTCTATAACGAGGAAACTTTAAAGCACTTGTCCCGTTTTGGCAAACGCGCCAAAGTCCATCTTTTCGCCAATTCCGGCATGAACCGTGAAGGCATTAAAGATATGGCTGCCTTCATCGCCGTCAACCGGCGCTATTTGAAGCGTTTGGACGTGGTCGGCCTGTGTTCGCATTTGGCCGCCGCCGAGGATAATTTCGTTCTCAACCAATTGCAGGAAAACAATTTTTTGGTGGCTCTGGACGCCTTAAGAACGGCCGGTTTTCTCCCGCGCTGGGTGCATTTGGGCAATTCTGCCGCCCTCTTTGTTTTAAAAAACAAACTTTTTACCGCTTATCGGCCCGGTTTGGCTCTTTACGGCTATGATCCCTTTGGCAAGGCCAGTGAAGATCGGCCCTTGAAGCCGGCTTTGGAAATTTATTCCCATATCGTCGGCCTGCAGGAATTGGTCGCCGGGGAAGTGGTTTCCTATAATGAAGGTTATCGCGCTCTAAAACCGACGCGCGTCGCCGTTATTCCTTTCGGCTATTTTGAGGGCTTAGATCGCCGTTTGTCCAACCGGGCCGAGTTCTTGGTGCGCGCTCAAGGCGGCGATTTCTGGGCGCGGGTGGCCGGCAATATTTGCATGAATCTGACTTGCTTGGATTTAAATTGGCAGTCGGCTAAAGTCGGAGATAGCGTCCAATTAATTTCCGCGCAAAACGAGCAAGTTAATTCCGTGCTTAATTTGACCGCGGAAATAGGCATGATTCCCTATGAGTTTTTAATCAGATTTCAAGCTAACATTAGACGAGAGATAGTATAAAATTACCTAATATTAAATAAAAATGGCTCTTTATCTTTATTCAAAAAGAGTCAAACGGGATTACCAGCGCCGCAATTCGCCCAATCCTTTTTTCGGCCGGCGAAGAGCAGGGAAGAGCCGGCGTTGGTTTAAATGGTTAGCCTTGGTGATTATTTTAGTTTTAGGCGTTCTGCTTTGGTTTTTTTTGGCTTCGCCGGTTTGGCGTTTAGAAACCGTTAATATCAAGGGTTTAACACGCTTGGCGCCGATGGAAATAGAGAATTTGATTTGGCAACAGAGCCAAAGCCGGCGTTATTGGTTGTTTAAGCAAAACAATATCTTTTTATTTGATAAAGAAGCCGCCCAAAACAATATCCTCGACCAATATAATTTTTCTCAGTTGGAAATCAGGAAAAAACTGCCGCGCAGCCTAGAAGTGGAAATCAGCGAAAAGCCCTACGCTTTCATTTTTCAGCAGGGAAGCGATCTTTATTACGCCAGTGGTGACGGCTATCTCATTCTCGAGGCAACGGTAGCGACCACTAGTCCCGACAGGAAATATCTGCTTTTGGAGAATCAAAACGGCCTTAATTTAATCGGTGAGAGGAATAAATTAGAGCTTAACGGCGATTATCTGGCTTTTATTTTAGGCCTTTACGACCGGTTGGGCGCTTATCCGGAACTGAGCGTGGACCGTTTTTTCATCGACCAGGAATTCAACGCTGTCAAGGTCAAATTCAATGGCGGTCCCTTGGTCTATTTCAACAGCCAAGACGATGCCGCCAGCCAGCTTGACAATCTCCTCCTTGTCAAAAGGGAAAAAATAAAGGATAATTTCAGCAGGACCAATTACATCGACCTGCGTTACGGCAGCCGTGTATTTTTCCAGCTCAATCCTTAGCGCTTTAATCATTAAAATTATATGGAGGGCTTTTTCAAATTCCTTTTCTTCCTGGCGATTATCGTCTTTTGCCTGGTCGTCATCGGCCTATTCCTGGTCATTATAAAGATAATCATTTTGTTCTATCCCCAAGTCCATATCATGGGCCTGGTTATCAGCTAAGTTTAATTTTCGGCCTCAAGGAAAGGAGGAACTTATCACGGGCCGAGCCGTTCTTTTTAAACAATTTTTAACTTTAAAAAAGGAAGGAGGAACAATAACATCTTAGTCAATAACATCTTAGTTACGTTTAACGGTGAACCCTGGAGTATAATAAATTTGACGCTTAGGTCCAGCTTGTTTTACGACCTGCGGCAGTGCCGCCCGGACAAGCGGGTGACGATTACGCGGGAAGGAAGGCGAAAAACCGTAGCGTTAAGCGAGTTGAGCCTCTGGGGCGCTTGATCAGAGCTGTTATATTTTCAAACCTTATTTTTTAAAGGAAGGAGTAGTCCGGGGAGCGTCCTAAAAGACGCTCCTTTTTCATTAAAGGGGTTTGACAGGCTTTTTAGGTGTGTTATAATGGAGTGTAAGAGATATTATACTCACTTATAACCAAAGCCTTTTCAGGGCGGAATAATAAATTTATGCCTTCTCAAGCCCCGTCCCTGCCCCTCTCAGAAGATTTCCTCTTGAATTTAAAGGTTAATAATTATTCACCGGAAACAATTTATAATTATGAACGCGATCTCAAAGTCTTCGCCGACTTTTTAGGCGAGGTCAAAATTACCTTTAGCCGCCTGAATAAACGCGACATTTTGCACTATAAAGCCTTTTTGACCTCCATTGACCGCCAGACGGCCGCCCGGCACCCGGGCCTTAAACGCTTGAACGCCTATTCCATCAACCGCATGCTTTCGGTCCTGCGGAGCTATTTCAAGTACTTGATTGAAATGGATTACCCTGCCCCGCTCCCACCGGACGTGATTAAGATGATTAAAACCATTAAGAAAAAGCCGCAGGTGGCGGAGTTGGGCGAGTTGATAAAGCTTATCGAGTTCCCTTCCAAAATAGAAAAAGACAGACGCGTGGCCCTAAGGAACCGGGCCATGCTGGAAGTCCTGTTTTCCACGGGCATGAGAATTTCCGAACTGGTGAATTTGAAAATGGATCGGATTGACAAGGGCGGGCGCATCTTCATCCTCGGCAAGGGCAAGAAAGAGCGCTTCGTCTATCTGACCCCGCGGGCCTTCAAGATCCTGAACGCCTATCTGGACGGCCGCGCGGATGACTCCCCTTTCGCCTTTGTTCCCTATCGCGGCCTTAATTCCCCGCAGGCCCGGAATAAAAAAATTTCGCCTAATTATTTGCAGGCGAAAATAAAGCGTTACCGCGAGCTTTTAGGCATTAATGTTCCCGTTTCCGCCCATTCCTTGCGCCACGGTTTCGCCACCTATTTGGCCGAGGCCGGCGCCAATCCGGCCGCCATTCAGGTACTCTTGGGCCACGAGTCTTTGGATACGACTACCCGTTACGTCCACGCCTCCGATCTTTACGCCCGGAAAACCCAGCAGAAATTCCATCCTTTGAAGGAATGATTATTAATATTTAGCTAATAATAAGTAAAAAAACCTGAATATTTTTCAGGTTTTTTTTAATCTCTTTACCACCAAAAGTAAAAATGCGGCGACTTGTTCAGGGCATCTATTAGCAAGATAAGCTCTAAAATGAATATAAACCACAAGCCCCGAAAACCGAACCCTAGTTGGAGATAAGGACTCTTAAAGCGTCGAATCCAGTCCCTAACATGGCGTTTAACGGCGTTTACTAACTTTTTCATGGCTCTACCCTCCGGATTTTTTAATGAACTTAATGATTAAAAAAATATTTTCCCATATCTTAAGGTAAATAATTGAGCGGATTGACCGGCAGGCCGTTCAGGCGGACTTCGAAATGCAAATGCGGGCCGGTGGAAAAGAGCCCGGCGCCAATAGAAGCGGGAATGCCGCCGGTTTTACCTATGGGTTGGCCTTGGGTAACGTATTGGTCCGTTTTTACAAAGACGGCGGAAACATGGCCGTAAACCGTGGCCAGGCCGTTGCCGTGGATAAGCATAATGTAGGCGTAATTTTTCGTGCCGTCAAATTTAACTTTAGCTACATAGCCGTCAGCGGCGGCAGTAATAGTAGTTCCCTGTTTGGCCCGGATGTCTACGGCTGGGTGTTCGCCGATAATGTTGCGGTAAGGATAATCCGGATCATGGAAGCCGCAGACAATAACGTTTCTCGGTACCGGCCAGGCAATGGTATTGTTGCCGCTATTGAGAAGATTCTGATCTTTCTGCGACATTTTCTGGCGCAATAATTGTTCGGTGGCGGCGATGTCCGCTTCCGCCTGTTGCTGTTCCCTGGCCGCCTGCTGCAAGAGTGACTGGAATTGTTTTTCTGAAGAACGCGTCTCTTCCAAGAGATAATTTTTACTTTGCTGATCATAGGCCAAGCTATCTTTTTTGTCTTCCAATTTAGTCTTCAAGGTCGCCAGGTCGCTGTTTTTTTGCTCTAAAACGGCTTTGTTTTGATCCAAGCTCTCTTTAGTCGCTTTTAATTCTTCCACGCTACGGCCGATTTCTTTATTGGTATCTTCCAAATATTTAGCTTGGTTAAGAAACTCGGCTAAAGAATCGCTCATTAAAAGCATTTCCAGAGTGGAAACCTGGTTCTGCTTGTACATTAAACGCAACAAGTCAGCGATATGGTCTTTCTGTTTATTAATTTGCAAGTCTAAATTGGCGCTGTCCAATTCTATTTTCTTTATTTCCAAATTCGTCTTGTCTATTTCCAAATTGGCGCCGTCGATATCCAATTGCGTTTTCGCCAGTTGGTTGTCCAGGATGGAAATCTGGTTGTTTAAATTAGCCTTTTCGCTTTCCTTGGCGCTGATCTGCGCCTCGTACTCCTTCTGTTTGGCCTGCAGAGCCTCCAGCTGTTTTTTCTGGTTCTCTATCTGCAAGTTAAGCGCATTTATTTCCTGATCCAAACCGCCGTTTTGGCCCTTAACCAAAGAGCTGCCGCTTAAAAGTCCGGCGAAAATCAGGATAATCAAGCTCGTTTGGAAGATTTTTTTCTTCATTTTTATATTATAACATTTTTTTAAATTTTTGTAAACGGAAAAACGGCGGAAATCCGCTTGCGGGGAGTTTCGCGGCTGGTCATTTTCAACTCCCGAAGCCGTTATAAACCAAAGCCGAAATGTCCTTGACCGTATTCTCCAAAGCGGCGAAATCTTGGCCGCGCGTCATGACGCAAAGGAGATAATTATAACCGGGCTTGTAGATTATGCCGCAATCATGCAACTGCTTGGAGTCCGCCAGGCTGCGTTCGCCGAACTTGTGGGCGACCGTAACGCCGGCCGGGATACCGGCCT
This sequence comes from uncultured Gammaproteobacteria bacterium, assembly GCA_964645545.1. Lineage (GTDB taxonomy): Bacteria > Patescibacteriota > Patescibacteriia > Patescibacteriales > UBA12465 > UBA12465. The sequence continues at coordinate 26,590 of CAZXZR010000001.1, read as the reverse complement.
GGAGGCCGTTCTGGAAATTAACTTGGCTCAAGAGTTTAAGAAGCCGTTGCGAAGCGTCGCGGTCAAGGTAAGAAGCGTTGTAGAGGATGCGGAAGAAAGAGGCGTAAGTGACCACGCTCATGTAATTTTCCGGATTTTTAGGGTCGGGGACGCTTAGCCCCAGGTCCGTGTAGACGCGATCCAAATCGGCCGGGCCGATATGATCCAAGAGGGCGAGGGTGGCGTTGTTGTCGGAATAGAGCAGGCTGTAATCAAGGAGTTCGTCCACCGTATATTCCTGGCCGGGGGCGGCGCTCGTTCGCGGTTTGATGACCTGCTTGTAATCGGATTGCTCCTCGGTGCCGAGGCGGATCTTTTCTTGGCCTAAAGCCGGCTGGCTCTCTTCCAGTTTCAGATAGGCGATGGCGAGCGGCACTTTCAGGAGGCTGGCCGGAGAAAAATTCTCCTTTTCTTTGACGCCGAACCAAGGCCCGTTGTTCAAGTCGCGGAAATATACGGAGATGTGGCTGGCCTCCCCGGCGGAGATTTTTTCGTTTATCAGCCCGCGGACCAAGCCCTCCAGGCTTCTGGTTTTTTTGTCCGGCAGGCTCGGCTGCAGGCACTCCAATAAGGGGCTGATGTATTGGTAGCCGCTTAGATGGCTTTCCTGGCCTCCAGCCGGCGGGCTGGGCGGCCGGCGGCTGAGGCCGGCGGCAGCGCCGGCCGCTATAAGGGCCAGGATCAGGGCGGCGAAGACAAAGACGTTAAGACTTATTCTTTTGGGGCGCATAGATTAAAAGCGCGCCGCCAAGGCGGCCGGCGCTTATTTTTAAATGCCGGTTTTTTTTAAACGGGCCAGGCTTTCTTCCTTGCCCAAGGCGGCGGCGACCGCAAAGGGGCCGGGGCTGTTCTTCAGGCCGGTCAGGGCGATCCTTAAGGGCCAGAGATAATCGCCGTTTTTCTTGCCCCCCGCTTTCAGCCAGCCGAGCAAAGTTTTTTCCAAGTTCGCCTCCGTCCATTTGGCCGCGGCCAACTTTTCCAGTTCGCCCTTGATTTCCCCGAGCCTGCTTCGGGCTTCGGCCAGGGATTGGCCCTGCCAGCGCAGGAGTTCGGGGGAGTAGTCGGGCAAGGCGAAGAGGAAGGCGGTCAGCTCGGCGACCGCGCTTAGTTTTTTCATCCGGTCGCGAGCCAAGGCGACGAATTTTTCCAGGCGCCCGGCGTCGGTTTCCCGGCCCGCCGCGGCCAGATATGGCCGGCAGAGGACGGCCAGTTCCGGGAGCGGTTTCTGACGGATGTAATAGCCATTAAAATAGTCCAGCTTGTCCGGATCGAAGACGGCCGGACTTGTGCCCATGCCGGCTAAAGAAAAGGCTTTTTTCAGTTCGGCCAAGGAGAATAGCTCGCGCTCGTCTTTCGGGTGCCAGCCCAGAAGGACGCAGAAATTGACTAGCGCTTCCGGCAGGTAGCCTTGGGCGCGGTATTGTTCCACGAAGACGTCGCCCTGGCGCTTGCTTAATTTTCCCCCTTCCCGGTTGAGAATGAGGGGTAGGTGGATGAATTTCGGGGGCCGCCAGCCGAAGTCCTGGTAGAGCAGGATATTCTTCGGGAAGGAGGGCAGCCATTCGTAGCCGCGGGTGACGTGGGAGATTTCCATCAAATGATCGTCAACCACGTTGGCGAATTGGTAGGTGGGGACGCCGTTGGATTTCATCAGGACGTGGTCGTCCAGGCCGGCGGCGGGGAATTTTATCTCTCCCAATAATTCGTCGCGGACGGTGACGGCGCCGCTTAAAGGCATTTTTTGGCGCAGGACGTAAGGCTCGCCCGCCCGGGCGCGTTTTTCCGCGGTCTCGGCGTCCAATTGCCGGCAGGTCCGGTCGTAGTGCGGCGCTTCCTTTTTGGCCGCCTGCTCCTGGCGCATCCTCTCCAGGCGTTCGGGCGAACAGAAACAGCGGTAAATTTTGCCTTGTGCCAGCAATTTTTCCGCTTCCCGCTTATATATCTTTAAACGCTCCGTTTGCCGGTAGGGTCCGTATCGGCCACCCAGACCCGGGCCCTCGTCGAATTTTATGCCGGCCCAGTCCAGGATCTCCTTTAGGCTTTCGGCCGCGCCGGACACTTCCCTTTTCTGATCCGTGTCTTCCAGGCGCAAAATGAATCTGCCGCCCCGGCTCTTGGCCAAAAGGTAGCCGAAGAGAGCCGAACGCAGGCCGCCCAGATGCAAAAAACCGGTCGGCGAAGGCGCGAAGCGCAAGCGGGTTTTAGGACGGAAGAAAAGCATAAAAATCGCTAAGCCGATAAGCGGCAGGTATTAGGGTCAGAATAAAGATTTGAATCTTTCCAAAAATATTTTCGCGCCCGGCCGGCGCCAAGGATGGACGGATTCCACCAGCCGCGCGGCCGGCACCCATTTCCAGGCGCGATGATCCCAGAAATTTAGTCTGAAATCGGTGTCTTCGCCCGTGAATTCGGCCACGTACAGGCTTTGTCTCTGGCCCTTATAGTCGTATTTCCTCCTTTTCTGCCCTTGCCGATTAAGGCCGGCCGCGGCCGGGCTTCCGTCGGCGGCCGTCTTTTCGTCCGCGGTCGGGCAGCCGGCCGGCCGGAAATTGTATTTATAAACGTTTTTGAATACGCCTTTGGTGGCGAATTTGTCCGTGCCCGCTTCCTCACTCAATTCGCGCCGGCCCGCTTTGGCCGGGCTTTCGTCTTCGCGGCCGCCCTGGGGCAATTGCCAATGGCCGGCTTCGTCGGCGCGTTCCACCAAAAATATCTCCGCTTCCCCGCCCTCGCGCCTGTAAAGCAGGCAGGCGACGTTCGGGCGATAACGATGGCAATTGACGAAGCGCAGGCGGAAAGTTTTCAGCAAAAAGACCGCGGTCGCCCGGTAAATCCGCTTGAAACGGCGCGGCTGTCTTAAGAGGCGCCAGAGCCATTCCAGACCCAGCCGGCGCCAGGCCGAAGGCGCCCGCCTGACCTTGCCGCTGAGGAAATCAAAGGTGCCGCCGACGCCTAAGGCCAATTTGACTGCGGGCAGGCGGCTAAGATTATGATACATTAATTTTTCCTGATAAGGAAATCCCAGACCCACGAACAGCAGGCTCGGGGCGAAAGCGTTCACGGCCGCCAGCCTTTCCGGATCCAGGAATTTATCGCGTCCCACGGGCCAAACCGCGAATTTCAAGCCCGGGTATTTTTCCTTTAAAGCCCGGCTGATCTCTTCGGCGGAGGAAAGGCCGCCCGCCCAATTCAGGACTCCGACCTTCCAGCCTTCCCGGCCGGCCTTTTCCAAGAGAGCCGCGGTTAAATCGGCGCCGGTCAGGCGCCGGACCCTTTCCTTCAGGATCCGGCCGGCGATTTTCAGACCGAAACCGTCGGCAATGGCCAGGTCGGCTTGGTTTAAGATATAGAAAAGCTCCTCGTCCTTATGGGCGGCGAGAATTATTTCCGGATTGGGCGTGACCAAATAATGCTGGCGGCCGTCACCTAAAAATTCAGCGCATTTTTTTAAAACCGCCGCCGAGCTAAGTTCAGTCAAATTTATTCCCAAAATAACAGCCATATGTTATAATGTTGATAACTAAATTTTATTATAAAAAAGGCCTTTCGTCAAAGAATTTTTCCTTTATGGCCAACTACAAAAAAATCAGCGACAAAGTGGAGGAGTTGACCATTAGTAACCCCAAAACCGAACGGGTTTTGAAATGGCTTAATGTGGCCGAAGCTGGTAAAAACGAAGTTAATTATCTGCGCCGGCGCTATAATTTTGACCTTGCCCACGCCCGTTCAGCCTTGGCCTCCGTGTCTTTTCAGCGGCCTATGATTTTTCAGGGCCCGAAGTACTTGTTTTTGATTTTACATTTTCCGGCCTTGGAAAACGGTAAAATTATTTCGGCGGAAATTGATTTTTTCATCGGCCACGGCTTTCTCATTACCGCCCATAACAAGAATTTACCCGCCTTGACCGAATTTTTCAACTTAGGCAAGAAAAGCCCGGACGTGCTTTTAGCCTATTCTTTGGAATCCTCAGCCATTCTTTTGTACGAGATTTTGAACCGTCTTTTGGAGGGTTGTTACCAATTAATTGACGAGAGTAGTTTGGCTTTAAACGAAGTGGAGGAATTGATTTTTTCCGACCGCCAGCGCGAGGCGGTGGAAAAAATTTTGAATTTGCGTCGCAACATCATTAATTTGCGCAAAATCATGCAGAACCATAAAAACATTTTGCAGAAATTGATGAATATGGAAAGCAGTCTGGTGGAGCGAAAGGCGATCAGAAATTATTTTGACGGCCTAGTCAATCATTCCAAGCGCATTTGGGAGATGCTGGACAACCAAAAAGAAATGGTTGAGGTTTTAAATAGCACCAATGAATCTTTTCTTAATAACCGCCTGACCACGATCATGAAAACCCTGACCATTTTTTCCGTGATCATTTTCCCTCTGACGCTTTTAGCCACGCTTTTCAGCATGCGCACCGCGGATACTCCCTTAGTCAATCATCCCCACGGTTTCTGGATTATTATCGGCATTATGGTTATCGGCGCTTTGGGTATGCTGTTTTTCTTCAATCGCAAGCGGTGGTTGTAAAGCGGTTTAAGAAAATATTAATAAAAAAGGCATCCGTGAGGACGCCTTTTTTTGCTATTTAGGGGGCAAAATCCATTTTCGGGAAACTAACGGCCGCTAGTTTGGCCGCTAGCCCGCTCTGTATAGGCTTGTTTATTTGTACCAACTCGCAGTCGGTACTGGGGTTATACATCACCCCGCCAAGCACTTTGGAATAGCTATTGCCGGCTTGAGCCAGGCAATAGAAATAGATTACGGTGCCGTAAGTGACACCGTCAATTTGGTGCCAGTAATAATTTCCCTGATCTGACAGGGGGTAATTGTCCCAACTGCCTCCCCCGTCCAAACTGTAATAGAACTGGGGGTTGTCAGGCTCTAATAAGAAGCTATCTTTATTGGCATAAATATTCACGGCGGCCGTTGTTTGTCCGTATTGGCAGTCGCCGCGGTAAATCCAAGTTTCGCTATCTTCATCGCCCCAGAGGCCGGGAAAGGTGCTGTTCTGCTCGGTTGGAGCGATGCCGCTTACATTGAAATAGACCCAGAGGTCCCCGTTGGGCGGCGTGGTTTCATGCCAGTAGACGGAATTGGGCGAATAGTTCCAGGCCGAACCGCCGGCGTCAAAGTTCTTGCCGAAATTGAATTTTTCCACGCCCAGGGCATGCTCTATCGCCCAGACGGCATAAGTATGTCCGCCAATGACTCTGGCGCTCAAGATGAGGGCGTTTATCGGCGCCGGCCAGCCGTTGAAATCTCCGGAAACGAAATACTGGCCCGGGTCGAGATAGCCGGAAATGTGTTCCACCATCAGGCCGATCGTATCATGGCATAGATTGCCGTCGTAATCATGGTAAATTGAGATTACGACTTCGGTGGAATCGGTTTCGCCGAAAGGCAGGATCCTTATCCAGCCGGCTAAGGTCGGTCCGCCGGGGATGACTGCGGCCAGAGAAAATACTCCGGTGAGCAGGTAGCTGTGGATGACTTGCTCGCCGGTAAGCGAGCTCCCGTCGCCGAAAATGAAAGTGACGTTGGCTACGGGATTGCCGTCGCCATCTACCACTCCGAAGGTCGCGGCCACGCCGATGTAGCCTGTGAGCGTGTCATCGTCAGTGTTGAGCGATGACTTCAAAGTGTAACCGTCTTTTGTCCAGGGGTTACTTGGTTTCGTGAACGGTTCCGGCCAGTCTTTCTGGCAGGCCGCGAGAAACATGCAAATAAAGATTCCGGCCAGAGAGATGTTCATCAGGCCGGTGCGAATGTTCAGTTTCATCTTTTTCATCTTTTATAGTTTTTTGGGGTTGGTTTAATTGTAAAGGACTTTTTCTTTAGGGATTAACCGCGATAATCACGATTAATCGCCAAAGACGGAGCGATAAGTTTTTTCCGTTCCGCGGCCGTTTTTATGAAAACGTCGATAATTTCCTTGGTTATCCTATCCCAATTATATTGATTTTTTATCCTCGCCGCCGCCAATTGGCCCCAACGGCGCCTTTCTTCCGGATGTTCCAATAGACCTTCCAGTTTTAATTTCAGATCGTTAGCGTCGCGGTTTTTAAAAGTCGGGCCGGTGCCGGCTAAGGCCTCTTTGTTCTGCGGGATGTCGCTCGCCAGGCAAGGCAGTCGCCAACCCATGGCTTCCAAAAGAGCGACGGACAAACCTTCGTATTCCGAAGGCTGGACAAAAACGGCGGCGTTGGCAAAGAGCTCTTTTAGGATTGGGCCGCTTTGGTTGCCGGTGAAAATGATGCGTTGGTCGTCGGCGGCCAAAGCCTTCAATTCCCGGACGTAAGCGTCGGTATAAGCGGAAGCGCCGACGATCGCTAATTTTTTTTCCGTTTCAATTTGCTTAAAAGCCGCGATCAGATAATGCGCGCCCTTATGGCGGACGAGGCGGCCGATATAGGCGACGTAATTGTCTTTTTCCAAGCCCCAGCGCCGGATTCCAGTCGGCGGAATTTTTTCTTGGATTTCGGCCCCGTAAGGGATATAGATGGGCGCAAAGCCGTAAGTCTTTTTTACGTAGTCGGCCAGGATTCGGGAGGTGACGATAACCTTGTCGGCCAGGCGGCAACCGATACTCTCGCCCCATTTCAAATAGAAGCGGGCGAAGCGGCCCCATTTTTGGTGATAATAATCCTGACAATGGAAAGTGAAAACCACCGGCGTTTTCGGTTTGAATATCTTTATCAGCCAGATTAAGGTCGCCGGGCCGATGGCTTGGAAATTGATGAGATCAACGCGCCGGAAAATAGCGTCTAAGGAGGCGAAGAAAGTATGGCTTATGGTTTCCAGATTTTTACTGCGGACGCTGGGCAAGGAGATGATTTTCACCCCTTTGTATTCTTTCATACCCCGGCTGTAATAGCGGCGGGAGTAAACAAAAACTTCATGTCCCTTGGCGGCTAGGCGCACGGACAAGTTTTCAAGATAGCGTTCAATGCCGCCGGTTTTGGCCGGCACACCTTTTTGCCCGATAAAGGCGATTTTCATAAATTAATTATGACTTAAAATTATAGAATATTTTTTTAGCTTTGTAAAGAGATATTAGAATATAAATAATAATTTGTCAAGATAAAAATAAAGAAAAATAAAAAAAGACCTTTTTGCTTATCTTAGCATAAAAGGTCTTAAGATTTCATTAAGGCTGGTAGTGTAAGCTAATTTTTCTTTTTATAGCTCATATTCATATAGAATTCCCAGCCCTCGTACCGTTTGCCGTCGGTACCGGTGCCGAAAGCGTCGTTAGGCCGGATGCAGCCTTTTTCAATGCCGACGCTGTAAGGTGCCATGGCCTTCAGGTCATCGGCGGTGATTTCACCGTCTTCCCTGCCCCTGACTTGTCGTATGATGGGCTTGATAGATTCATGCGGCAGGTACCGCGGATAGGAGAACCCCTGGTCTTGGAAGTCACCTATATAAATGGACCATTGGAAATGGCCATTTTCTATCAGGTCGGGTGTCAGGCGCGTATTGAAGTCTATCGCCTGCCAATAACCATTTTGGCCCAAGGACATGGCTTGCCCGTTTTGCCCGCTAACTTCGGCGCTACTGCAATGTTCCCGCTCATAGGCCACGTTAGACAGGTAATAATCCGGGTAGGCATATCCGGACCCATCGCAGAAAAAAGTGACGCCCACGTCACCTTCGAATACTGGGTCGTATTTCTCGGCGATGTGCAAGGTAACGTTTTCCATCACGCCGCCGGCTGGCAGGGGCGCTTGCGTTTCAATTTTCGGCGGCGGCGGAATCTTTTCCGCGCTCGCGGCCGGGGTTAGCGTTTTCTTTTTGGGAGCGGCGGCCTTCGGTTTTTCCGTTTTCCCTGCCGGTTTTTGAAGCTGGCCGCAATTGGCCAGTTCGCAATTAAGCCAGGTCAGCGAATCGCCGAGCCTTTTTAATTCCTGGCCGTAGCGTTTGTCCGCCCAGCCCAAAGCCGGGCTATAGATTCTGTCTTCCTGATTTTCTGGCAAAACGGTGGCTTTGGCCTCCGATTTTTGAACCGTTGTTTCGCGCTGGGCGATTACCTTAGCGCGGCGGTAGCAGAGTCCCAAGATCAAGATAATAATGATGCCGGCCAAAATGGGCATCCAGAACGATGAATTACTTATTATTTTTTTCATTACTACCTCCCGAATTTTTTGTTTATATTTATGTTTATCTCTACCTGCCAGGCCGCTGGACGGTAATTCTCGCCGCGGCCGGAGTTTAAGGCGTAAAAATCTTGGCGCTGGAACGCCTTGATTTTAAAGAGTTCCTGGTACCAGCTATCCTTATATATTGAGAAGGAAAAGCCGGCTCCGGCTTCCCAGAATTGCCGCTCCGCCCCTCTTTCCCAGCCGTAGCCGAGATGGATTAGGGGCGTAAAACGGAATTCTTGCCAAGCGAATCCCAGGAATAAGGGTAATGCTTTTACGCCGATTTCATCGACTAGACGCAGCCTTTCCTTGTTGAATGGCCGGGCGTCCTTGATGGTGTCGCCTTCAAAGCGGGCCGTGATTTGTCCGTTTTGCAAGGGCGTTTGGAATTCGAACATAGCCAGATTATCTCCCAGCCAGCCGTCCAGGGGGTCGCTTAGCCGCCACCCTCCCAAAAAATAGGCGAGCCGATCGTCTTGCCAGGCTTCATAATGGCCGTCGGAACCGCGGTCGTTTGACCAACGGTAGCCGGCGCTGGCCCAGACATACCGATCTAACCTCAATCCCCGTTTCCAAGAAGCTAAGGAGAGACCGCCGATATATTCGCGTCCCTGGTAGTAAAAGTCGTGGTCGACGACGTAGGCCCAGGTAGCGTTAAATGCCGGCCCGACTTGCAGTTTGGCCCGGCCGAACATCAGGCGCGCTTCGAGGAACTCGAAGTCGCCGTGCAGGCGTTCGGCCGCCAAACGGCCGCCGCCGAAGCAGGCGATGAGCTCTTGACCCTGGCCGTTTGTCACTAGCCAGAAAAGAGAGAAAAAAAGAATAAATTTTTTCATGTCCATTATTTTTAATTGTTAATGTACTTCCCAAAACTGAAAGGCGGATTTTTTCGCCTCTCGGCTTTAGGGAGGAGTCGCCTCCCCGCCGCTTAACCGCGAATGATATTTTTGAAATCACCGTAAAAATGTGACTGTTCCTTTTCCCGACTCTTCCCCGCTTCTTCTTTTTTTTCTTCCGGCCTAACTATTTCGGGAGGGCGTTGGCCGCCGGTCCCGCCTATTTTTAAGCGCCGCTTATCCTTAAGACTCAAAGGGAAATAATAAACGTAAATAAGGCCGGTGATTAAGCCGATCAGCCCGGCGGCGCCGAAATTCAAAGGCAGGTTCGGTTTAACCGGCCAGGCGGAAACCACTGGCTGGTCGATGACTTTTATTTTTATATCCCCCAGGCCCTGATAATCTTTATTCTGGCTGACCAAGGCGTTGGCGACCGCCAGGGCGATTTGCCTGACTTGGTAAGCGTCGGGGTGATAAACGTCAATTTCCATCACCCCGGTATCATTGACGTTTTTGGCGACGATGGTCTGTTTCCATTTTTTCAGCTGCGTTTTATAGTCGTTGCCGAAGTAGGACCAATCGACGTTATAGCCGGAAGCGGTTAAAAGTTCGAAGAAAGAACCGGAGTAGGTCGCTTCGGACAATAATGAACTTAAATATTGGTTTGATTTCGCCACCGTGTAGGGGTCGGAAAAAGTGCCCTCTTGGATAATGAGCAGGCGCGAGCGGGCCCGGTATTTCAAGGGCTGGCCGAAAGAGACGGCCGCGGCGACGAGCAGGAAAAGCAGGATGATCAAAAGAATCGCGCCTTTCCTTTTTTTAACCAGCTTAAAAAAAATCCTTGCTTCCATAAGTTATCTTTTAAATCGGACTATTTTAAAAATTTGTTTTTCCGGTTTTCAAATGATGTTAACATAATTAATTTTTTTTGTCAATATTTTTTACACCCCTCCCGCCTCGCCCTGAAGATTGAAGAAAAAATCGGATTTCATTCCGATTTTTTGGCTAATTCTTTATAAATTTTTTCGAGATGACGCAAATGGTTTTCAGGATTTAAACGTTTGGCGATAGCCAAGGCGCCGGCGCGCAGGCGCGCTTTCTCTGGCGCCGGCAAATTTAACAAAAGTTTTATTTTGGCGCTTAATTCTTGGATATTCCCGGGGGTGAACAAGAAGCCGTTCTCATTCTCTCTGATTATCTCCGGCAGGCCGCCCGTCCGGCTGGCGATAATTATTTTTCCTCTGGCTAAAGCTTCCAAAAGCGCCAGGGGCATATTTTCCGGCCATAACGAGGGCAGGACGACGGCGGCGGCTCCGTCAATTTCGCGGTTCAAGTCTTCGCTCCGGCGTTCGCCCAAGAATTTTATTTTTCCGCTTTTAATTTCCGCGGCCGCTTCTTTTTTCAGGCCGGCCTCCAGGGGACCGCGGCCGGCGATTCTTAGTTTAAAAGGCGTCGCTTTTACGGCACCAAGAAGTTTGTCGACTCCCTTTTCCGCCGCTAAGCGACCGAAGTAGAAAAGATAATCGCCTTCCTTGGCGAGCGCCGGCGAAAAGGCCGGAGCCGGATTCATTAGGACTCTTATTTTCTCTTTAGGCCAGCCGGCTTCCCGCGTCAAATCGGCGATGAATCGGCTGGGAGCGAGCAGAAGATCAATATTTTTTTCATAAATTTTTAGGAGCCGGTGGTGGATACCCATTTCCAGGGCGGCCAAAAAGCTGCGGCCGCGTCCCGAATAACAATTTTTTTTGACGCAGGGCCAGTAACTCTTTTTGTCCAAACAGAGGCGGCAAAATTCATTATTAATAAAAAGGCGATAGTTGGGACAGATTAGTTTATAATCATGCAGATGCATGATTATGGGTATTCGTTTTTCTTTGGCGGCGCTTAAAATGGAAGGCGACAACTGGTGATAGATATTATGGCAATGAATAAGGTCGGGTCGAAAAGCCTCCAAGAGGCGGGTGAATTTTTTCTTCGCCTCCAGGCTGTAGATGACGCGCCCGGGAGTTTTTAATTTATCTTTCAGAGTCCCTCTTTCAAAATCTATTTTAGAAACGAAATAATCCTGCCAGGGAGAAGCTTCGTTGTCGGGATGGGCCATGCTGAAAACCGCGACTTCGTGGCCGGCCGCGCGCAGGCTTTTTTCCAGAAAGAGGAAATATTTGTCCGCCCCGCCCCGAGGGTAATGGAATTTATTGACTTGAAGAAGGCGCATCTTGACTTTTTTGACTTTTTCAGTTTAGCTATATAGAATTTAGATATCGTTATTATAGCATTTTTATGGAAACTGAACACCAGCCGATTTTCCCTGCGCAACGAGCCGTTCCGCCTAGGCCGGCCAAGCCGGCCTTTGTTTTCCTAGCATTTTTTCTGGCCGCCGCCGTTTTCTTATCGGCGCTTTTTTGGACCCAAGGAATAGGCTTGTGGTTCCTGGTTTTTTTCGTCTTCGCCCTTTTCACTTTGTCTTTCCGTTTCCCGAGGATTGCCTTTGCCGGCTTGTTGGTCGTGAGGACGGCCGTGGATTTTTTAACCGACCAAGAAATTTTCCATTTGGGCGGCCTGAGCGTAAATTTTACTTCCCTGATCGGCGCTCTGGTTATTATTTTCGCCCTGACGATTTTCATCCGCGAACGCGCTTGGCGAAAAAAAATCCCCTTGGCCGCCAATTGGCTGGCTTTTTTGGCTTTGGCCGTTTTCCTGCTCCCCTTCTCCATCGATCCTCAATCCGGACTGGTGGAAATTTTGCGCTGGTTGAGTTTCTTCGCCCTATTCCTTTTAGGTTTTTTCCTGTTTTATGATGGGCGGCAGGTCTCCTGGCTTATTAAGACGATTATCTTCTCTTCTCTTATCCCTGTGGCCGTCGCTTTGGGCCAGGCGCTAAACGGCGGCGGTTTTTTTGACGGCAGCCGCTGGCGGGTCAATGGCACCTTCGTCCATCCCAACATGCTCGCCTTCTACTTGGTCTTTATCCTGACTTTGCTTTTTTTTCTTTTTTTATCCTTGAAACGGGAGGCGGTGGAAAAATATTTCTATCTCTTCTTGTCGTTGCCGCTCCTGGCCGTCTTGGTGCTCACCTATACGCGCGGCGCCTGGTTGTGCCTAATAGTCGTCCTTCTGCTCATCGGCCTTTTCCGTTTCCGCATTTTTCTCATCGTTTCCCTAACGGCTTTGATTCTCTTTTACGCCGTTTCCCCGGCTATTCAGGAAAGGGTCAACAGTCTGGTGCCATTTTCAGCCAGCGATTCCACGGTCTGGCGCCTGGATCTCTGGCGCGACGCCTTAAGTTATGCCCAGGCTCGGCCCTTGACCGGCTACGGCGCCGGCACGGCTACCATCGTTATCGGCCAGAACCGTTCCTATCTCTTGGGTTCGAGCGAGCCCCATAATGATTACATTAAAATTTTATTGGAACTCGGTATTTTGGGACTCATAATCTACGCCAGCCTAATAGTTTCCCTGCTCGTCAAGCTGGCCAGGGGCTGGCAGCGGGAAACTCGGCCGCGGCGCCAGCTCCTTTTCCTCTTCGTCCTGGTTTTTTCTCTGTCCTTTTATCTGGCCAGTGTCGGCGACAACCTACTCAAGGATTCCTCCCTGCAATGGAGCTTCTGGGCCTTAGTCGGCGCCTTGATGTCGGGGTACTTGACGTTGGGGCATAGAAATAATAAGTTGAACAATCATTATTACCGACAAAAGCGGCAACGGCAACTATGAGTATAGTAATGCCGGCCTTAATTTCAGAAAGGAAAACATGCTTTACGGCGGTTTTCTTGGCTTTACCAACGTCAATGTCCTTTTCGGCGGCTATCATTTTACCTCCAAGGAGTACACTGTCGGCCCCAGTTTCATCGGCTGGGGAAAATTTTCCGAGAATTATGATTACAGCTGGTGGGCTTTCCCCGGCTTTAAGATTTTTCGCGACCACGGCCACGATGCCGCCATGACCGAAGAAGCCTGGCAGGACGATTACGGCACCTATAGTTTGGCCGGCGCCAACCTGACCGACAAGAAGAATCGCTGGTTCCGCAGCTACAAGATCCAGGTGCAGTACCAGCAGAATTATTGGTCGAGGCGGACCGGAATCTGGCATGGCGAGGGCAATATCGGCGATAGCGTGAATTTCAAGGCGGTCAACAAGACTTATATCAAAGCTCAGTTCGAAGCGGCCGCCAAGCGTATAGACGTTAAAGACAACGCCCGGTTTGAGCCGAAAGCGGTGGTCGGTTACCTTTACGACGACGGCGTCAAAAAATTCTATCTTGAATTCGGCCATCGGCTGGATGTGATAGAATTGAATTGGGATGTGGCCAGTACTTATCGTCTATTGTGGCCCTCCAAAAAAAATTAGCGCCCGACGCGCTAAAGCAAAAAGCTATTCTTTTTAGAATAGCTTTTTATTGTAGTCTTAATTGCCAGACAAGGATTATTCTTTCCTTTCCCGGCCGTCCTTATAGACTATCCAGGCCTTTTTGGCGCCGGGGTCGACGAAGACATTGCCGTTTTTGAAACAACGTTTGTAGGCGCCGGCCAAATCTTCGGCCGGGCAGAGCGGTTCGCCCAGGTTCAATTCCCACTTGGGGTCATAGGGCGAATTCTGCTGGAAAGAGAAATAGACGTTGTCCAGCAAGAGTGAGGAACAGAGGGTGAAAAAATAATTATCAGCCCGGGCGTTGAAAACGCACGGACCCGGGAAAGCCCGGGCATAATCCAAGTTTTCATACCAAGCCTGGTATTTTTTATCCTCTTCGTTGCAATAGATGTCCGGGAAATTCTCGAACATTTTGCCGGAACAATAGGGCTGGTAATCCAAATTGGCCGGATTGCCGATGACGATGAAATCCGAGCCGCCGAAATCCCTGATTTCTTCGGCGACATAGGCCAGGCCGGTTTTCCAGCTTTGGTTTATTTTCCCGGCCGCATCATCTTTGCCGTCGCCGTCGCGGTCCAAGCCGTGCCGGTTCTGGCCGTAATTTCCCAGCCAATCGACCCGGTTCCAGAGGTTATCCAGCAAAACGCCGTCAAAGGCATATTTTTTCAGGACATCCTTAATGAACCTGGTAGTGATGAATTGGACGTAATTTACCTTTTGCCCGCCGATTTCTCTAGTCGGGCAATCCCAGCAGCAGTTCATAGTTTGCATGCCCGGCCAGAAAGTAATGCGCTTCTGGTCCGTGCCTTTGAGCCACCACTCCGGCTTTTCATTCAGCGAAGCGACCATACAGAGGCTCCAGGGTTTGTCCGGAAACATAGGGTTAAACCACTCCACCGGATTGAAATAGCAGATGATCTTAATTCCGGGATGGCTCTGCCGCAAAAAGTCCAAACTGGCCCGGCTGGTGAAAATGCACTCCGGATCGACGATGAGCAGGTCGTACTTGACCAGCTTCTGCGCCTGCTCCAAAGGCAAATTAGGCAGGTACCAATGGCACGCCGTCTTACCGATCAGAGGAGTTTCCGCTGCCAAGAAGGCTGGAAAAACAAAAGAAAAACAAAGAAACAGGATTAATTTTTTCATCTTTCAGGTTTTTTTATTGCTAAAGAACTATGATTATTGGTGATTATCTATGTTATAATTTTTGTTTTAAGTTGTCAATACCGAAGCGTTGACTATTTTGACGAAATTTGTTAACCTAAAACAAGAAAACAAAAGCTTCTAATCTATGATCCTGACGGGAAAACGGAAAAAACTATTTCGGAAATTGGGCGGCGCGCTTATCTTCGGCCTGCTGGTTTTGCCTTATCTTTTCAGCTCCCCTCCGACCCAGGCCGCCGTCCAGCCATATTACTCTGGCGACGCCGTCTATTATCAGGGACAGGTTATTTTCGGCTCGACCGATACGGGCTATCTGGAGATATTTTCCCTTACCGGCGATGAAATTACGCCGCTTTTAAAAATGAAAAATTATGACCCGCTCTTTAAAGATTATTCTGAATTTCATGATTTGAAGTTAAGTGTGGAAAACAACCAGCTCTTTATTTACGCCGTTTCCCAATACACGCTTTTTAAATATGATTTTAGTGATCTGAAAAATTTGTCTTTAGTTGCCAAAGAAAGCAACAGTTATTGGGAGTGGTATCATCGCGTGGATAGTTTTGGCGATAATTTAGGCACCGTCAGCGATGAGGGCGTCAAAATCATTAATCCCGCCTTGCAGCCCATAGACGCTTTTGCTTTCACGCCGGACAATAAATACAGTTTGCGTTCTTCCGGCAGCCAAGAATTTTTATTCGGCATTAACGAAACGCAAATTCAGGTTTATGATCGCTTTAGTCGCAGTGTTGTTCAAGAAATTCCTTTGAATTTTAATTCCCCTACGCACGATCGAAAAATATATTTTGATAGTTTGACCAATAACATTTACGCCGTTGATGATTATTATGCCCAGAAATTTTCTTTTGACGGCCAGCTCTTGGCCAGTTTCCAACATTTAGACGCGCCCGGCTATGATGTGGAAAGCAGTTTCGCTAATCCCTATGTCTATTTTTCCAACGGCTTCGGTGTCGTGAAAATGACCAAAGACGATTTTAAAGTGGTTAATTATGCCTACACAACTCAGTTGGGCGGTCCCGGGGGTTGGGCTATGGGCTTGAAATTAGTGATGACACCCGCCGGAGACGTTTTGGTGATTTTTAACGCTTCTAATATTATTCTTTTAGACAAAAATTTACATAAAATCGCCTCTATTCGCGCTCAAGAATTGGCCCTGCCGCAAGCCCCCGGAGCGCTGTTTCTCAATTTAGACCATAATATCGGCGCCGCCGGTCAGACGGTTAATTTAACTGGCGGCGGTTATTGGCCCAACGAAAGTCTGCATATTACTTTTAACGGTGAAACTGTTTACGCCCGCGCCGATGCGAGCGGCGATTTTAATCAACTTTTGACCATTCCCGAGCTGTCCCCGCAAAGTTTAGATATAAAAGTGGTGGGTTTGGATTCGGGTTTAAGTTACAGCGTTGCCTTTACGATTCAATAAAAATAAATTGAACAAAAATAAAAGCGCTCCCCAGCGCTTTTTTGTTAATAATTTATTTATTACCTAAACCTTTATTTTAAGGAGTGAAAATTTCATCCATCAACAAATTTCCCTGACTGTTTATTATAGTTTTTCTGCCATTTTTAACCGTGACGACTAAACCTCCGGCCGTTTCCCGCCCCGCCTGCTTTTGCGCGAAAAGGCTGTAATCGCCGGCCGCCAGGCGTTGGGCGATGGCGTCGGGCAGGCTATAAGTCAAAGTTATTTCCCGGCTTTGGCTGGGTCCCACGCTGAAGTAGAAGCCGAACACCGTTTTGTCCAGAGCCGCGTCGTCAGTCGTACTTAAATCAGGCGCTTCGTCCAAGCCGCTTATGGCGATTAAGCGGCTGCCCAAAGGCGCGTAAACCCGGGTATAGCTCTGGTAGCGGGTGGTGCGCCAGTCAAAGCCGCCCTGATGCTTATAACTAAGAGTCAAAACGGCCGTGGCTGCGGGTCTGTCCGCCACCCCGCTCTTGCCCGTCTCACCCGTAACCGCGTAGCTTAAACTTTTTTTCACGACGGCGTCGGTTTTAAAAGCGGCCAAATTGGCGTCCACGACGCCAAGGTAATCGCCGCTCCTTAGCGCTATTTGTCCGCCCGCGCCCAAAGTGATCACTTCCCTTTCTAGGTCGGAGCGCGTCAAGTAAAGTTGGATATTTTTGGCGGCGATGTTTTTAGTGGTAATGTTTAAAAGTTGTTTCCAGTTGGCAGCCGGCAAAGCGAAAAGACGTTTTTGCAGTTCAGTCAAAATTTCATTAATAATCTCCTTGCGATTCCAAGAGGAAATATTTTCTTTCTTGTAGCCGACTTCCACGGTATATTGCAGGAGCTCTTGAAAGTTGTCAACGTTATAGGTCTGTCCGGAAATTGTTAGCGGTCCGACCAAAGCCAAGAGATCGCTGACAAAGTCGGGCGTAATAGCGATAACACCGTTGAAAATTTGCGTCGCGCCGCCGGTGGCCGCGTTTTCGCCGTTATAAATCGCCAAGACTTGACGGGCGGCGGTCGGCCAATCCGGCGACCAATTGGCGTCGCGTAAGTACCAATTTTCCACTTTTAAATATTTCTTGATCGGTTCGGGCGGGTCCAGGTTCCATTTGCCTACGGCCGGCATATCCAAGTGGTAGCTATCCTCGGTTTCTAAAGAGATTATATTGCCGTTGTCGGTGGCCAAAATTCCGTAAGTGCCGATAAAGCCGCCGGTCGGCCGCAATTCGTCGTTATTCTCCAATAAAAGGAGGAAGCGAGCCGGTTGCGGATAGCCGCCTAAAGCCGGCAGGAGCCGGCTTAAAGGGGCTAAGGCGGCTAAGAGATGGTCGCCGAGGGCCAGCTGGTCCTTTAAAGCGCTGATTTGCCCGTAAATGGGCCAAAACAGGCTTAAACGCCTGATTTTCTTCAAATTTAAGAGACTAAGGTTCAGATCGGCTTTAAGGCCGTTTAATTCTGGTTCGGCTTCATAGACCTTTTTTAGAAACTGACTTTTCTGATCGGCGTTTAAATTATTAAAATCGCCGCCTGGCGCCGTCGCCAAAACAGTCGCTAAATCCCTGGCTAAAGGCAGGCCGCGGTTGAAGGCTCGACTTAAAGTTTCTCCGGTGGCCAAAAGATATTTTAAATCGTTAAGCTGGTTTCTCGCCGGTCCGCGCCGCCGGAAAATAAAGTGGCCGCTAACGCTGGCCAAATCAGCCAAGCCGGCGCTAAAGGAGTTTTCGGCCTTTTGGCTGATTTTAATTGCCTCGACCCAATTGCCGGCCCTTAAGGAACTGACAGCTTGGCTTAACTGATTTTTCCCCGCCCAGCCGGCGCTAACAGCTTTTTTTAAGCCACCGTAAGTCGGCCAAAGCCAGAGCAGGCTTAAAAGCAAAAGCGCCGCTGCCAGAAGCAGGGCGTATTCGCCGATTCTAATAAGAGATTTTCGGATTGCTCGTTGCTTTATAGCCATAAGTGTTTGGCTCGACTTATTTATTTTTTGTCTGCCGCTTCGCGGCTAGGTTATCCATCAAAACAATAGTCTTGCCCTCCAGGATGTTATATAAAAACATATCCATAATTTCCCGGCGGTAGCGGAATTCCCTTTCGTTCATAATCGTGTAGTTTATTTCCCGGCCCAAGTCTTTTTCCAAGTTCTTAATTAATTTTAAAAAAGCGCTTCGGCGCAAGGAACCGACGATGACAATATCCGTTTGTGCTTCCGGGTAATTGGTGAATAAACCGGTTAAGGCCAAAAATTTCGGTTGGCAAATTTTTTTTAGGCCGGCGAGAAATTTTTGGCTGGAAAGAATTTGCGCTTTAATAAACAAAGCTTTGATTTCCGGGTAAAGGATAAAATTTTTGTTAACGCTGAAATATTTTTTTTCCCCTTTCTTTTCTCCCCCTTTTTTCTTTTTGGCCGGCGAAGACTCTGAAAGAGCGCTTTTTTCCGTGCGCAAAAGCTCAAATTTAACCATATTTTCCAGCTCCCGCCGCGCCGAATTAACCTGCAAATTCAGCTCGCGGGCGACTTGCCGCAGGTAATATTTTTCTTCCGGATGAAGGAGGAAAAGGTTTAAAATCTTTATTCTCGCCTCGGAGCCGAAAAGCGCGTTAAGCATATTTTATTTATTTACGGATTTATAGTATAATATCTTTAACAAACAGTCAAACGAATTCGCCTTGGTCAGTAAGGACTATTTTTGCTTATGTATAATAAAATCGCTTCCCTGATTTTAAATTCCGGCAAGGCCGCCGGTTTAAGCGACGTTTACGTCGCCCAGCCCGACGCCCTCAAGGAAAACTTGGCCGGAAAAATTTTTATTTTAGCCGAAATTGGCGGTCGAAAAAACGACGGCCGCAAGCTTTGGGATTTTCTCTTGGCCAATTTAAACGACAATTATTATAACGATGAGAAAATAATGCTGCGGGGGAAAATTGAGGGTTTAAAAATAGAAAACATTTTTGAGGCCGCTTTAGCCAAGACCAACCAAAGCTTGGCTGAATTCATACTTAAGGAGAAAATAAAAATAAATCCCCTGACGACCAACATTACTTTGGGAGTGATTTACGAAAATAAATTGCATTTCGCCAGTTTCGGCAAAAATCGTTCACTCTTGATTCATAAACGCGGCGAAGGCTATGAAACCATTAACGTGGAGGCCAACGCCGAGACCACGCCGGCCGCTAAAATCCCCGCTGATACTACAGGCCTTAAGGTGCCCAAACTTTTTTCTTCCATTATCAGCGGCGAAATTCCGGCGTACTCTTATTTCATTTTCGCCAGCGAGGCCCTGCCCGAGTACCTTTCGCCGAAAGAGTTGATGGCCATCGTCACCAAATTGCCACCGATAGTGGCCGCGGAACAAATTAAAAATATTTTGGCGAAAATTAACGCCTATGTTCCCTTTTTAGGCGTTATCATTAAAAACACGGCCAGTTTGGCTTTGCCGGAAGTGAGAGAAGAAGCGGCCCTGGTTTCCGCGGCCAGTTCCATTTCTTCTTTAAATTATACCGAACAAAAAACTGAGCGTATGCTTTCTCCGGCCGGTTTGATAAACCTTGCCAAATTGTTTAAGAATTTAAAAAAGCGTTTCCGGAAAGAGCCGCGGCCGCTCGTCAAGGAAGCCAAGCAAAGATTTGGCGGCGAAGAAAAAACCGCTTCCGTCTCCTCTCCCTTGGTTTCGCCGGAATTGGGTCGCGTGAAAAGCCTTAATTTGGCGCGGGCCGATTCTTTTTTGATTAAAGAAAAAATTTTTTTCAAAAAGAAGCGCCTGCCCTGGGGTCACTGGCTAAAAAAGAAATTAGTCGCTTTCCTTTATTTCTTCCATTCTGGCTTTTGGCGCGGGCTAGGCAGTCGTCTTAAAATTGGCTTATTAAATTTGAGCCGCAAAAACCGTTGGCTTTTGGCGGCTTTGACGGTCATAGTCTTAGTTTTCGTCTTCAGCCTTTTAATTACGCATTGGCGGCAGCAAAGCCAGGCCAGGCAAACAGCCTTTAATGATTTAATCTCGCAGATTGAAACTAAGGAAAACCTGATTGATTCCCATCTCTTGTATAACGATTTAAACGGCGCCCGCTTGGTTTTAATTGATGTCCAGGCACTTTTAGCTTCCCTGCCCCATAAAAAAGGCGAGCAATTGGTTATCTATAATAATTTAAACGACAAATTAAAAACGCAAGCAGGCAAAGTGGAGAAGCTAGTGTCCTTGGACAGTGCGGGGGAATTCGCTGACGTTAGCGGTCTGTCACTGAATAATTTGGTTTTCGCCGTCGGTCGGCTTTACGCTAACAATAACCATAACGTTTACGAAATCTCCGCCAATGAAGCGGCGGCCACGGTCGGTCAAGAATGGACGCTGGCCTCTTCCACCGCCCTGACCCATCCCCTGTTCGACGGCAAGAATTCCCTCTATTTCTGGGATAAGGACCAAGTGGCGCAATTGGATTTAAAAACCGGCCAAGCCAGCGAACTGGAGATAACGGGGGGTCTTGATACGGCCGCCGCTGTCAGCAGTTTCAAGATTTTCAACAATAATTTGTATCTTTTAGCCAAAGGTCGGAATCAAATTTACCGCCTCAATCGTTCCGGTAACGCTTACGGCCCGAAAACCGAGTGGTTGAAAGAGGCGGTTGATTTTACCGGAGCGACGGATTTGGCCATTGACGGCAATATTTACGTGCTTTTAGCCGACGGTCAGGTCTTAAAGTTCTATAAAGGGCAAATGCTTGATTATGCCGCTAACGCTTTGGTGCCGGTCATGACCGAGGCCGACAAAATAATCGCCGGCGACAAGTATCTTTATGTCTTTGAAGCCGGTTCCAAGCGCCTGGCGGTCCTGGACAAGGCGGACGGCAGCTTGGCTAACCAATATGTAGTCAGTTCCCTCTCCCAACCGCGCGACGTGGCCGTGGATGAGACCGGCAAGGCCGCCTATTTCCTGGATGGCGAGGCGGTTTATAAGATCAGCTTGAACCAGTAAAATATTATAAAAAGCCGCTGCATTTGAGCCGCGGCTTTTATAATAATTTTAATCCGTTTCCAGTATTTCCGTCTTCAGGTTGTAAAGGCCATATCTATTCTTAAGATGGGCGCGGAAGCTGGAATAATCGGAATATAACAGATAGATCAGACTATCCCTCTGCCTGATTTGGGCTATTTGAGGTATATTTGCCGGTTTTGCGCGATCGGTAATGTCTGTACCTTCATAAAATAGGTAAGATTTGAAAGAACCTACCGGCAAGATCGCGTCTTGGACGAGGAGGACGTCATTTTCTCCCCAAGCACCTATGCCAAAAGCGGAATCGGCTTGCCATATCAGGTTACTCTTGTAATTCAGATGGCCGGAAACATGGATATAAGAATGTTGGCCGGAGTCGATAGTATCTGTTTGGAGGATGTAATTGCCCTGATTGCCGTAAGAAGGCAGTTCGGGCGCAGAATTAAAAAGGATTTCGTATATATTCTCCTTTTCTTTACCTTTTTATTTCAAAGTCACTTTAGCGCCAGCTTCTTCCAGTTTCTTTTTCATCTTTTCCGCTTCCTCCTTCTTCACGCCTTCCTTTAGGACTTTCGGCGCGCCGTCCACCAGGTCCTTGGCTTCCTTCAGGCCCATCTCCACTAGTTCGCGCACGGCCTTGATGACGTTGATTTTGTTGGCGCCGCCGTCGGTGATTTCTACGTCGAAGCTGTCCTTCTCTTCCGCCGGCGCGCCGCCGTTGGTGCCGCCGTTACCCGCCGCCATCATCATGGCCGGAGCTGCGGCGCTGACGCCGAACTTGTCTTCCAGGATCTTGACGAGTTCCGCCAAATCCAGGACGCTCATTTTTTCAATCTCTTCCACCAGCTTGGCGAATTTCGCCGGCACCTCAACTTTCTCTTTTTTTTCGTTGTCCATACTTTTAAGATTATTATTTATAATTTTTAGTCGTTTGCTCGGTGTCGCCGGCTTAAGCCGTTCGGCTCTTGCCGATGGCGTCCAAGGCATAAAGCAGGGCGCGTAAATTGCCGGCCAGGACATTAGTCAGGCCGTTCAAGGGCGCCTTAAGCGAGCCGACCGCCTGGGCATAGAGCTGCGCCTTGCCCGGCAGTTTGGCCAGCGCTTCCACTTCTTCCTTACTTAAGATCTTACCGTCCAAAAATCCGCCCAGGAAGGCAAGCTTGTTTTCTTTTTCTTTATCCTGGCGGAAGTTTCCCAGGATTTTGGCCGGTGAAACCTCATCTTCGTAAGCGAAAACGGCCGCTACTTTGCCCGCAAAATCGCGGACGTTTATGTCTATTTTCTGTTCCTTGAAAGCCAAGGTCATCAGGG
Organism: uncultured Gammaproteobacteria bacterium; assembly: GCA_964645545.1. Lineage (GTDB taxonomy): Bacteria > Patescibacteriota > Patescibacteriia > Patescibacteriales > UBA12465 > UBA12465. The sequence goes on along the minus strand of CAZXZR010000001.1, from coordinate 4,280 downwards.
TTTTCTTGGCCACGTAGTAATCGTTTTTTTCTTGGCGCAAGCGTTCGCGCAAGGCTTCGTTGTCTTTAACGCCCAAGGCATTGAAGCCGGCGAAGATTATGCTTTTAGCTTTTTTTATTTTTTCGCTTAAATTGCGATAGATTTCCTTTTTTTGTTCTTTATTTTTGGCCATAAGGATAAAAAAAATCTGTGCGGCCACAGACGAAGGGGCGCTCCTTTCGGGAGCTTTCCGGCCTCGGCGAGACTTATGGCGCCCCGGAAGGGCGCCGGCTGGCTGTCTGCGGCGTTTTTTATTATGTGATTATATTAGCAGATGTGGATATTTTGTCAAGCCTGGCGACCCCGCTTGCGGCCGTAATTGGCGAAGCGATGCGCCTCCTCCCTGACCTTTAACAGGGTCGGCTTGATGTTTTGGGCCAATTCGCGCAGATTTTTTCCGGTTTTAGGGGCGAAGACGAGCTTATCGCCGCCAAACTTGGAAATGCCGATGAGAGGGAGGTTGATATTTTCGGCGGCGAAGAAACGGCTTAAGAAGCTTATCTGCGGCGAACCGCCGTCAATCATTATTAAGTCGGGCGGCGGCCATTCGGGATGGCGGAGGCGGCGTCCCAAAACCTCCCTTAAGGCCCGCTCGTCATCGCCAGCCGGTGCCGTTCTTATTTTGAAGAGGCGATATTCGCTCGGGCGCGCTTGGCCGTTTTGGAAGACGACCATGGCTCCGTAGCTTTCCTTGCCGGTGAAATGGGAAATGTCGTAGCCTTCCAGGCGGTTCAATCTGATCTCGCCCAAGTTCTCTTCCTTGCTCATGAGGGCGACGTCCTGCAGATGCTTCAGGGCCCAGGCCTTGTCCGGATTTTCCTTGATAAGTTTTTTCATCAGCCGCTTATGCTCGCCGTTTAAGAGCAGGCTGAGGTTATTGATGTGCTTTTTATAGTCTTGCGGGCTGATGGCGCCGATGCAAGCCCCCGGGCACAGCCCGATCTGGTAATCAAAGCAGGCGCGGCCGCTCAAGGGTGCGCAGGTGCTATAGGGGAAAAGGCGGCGGATTATCCTTAAGGCGGTGCGCAAGAGATGAAGAGATTGATAAGGACCGAAAACCTTGCCTTTGGCTGCCGGGAATTTTTTCAGGTCGCGGCCGCGTACGATGATCGGCTTGGGATAATCGCCTCCGCCGATGACCACGTAAAGGAAAGAGCGGTCATCGCGATCCTTGATATTATATTTCGGCCAATATTTTTTGATGTTTTTCGCTTCCAAAACGACGGCTTCCAGGAGATTGTCCGTGGTCTCGTATTTGATGTCTTTGGCCAAGGCCGTCATTTCTTTGACGCGCGGATCCAGGCGCCCCTGGAAATATTGGCCGAGCCGCGCCTTCAGGTTCGTCGCCCGTCCGACGTAAAGCACGGCGCCCTTTTCGTCCAGCCAGAAATAGACGCCCGGCTTGGCCGGCGCTTTTTTCGCCTTATCTTTCAGCTGGGAATTTATAGGCATATTTTTTCAGGTTGATTTTACCTTTTTTTACGGCCACGCCTTCCTTTTTCAGGCGGGCGATTTTTTTCGCGCTTCCCTCGGCATAGCCGCCGACTTCGCCGGTGGACAAGACGACGCGGTGGCAAGGCACTTCGGGCGCGAAAGAATTCTCGTTCAAGGCGTTTCCGACCGCCCGGGCGGCGCCGGGCCGCTTCAAAGCGCGCGCGATTCCGCCGTAAGAGGCGACGCGGCCGCGCGGGATTGTGGCAGTCAGGCGGTAGACCTGTCGGGCGAAAGAAGAAATTTTCATTACTTGTGGCTAATTTTTAATCTTGGCAAAAAATTGACAAAAAAATTTTTCAGGCGTAAGCTGTAAAAGTGAGCTTGTGGATAATGAAGGGAATGAATAATTAATTTATAAACGAATTAGGTTGTTATTATTGCCCCTTTTTTCCCAAGTTCAGGCATAGTTTTTTTAAGTTACTCTCCGTCAAAACGGAGAGAAAAAAAGTGGCCCCCCAGGAGGCGAAACCCCGATAAAATGCCGGTTGGTGCGTTTCCGTTTATGTATTTTATCCGGGTGGGCACCCTCAGCAAAGTAATTATCCGGCCACGTTTAAATTTAGGGTTAGTTAATATATTAGCGATTGACTAACCCTTTTTTTATTTCAAATAACTCTTCAAATATTTGCCCGTGACGCTTTTGGGATCGCGGGCGACCTCTTCCGGTTCGCCGGCGGCCAAAAGGCGGCCGCCGTCCTCTCCGCCGTCCGGGCCGAGATCAATGAGATAATCCATGGATTTCAGCATGTGCATATTGTGTTCTATGACCAAGACGGAATTGCCTTTATCCACGAGCTTGTTCAAGACGGCCAGAAGCATTTCCACGTCGTAATAGTGCAGGCCCGTGGTCGGTTCGTCCAAAAGGTAGAGGGTGCGCTGGCCTAGGGTATGGGTCAGCTCCTTGGCTATTTTGACGCGCTGGGCTTCGCCGCCGGACAAGGTGGTGGCGCTCTGGCCGAGCTTAAGGTAACCCAGGCCGACCGATTGCAGGACTCTCAGCTTGTCGGTCACGTAATAATTGTCGCCGAAAAGGTCTATTGCTTCCGCGATTGTCAGGTCCAAGACGTCGGCGATGTTCTTCCCCCGGTATTTGACTTGTAGGGTTTCGCGGTTGAAGCGCCGGCCGTGGCAGACTTCGCATTCCACCAAAACCGGCGGCAAGAAATGCATTTCTATCAGGTTGAAGCCGGCGCCGTTGCAGGCTTCGCAACGGCCGCCGGGCCGGTTGAAGGAAAAACGGGATATGGTGTAGCCGCGTTCGCGGGCGGCCGGCAGGGAGGCAAAAAAGTCGCGGATGGGCGTGAAGATGCCGGTATAGGTGGCGGGGTTTGAGCGCGGCGTGCGGCCGATGGGCGACTGGTCGATGACCGTTACCTTATTGATGTATTCCGTGCCCTTGATTTCCTTGACGCCTTTCAGTTTAGCCCGGCCTCCCGGCCGGTTTTTTATTTTCCTGACGTTTTTGTAAATGACGTCGTAAAGGAGCGAGGATTTGCCGGAACCGGAAACGCCGGCGATGCCGACCAGGCGGCCGAGAGGGATTTCCAGGCGCAAGTTTTTCAGGTTATTGGCGCTGGCGCCGATGATTTTCAAACTGCCGTGGTTCTGGCACCGCCTTTTCGCCGGCACGGCGATTTCTCTTTGGCCGGTCAAATATTGCAAGGTTAGGGAACGCTTGATCGCCGCCTTGTTTTCCAGAAGGTCCTTGATCGGGCCTATGGCCATAACTTCCCCGCCGTTGACGCCGGCCAGGGGGCCGAGGTCGACGAGGTAATCGGAGGCGCGGATGGTCTTCTCGTCGTGCTCCACGATAATGACCGTGTTGTTCTTGTCGCGCAATTTTTTCAAGGTGTCTATCAGGCGGCCGGTATCGCGCTCGTGCAGGCCGATAGTCGGTTCGTCCAGGACGTAAAGGGTGCGCGACAATTGCGAACCGATTTGCGAAGAGAGGCGAATGCGCTGGGCCTCGCCGCCCGATAGGCTTTCCGCTTCGCGGTCCAAGGAGATGTAATTCAAGCCGACCTTGGCTAGAAATTCGAAGCGGCTGATGATCTGGACGACGATGTTTTCGGCGATCGCCCGTTCTCGCTTAGCCATCTTTTCAAAATACCGATTGAAGAAAACCAGGGCTCTTTTCACCGACAAAGCCGAGACTTCGGCCAGGTTGCGGCCGTTCAGGCGCACGGCCAGGGCTTCTGGCCGCAGGCGTTGACCCTGGCATTTGGGGCAGACCGTTTCGGAGAAAAAACCGATCTTCCCCAAGCCCAGGCATTCCGGGCAGGCGCCATGCGGCGAATTGAAAGAAAAGAGTCGCGGCTCTACTTCCGGGAAAGCGAAATTGTCGTTCGGGCAGGTCCAGCTGGCCGAGAGGAGGAATTCCTGGCCCTTGAATTTGGCGATGAGCAGACCCTGGCCGTAGGCTAAGGAATTTTCCACGGCTTCAAAAAGCCGCGTTTCCTCTTTTATATTAACTCTGTCCACGACCAGTTCGATCGTGTGCTTTTTCCGCGGAGCCAGGTCCAGGCGTTCTTTCAGGGAATGGTGGCGGCCGTCTACGCGCGCCTCGCTATAGCCCAAGGAGAGGTAGTTATAGAGCAGTTGGTAATATTCGCCCTTGCGATCGCGCACCAAGGGTGAAAGGATCGTCACTTCCTCCTGTCTCAATTCCTGCCCGCGCGTCCGGATGATGTCAACCATTTCGTCGCTGGTCAGCTTCTCTATCTTCTGGCCGCAGCGGGGGCAGAAGA